>NZ_JAWFZC010000003.1:0-229210 GCF_032550575.1 Dermabacter sp. | reverse complement strand
CAGCCGCCCCTCTCGCGAAAGTGGTGAAAAACAGCCCCAGATGCCCGGATCCAAGCTCCAGGCGGCCACTTTTCACCACCTTCAAACAAGCAACCACCAACGAACCGACCGACACCCCACCCCAAAGCCAACCGCGCCAGCACCCGCAACACCCACCGTCAGCGCCCCAACGCCCGATGCCCCTCAAAACCCGCAACCCCCACCTTCAATACCGCCCCTCACCGAGCAAGAAGTGCGTGCGCACTATCCCCCTAAATCAGACCAATACGCTGTGGAACTTTAAATATCCAGAAAAACTCCCAATTAGGAGGATTGCGGGCAACAAATATCGACGAGCGCTGCCCACTTTCAGTCTCGCCGTGCAGTTTCAAAGGTGTCGCAACCGTACTTAAGGGTGTCGCCCCACTGAAACGCCAAGGCCCACCCCCCCCGACGAGGCACACACCACACTGCGCCCGTAGTCACGGTGTCACGCATGCCACCATCGGACCCCAAAGGCAAAGCCGCAGGCCGCAACACTGGGAGCGCCCCATCCACAAAAGGATCTAGATCACTATTTGGGTGAACTTGGACGGGGCTGCAGAGAGGTGCACAAAACCCGACCCCACGCAAATCGCAGACGCGCTCAACGTAAACATCCCGTTACGGCAGCAAGCGAAGGGACTTAACTCCCTAGAAAAACACAACCTCGAAGGTGTAGCGTCATGGTGTCGGACAGAGTTGTGCCGACGAGATTTTCTCCAATGCAAGGAAAGTGAAAATGCTCCGCAGGACTATTGGAGTCAGCGCCGCTCTTCTCGGCTCTGACACAACGATCCATCCGATTCCCGGCTACGAACTGACCGCACTCCAGGGCGGCGACCTCGCGAACATCTCCGCGATCATCCTCGACCAGGATGACATCGACGCGGGTAAGGTCGCCGAGATCAACGAATACGGTTTCGGTATTCCCGTTTTCGCCGCCGTGAAGAGCACCAAGGACACCACTAACCTCGAGGGCCTCCACGGCGTTATCGCCCTCGACGAGCTCCAGGGCGACTACTTCGCTCGCCAGATCGCTGCCGCCGCTGACAAGTTCGAGGACGAGGTTCTCCCCCCGTTCTTCGGCGCGCTCACGAAGTACTACAACCGCGGCTTCTCGCCGTTCGACTGCCCCGGACACCAGGGCGGCCAGTTCTTCCGCCAGCACCCGGCCGGCCGTCGCTTCTTCGACTTCTACGGCGAAGAGCTCTTCCGCACCGACCTTTGTAACGCTGACGTCGCCATGGGTGACCTCCTCATCCACGACGGCCCGCCCGTCCAGGCCACTGAAGCTGCTGCTCGCATCTTCAACGCCGACAACACCTGGTTCATCCTCAACGGCACCTCGTCGTCGAACAAGGTTGCCATCAACGCTGTTGTTGGCCCCGACGATCTCGTGCTGTTCGACCGCAACAACCACAAGTCGAACATCCACGGCGCCCTCGTCATGGCCGGCGGCAAGCCCGTCTACCTCGAGACCGCACGTAACGCGTTCGGCCTTATCGGCGGCATCGACGAGCACTGCTTCGAAGAGGACTACATCCGTGAGCGCCTCGAGAAGGTTGACCCCGAGCGTGCAAAGGCTGAGCGCCCGTTCCGCCTCGCGATCATCCAGCTCGGCACCTACGACGGCACGATCTACAACGCCCGGCAGGTCGTCGACAAGATCGGTCACCTCTGTGACTACATCCTGTTCGACTCCGCATGGGTTGGCTACGAGCAGTGGATCGACATCATGAAGGAAGGCTCGCCGATGCTCCTCGAGCTCGACGAGAACGACCCCGGTATCCTCGTGACCCAGTCGGTGCACAAGCAGCAGGCTGGCTTCTCGCAGGCCTCGCAGATCCACAAGAAGGACTCGCACATCAAGGGCCAGGATCGGTACGTGAACTTTGATCAGTTCAACAACTCGTACATGATGCACGCCTCGACGAGCCCCTACTACCCGCTGTTCGCCTCGCTCGACATCAACGCCAAGATGCACGAGAACGGCGCCGGCGAGAAGCTGTGGCACGAAGCCCTCAAGAACTCGATTGAGGCTCGTAAGCTCATCCTCGGCAACCTCAAGATGCTCAAGCCGTTCGTTCCCGCCGAGGTCGACGGCAAGCCTTGGGAGTCGTACGACACCGAGACCATCGCTTCGAACCGTAAGTTCTTCGAGTTCCACCCGGGCGAGCAGTGGCACGGCTTCGACAGCTACGTTGAGGGCCAGTACTTCGTTGACCCGATGAAGCTCCTGCTCACCACTCCGGGCCTCATCAACAAGACCGGTGGCTTCGAGTACGAGGACTTCGGCATCCCGGCGAATATTCTCGCGAACTACCTGCGCACGCAGGGCATCGTTCCCGAGAAGTGCGACCTCAACTCGATCCTGTTCCTCCTCACCCCGGCGGACACGATCCAGAAGTACTCGAACCTCGTCGCTGCGCTCCGCCGCTTCGAAGAGGCTGTTGAGAAGGACGTTCCGCTTCAGGAAGTTCTCCCGGAGATCTACGCTGCGAACGAGGACCGCTACCGCGGTTACACGATTCGCCAGCTCTGCCAGGAGATGCACGACTTCTACAAGAACCGCACGGTTGCTCAGCTCCAGAAGGACATGTTCCGCGAGGAGAACTTCCCGAAGGTCGAAATGACCCCGCAGGAAGCAAACGTCGAGTTCATCCGTGGCAACGTCGACTACCTCCCGATCGAAGAGTGCAAGGGCCGCATCGCGGCCGAGGGCGCTCTTCCCTACCCCCCGGGCGTCGTCGTGGTTGTCCCCGGTGAGGTTTGGGGCGGTCCGCAGTACGACTACTTCATGGCACTTGAAGAGGGCATCAACCAGCTGCCCGGCTTCGCTCCTGAGCTCCAGGGCGTTCACATGGTGACCGAAGACGACGGCCGCCAGCGCGCCTACGGGTACGTCATCCGCAACAAGTAAGGACGGGTAGACCAACATCTGCCAATAATTTCGGCGGGGCGCCCGCGTGGAAAGCTAGCATTCCACGCGGGCGCCCCTTTATGTGCGCTTTCGTGGCCAAAAGGTTCACCGACCAAATTGCAGCTTGACCGCGAATAAAGATCAGCAACCTATTTCCCTATTTCCATATATCCAGGCGAAAAAACCGTCCCCCGGGAAACTAACTGAGAAGCCAATACACAGTAAGACAGGCAACACAGCCGCGCAGATTTGCTGTTACACTGACTTTGTTCCTTACCTAGGAACAATGTCACAACATCAAGAGAGAGAGATCATCGTGTCTGAGCTCAATGCTGGCCCCCAAGCGGGCGTCGAGACCCAAACTACCGCTGACCAACGCGCGGTGCGCATGGGCAAGCGGGCCGACATGCTCAAGCAGCAGGAGCGTCTGCCTTACCCCGTTGGTGTAGAAAACACCTCGACGATTCAGGCCGTCCTCGAAAAGCACGGTGAACTAGAAGGTTCCGAAGTAAAGACCGGCGACGTAGTCGGCCTTTCTGGACGCGTCGTCCACATCCGCAAGACCGGCAAGCTCGTTTTCGCCGTTCTCCAAGCCGGGGATCACTCACGCTTGCAGTCAATGCTTGTGGAGAATGAAGTTGGCGAACAAGCATTCGAAGACTTCAACCGCCTCGTTGATATCGGTGACCACATCTTCGTGCACGGAGAAATCGGCACCTCCAGGACTGGCGAGCTTTCCATTTACGCTGACCGTTGGGAAATGGCTTCGAAGTCGCTTCGCCCACTACCGAACCTCCACACCGACCTCAGCGACGAAATGCGAATGCGTCGTCGCTATGTCGACCTCATTGTCAACCCCGAGGCACAGCGCATCGCACGCTTGCGAACTCGTGTGATCCAGGCTCTGCGCGACACCTTCCGCGAGCGTAACTACATCGAGCTCGAAACGCCTATGCTCCAGGTTGTGCCCTCAGGTGCATCCGCGCGTTCCTTCGATACGCACATGAACGCGTTCGATATGCAGGTTTCGCTACGTATCGCTCCTGAGCTCTTCCTCAAGCGTGCCGTTGTAGGTGGCCTCGACCGCGTATTCGAGATCAACCGCAACTTCCGCAATGAGGGAGCGGACTCGACGCACTCCCCCGAGTTCACCATGCTGGAGTGCTACGAGGCGTACGCCGACTACAACGTCATGGCCGATCTGGCACAAGAACTCATCCAGAACGCAGCCATCGCAGCAACCGGCTCAACCTTGGTCACCCTCGATGACGGCACTGAGTTCGACCTCGGTGGCGAATGGAAGCGCATCGACCTCTACGAGAGCATTTCACACTATGCAGGGGAAGAGATCACTCCTGAAACCTCCGCCGAGCACCTTCGCGAACTCGCCCGCAAGTTTGAGGTAGATGTGGATGAAGAGACGCTCGGCCACGGAAAGCTCGTCGAAGAAATTTGGGAGCATCTGATCCCCGCCGAAGAGCTCTACAATCCCGTTTTCGTCATGAATTACCCAGTCGAGACGAGCCCGCTCACTCGCGATCACCGCGACCGCCCGGGCGTCGTGGAGAAGTGGGATCTTTACATCCGTGGCTCGGAAATCGGCACAGCCTACTCCGAGCTTGCTGATCCGGTTATCCAAAGGGAGCGGTTCGTGCAGCAGGCGCAGCTTGCAGCTGGCGGCGACGAAGATGCAATGCGTTACGACGAAGATTTCTGCGACGCCATGGAATACGGATTCCCTCCGTCAGGCGGCATGGGAATCGGCATCGACCGTGTACTCCAGACCATCACCGGTCTCGGTATCCGTGAAACCATCCTTTTCCCGCTTATCAAGCCCATCGAGAACTAGGAATCCACGGGGCTCAAGCAGTGGATTAATAGCCATTAGCTTCGTGAGCCTTCCTTGACCCCGGGCCACCACAGGCCGGCATTTTTGCCCCTGTGGTGGCCCGGTCACTACTGCATATAAGCAGCCGGAACTCGCATACAAACGCGAATCAGCTCTAAGACCGAAAGCGTAGAAATAGCCGCAGACTTCTGCTATAGTTGGATAATCGCGCCATTAGCTCAGTTGGTTAGAGCAACTGACTCTTAATCAGTGGGTCCGGGGTTCGAATCCCTGATGGCGCACGGTAATCCCCACCTTCCCAGGTGGGGATTACTTTATGTTGGCTACCCACCGACCCGTGGACGCCTCACACGTATTCGAAAGCCACATCCCTATGCTTGCTCATCGATAGTGTTCTGTTGGCACAACGCTTGATCTTCACAACGAAACCAAAGACTAGAGTTTCTCACTATTGCCCCGAGGCTCAATGCCATCACTTCACTTCCGCCAACACTAGCTATTTCAAGACAGAAGAACGTTCAAGACGTTTGCGGAATCGCGCGAACTACTACCGCAGCGACGTTGTGGCAGTCCGCTCGGACGCAGGGGACTACAGCCGCCTGGCTCCTGTATGGACCATTCGCACTTGATTGCATACGGCAGTCATCGACCAGGAGTCACCTCCGGTGGAGCATTTTGGACGCCCCACGATTCTATTGCTGTTTTGCATGTCAACAGCGTCCCTGAGGATCTGGCACACTACACAAACTTAGTACTTCGTCTAGTTTCGGCAACCTGAATGGCTTAGAAGTCCACCTGGACACCAGAGAATCTTGAACTCTGCTGACAAATCACATTCATTCACTAACAGCTAGTGACGCCGATGCCAAATGCCTTCGCATTCGATCACAGCGACCTGCGCACACCGCTGGCGACGGTCTCCTGTTCTGCCCGTTCCAATCCCGTCCGTAAGGGGGGGGTAGCACCTCGTGTCGTTTTAGCAAAGAACGAAGGGTGAGCACACCCAAAAGCCAGGCACAAAAAACCGCCCCGCTTACAGGAGCTATTAGCAAGCGGGGCGGTAGTTAGTTATATGGGTTCAGTCCTGACACTCATATAGAGCCGGGAACGAACCCGTTAGGCTCAAGCTAGATCAGGCCGACGCTGGGTTAAGGCCGGAGTTGGTTTGCTTAGCCTGTTCAATCTCTTCGTGGGCTTTGGCATCGTCGCCCTTGCCCCCGTCAAGCAGTCGCGGAGCGAGGACACCGAAGAGGGTCCAACCGAAGAAGGTGACAAGCGCTCCACCCATCATGGCCTGCTCGCCAGCGGTGAAGAGGGAGTAGAGCGAGTAGAGAGCCGCAATAAATGCGAGCACGTTCACTGCGCGTGCCTTGCCTGCAGGAACTCCAGAACGCTTCTGCAGAATCTTGACCGCACCCATAGAAAGGAGGTAGGGAATCAGGTTGGTGATAACTGCAAGGTTGACAAGCACCTCGAACTGTTCAGCAAGGCTCGGGCTCATCGTGAAGAACGAGAGGAGAGTCTGCAGACCGGTGATGATGCACATACCGATGATCGGCGCGCCAGCTTTGGTCACGTGGTTGAAGATCCTAGGCAGCTGCCCAACCTTCGCCATCGAGCGGGCAACTTCCGCAATGGTGAACTGCCAGCCGAGGAGCGAGCCGAAGCAGGCAATAACCATGAGTGCAGTGATGATGCGTCCAACAACCGGGTTGAACATGTGTGCGAAGGCAAGGCCGAACGGACCGTTCGATGCAGCGAGCTCCTCGTGGTTGACGATGCCGGCGACAACGTTGGTCGAAAGGATGTACATAACTGCAGCACCGAGAGTACCGCCCATAACCGCGATAGGAACGTTCTTCTCGGGATTTTCAACGGCATCGGAGTTCGCAGAAGCGGACTCGAGACCGAGGAAGGCCCAAAGGGTCATTGCGATCGAGGACGAAACTGCCTTGAAGAACCCAAGGTCATGCGGGTTCCAGGCGGCGGCCCATGTGGACGGCGAGAACCAGAACCAGCCGATGATGCAAATGCCGAGCACCGGTGCGATAACGCCCCAAACGGTGATGGAGCCGATCTTGCCAGTGATGCTGGCACCACCGAAGTTGAGCACGGTTGCAAGCCACATGGTGGCGATGGCAAGACCACCCACGATAAGGGGACCATTGCTCATGCCTGAAGTATCGATATCGAAGAGCGTGAGGCCGTAGCCAACAGCCGAAATCGCGATCGCGATGTTCGCAATACCGAGCGAAAGAATGTAGGTGTAGTTGGCCATGAACGAGCCGGACTTACCGAAAGCATATTCGGCGTAGCCGCCCATGCCACCGGCGTTTCGACTGTAACGACCAAGCTTTGCAAAGCAGTACGCGAGAATCGTCGCACCGCCGGCGGTGACAATCCAAGAAAGGATCGAGATTGTGCCGATCTGAGCAAGCTTCGTAGGAAGCATGATAATGCCGGAGCCCATCATGTTAACCATCGTGAGGATGGTCAACTGCACAACTCCCATTTTCTTTTGAACTGGTTTATCGTTCATGTTTCAATTCTCCATAGTCTAGGGGCGGAGCCGCGGGACCGCCGCGGCCCCACCCCTTTGACAAATTAATTAGTTTTTGACCACGTACGCGTATGCACGCGTAGAGCCGTCGTCTTCATTCACCATGTGCACACCCTGGAGCTCCGGTGCGAAGCCGGGAAGCACATTGATGCCCTCTTCAAGGGTGAGGAAGTACTTGAGCTGGGCACCACCCCATACCTCACCGGGAACAACACAAATGATGCCCGGGGGGTAAGGCAATGCGCCCTCGGTTGCGATTCGACCCTCTGCCTCACTGAGCGGGATGAGTTCAACATCCCCCGCAATAAGGGCGGTGTTCGCATCTCGTGCACTCATTTCGCTCTTCGGCAGGGTCTCTTCACGGAACATTGCTCGCTGAAGTTTCGCGACCTCACGCTCTTTATAGAAGTCGTGCATCTCCTGGCAAAGCTGGCGAATGGTGTAGCCGCGGTAGCGCTCTTCGTTTTCAGCATAAACGCGCGGGAGCACCTCGGCCAACGGTACATCCTCGTCCAGCATTTGTTCAAACTGAACAAGTGCAGCAACCAGTTCCTGCATCTTCGGCAGAGTTTCTGCGGGCGTGATGAGGAAGAGGATTGTATTGAGGTCACACTTTTCAGGAATGATACCGAGCGTACGCAGGTAGTTAGCGAGGATATTGACCGGAACGCCAAAGTCCTCATACTCGTAACCGTCCTCAGTGTTACGAACACCGGGAGTTGTGAGAAGGAACTTCATCGGGTCGATGAAGTACTGGCCTTCGCGGTACGAGGGGAATCCATGCCAAGTTTCGCCCGGCTTGAACTCGAAGTACTCACGGCTCGCCATGATTTCTTCGGTCGGAGTGTCTTCCCACTTAACACCGTTAACGGTCGGCGGGAGGAACGGACGAATGTACTTGCATTCCTTCAGGATCATCTTGCGGGCTTCAATCGAAACCCTGAGCGCCTCAGCCCAAAGTTTTTCACCAGAGCCATCTGCGTGGATGCGTGCGTTAACGTCGAGTGACGCATACATCGGGTAGAACGGGCTCGTGGAGGCATGCATCATGTATGCATTGTTGAAGCGATCGGAATCGCAGTAACGAGCCTGGTCCTTGATGTGGTTGTCCTTCTTGTGGATCTGCGAAGCCTGCGAGAAGCCCGCCATACCCTTGTGGACAGACTGGGTCACGATAATGCCGGGGTCGTTCTCTTTGAGGTCAAGAAGCATCGGCGAGGACTGCTTCATGATCGGGATCCACTGCTCGTAGCCAACCCATGCGGAGTCGAACAGGACGTAGTCGCAAAGGTGACCGATCTTATCAATGACACGGCGAGCGTTGTAGATGGTGCCGTCGTAGGTGCCGAGCTGGAACACGGCGAGGCGAACGGGTCGCTCGGCCTTGGCACGCTCGGGATCGACCTTCGCGACACGCTCGCGGATGTAGGCTTCGTCGAAGCAGTGCGCGTCGATACCACCGATGAGACCGAACGCATTTCGCTCGGTTTCAAGGTAGACAGGCTTAGCATCGGCCATGACGAGGCTGCCATGGTGAACCGACTTGTGGTTGTTGCGGTCGAACAGGACGACATCTCCCGGCGCAAGGAGAGCGTTCAGAACAACCTTGTTGGATGAAGAGGTGCCGTTCAGGACGAACCAAGTGTCGTCAGCGTGGAAAACTTCAGCTGCACGTTCGAGAGCTTCTTCGGGGGCACCTTCGTGAATCAGAAGGTCGCCAAGCGCGACGTCCGAACTGGAAAGGTCAGTGCGGAAAAGGTTTTCGCCATAAAATTCAAAAAACCGGCGACCTGTGGGGTGCCGGCGGAAGTACTGACCGCCGTGGTGGCCAGGACTCGGGAAGTTCGAGTTGCCAAGGTCACGGTAGTCAACCAGAGCTTCGAAGAACGGGGGGAGAATTTCGCGGTCGTAACGGCGAGCAAATTTCTCAACCTTACGTGCGAAATAATCGCTCTGAATGCGGTCTTTGGTGATCACATCATCGATTTCACCCTTACCGATAAGATCTTTACGGTCGGCCGAGACACACGCAATAACCGGGAGACCCCAGCCGAGTTCTACAATCTCTTTGCCTTTACCGTCTTGAACATCCTCTTCGGACAGCACGACCACAGCAGCATCGGTGAGGTCAGTTTCGCTAAGAGCAACTACCTGGCGTTCAGTTGGGAACCAACGTTTATAACTTTCAGCGAGCGAGTCGCTAACAACTACGTTTCCGTGTTTCACTTCAATCCCTCGGCAGAGCCGGGGCCCTTTCTAACGATACGGATATACTGCATTGTTCAACCTTTCACCTAGAGGGCTACCCAGCCCGGGTTCTAGGTCTCAAGGCCTAGTGAAATCCTCACATAGATGACACCCGAGCACCAGGACACTGGTCCCGCAAAATGGACAAAGTTGACAGCCGCCGCCCCAAATCTGCTTCCGCGCCCTCATGTGCCGTCCATGTCACCCACTGGGACCGCTAGTAAAGGTCATCGACCGCCGTCGGGAACGCCTCCGCGCAGATGCTCGAGTCGCCAGCCCTGAGAGGTGGTCCACCACACACCCCAATAACGATGTTCCCCACACTTGCGGGCCAAGCAGTCACGCGTCAGATATACTGGATCCATAAACTAAAGATTTAAAGACGGTGTATAGAAATGTCGTGGAGAGCGCGCTGGGCTGCCCTAGCTGTCGTTCTGTTGCCAGTTTTCCTGATCAGTATCGATGTCACGGTTCTGAGCATCTCGCTCCCGGGCATCTCGCAGGATCTCTATCCGTCGGCAAATGAACTTCTGTGGATCGTCGATTCGTACTCGTTTGTGCTCGCGTGCCTGCTCATTGTGATGGGAAAGTTCGGTGACAGTTTCGGGCGGCTTCGTCTTTTGATGTGGGGCTCTGCCCTCTTCGGCGCGGCCTCTGTTTTGTCGGGCTTTAGTACGTCACCGCTCATGCTGATCGTGGGTCGTTCCCTCCAGGGACTCGGTGGCGCGACTCTCATGCCGTCGACGCTCGGTATGATCCGCCACATTTTCCAGAAGCGTTCGGAGAGGCGTCTCGCGCTCGCACTGTGGTCGGCAGCTTTCTCTAGCGGTAGTGCGATTGGCCCGCTTCTCGGCGGCATTTTGCTCGAGGTCGCGAACTGGCGGTACGTGTTCTTTATTAACGTGCCGATCGTGATCGTCTTCGTGATCCTCGCGAAGCTTTACGTTCCCGAATCAGAACTCGAGGAAGCCGAGCGCATCGACCTTTTCTCCCCCGTGCTGCTGATCGCGTCGATCTTTGCGCTGGTGCTGAGCTTCAAGCTTCTCATTGATGATTTCGCGATCTGGCAGGTAGGCCTCTTGGTCGCTGGTGCGGCGGGTCTCGCGCTCTTTTGGCGTCGCCAGTACGTTGTTGCGAACCCGATTCTCGATGTGGATGTGGTCTCGGAGCCGACGTTCCGCTCGGCAACACTCATTAACGGCATCGCGTACTTCATCACGATTGGCACGCTGTTCTTCTTCCCGCAGTACCTCATGGTTGTTTCGGGACTTTCGCCGATCGAGGCGGGCCTTTGGGCACTTCCGATGGTTGTGGCGACGATTCTCGGCGCACTCATCTCCCCGGTCTTTGCGCGAAAGTTCCGGTCGAACCAGCTCGTGGCTCTCGGCCTTTTCACGTGCGGTATGGGCTGCCTTTCGGTGCCGCTGCTCGTGACCGTCCACTTCAACCCGTTCTTCTACTTCCTGTGCACGTTCCTCATCGGTCTTGGAATCGGGTTCTCGGAGCCGCTCACGAACGATACGATTCTGTCGTCGGCCCCGGATAAGGAGGCCGGCTCCGTTTCGGCGATTTCCGAAACGGCGTACGAGCTTGGCGGGGCGCTGGGCACTGCGGTTCTTGGTGGCGTGGGGATGCTCGCTTATCGCCTCTCCCTGTCCTCGCGCGAAGTTGGCCTCGGTGTTTCGGATCAGGTGCTTGAGGAGGCTAAGCAGACGATCGGGTCAGCGACGGTCCTGGCCGAGCCGGGCAATTCTGCGAATCCGGATATGGCTTGGAATCTTGCAAAGGCGTCGTTCGTTGATGGGCAGAATGCCGCGATGTATCTCGCTGGCATTGCGGCCTTTGCCGCGACCATTATTGCGCTGCGTGGCATGCGCGCCGAACTGCATTTGAGGCTTCAGGACAAGCTCGGCGCAAAACCCCCGAAGGAGTCCCCTGACCTGCAGTAATGGACTTTTCAACACAGTTTTGGTGCAGGTCTTTGCTCTAGGCTGAACCCATGGCTTTCGTCGATACTCCCACCCCCGCCGATTACCCCGCTATCGCCCTTATTGCGAGGGATCTTTTGCGCGCCTCTGATCCTTCTGAGGTATTCGACGGCACCGACCTCATCAACACGATTGAGGCAGGACACCCTGCGATGGTGGTTCGCGAATCACGCGGTTCTGGCGAGGAACCGGCACCGGTTGTGGCGTACGCGATGGTGCACGATCACGCTCGGGGTCGCATCGATGCGAAGTGGGCGGTGCGTCGTGGCGATGAGTTCTATATCGCTCATGCCGCGCGCTGCCTGGAGTGGATCGAGAAGCAGGCCCGCATGCTTGGCGAGAAGCGCGGCGAGGAGGGCTTCGTGATCGTCACGGAGGTCGGCCCGGGCGATTTTATCCGCGCGGAGGCTCTCGCTGACGCTGGCTTTGCGAAAGCGCGCACCTGGGTGGTGATGGACCAGGACATCCCCGCGCGTGTGCAAGAAATCAAGGAGCGGGAGTCCGACGCCTCCCTTGCCCCCCGCGTAGCTGCAAATGTTCGCGTTCGCACTCTTGCCGACGATGAGGATCGCCGCGCGGCCCACGCTGCTCTCGAGCATGCTTTTGAGGATCACTTCAATCATTTCGAGGAGAGCTTCGACGAGTGGTGCGAGCGCACGGATCTGTATGCGCATCACGAGTGGGACCGCGACCTTTTGGCTGAGCTCGTTCCCGCGGATGGTTCGGCACCGATGGTGATCGGCACACTCATGACGTCGTGGCTTCCCGAGTCGAAGACGGCCCACGTGGAATATCTCGGCGTGACGCGCGAGGGTCGCGGTAAGGGAGCGGCACACGCGCTGCTCGATGCGTTCTACCTGCTTGCCATGGAACATGGCTATGGCCGGGGCGAGCTTTTTGTGGACGCCGATTCTCCCACGGGGGCAAATCTCGCCTACGAGAAGATGAATTGGCGCCAGGATTTCCTCAAAGAGACGTGGCACAAGGAAATCACTCTCTAGCCCTCGCACCGCCCCACCTTTAGCCGCGGCAACCCCCTCACCCCGCGGCCGTCTTCTTCCCTGCGGAAGTGGGGAAAAACGGCGTCAGAGGCTCAGATATCAATGTGAGGTGGCGATTTTTCACCGCCTTCGAGAAGAGACGGCGGAAAGTGGGCAACGAGACGACCCCCGGTAGCCCAGGGACCCGGAGCCAAGGAAAGTCGACTACAAGGCTCCTCAATTAGCTGGCTGGGGAAAGGCCGGTTCCGCTGAGGTGTTGTAAAGGGCCCGCTCCCCAAAGGAACGGGCCCTTTACTACCGCGGGATCACTCCCACTCGATCGTGCCCGGCGGCTTGCTCGTCACATCGAGGGTGACGCGGTTAATGCCATCAACCTCGTTCGTGATGCGCGTCGAGATCTTCGACAGAACATCGTAGGGAACCTTCGCCCAGTCGGCGGTCATTGCGTCGTCCGACGTCACCGGTCGAAGAACGATGGGGTGGCCGTAGGTGCGGTGATCGCCCTGCACGCCAACGGAGCGCACGTCGGCGAGGAGCACGACGGGGCACTGCCAAATGTCGCGGTCGAGACCAGCGAGGGTGAGCTCTTCGCGCGCGATAGCGTCGGCGGCGCGAAGCGTGTCGAGTCGCTCCTTCGTGATCTCGCCGATGATGCGAATGCCGAGGCCCGGGCCGGGGAACGGCTGGCGCCACACGATTTCGTCAGGCAGGCCGAGCTGGGTGCCGACGGTGCGCACCTCATCCTTGAACAGCTGGCGAAGCGGCTCCACAAGTTCGAAGGTCAAATCGTCGGGAAGCCCACCAACGTTGTGGTGGCTCTTGATGTTGGAGGTGCCATCACCACCGCCGGACTCAACAACATCCGGGTACAGGGTGCCCTGCACGAGGAAAGCTTTGCGGCGGGCCTGGTCGCCGTCAACAACCCCCTGCTCGCGCAGAATATCTTCCTGGGCCTGCTCGAATACACGGATGAACTCACGGCCGATGATCTTGCGTTTTTGCTCGGGGTCGGTGACGCCCGCGAGCGCCTCGAGGAAGCGCTCTTCTGCGTCGACCACGACGAGTTTCGCGCCGCC
The DNA here is from genome assembly GCF_032550575.1 of Dermabacter sp. NCBI lineage: Bacteria > Bacillati > Actinomycetota > Actinomycetes > Micrococcales > Dermabacteraceae > Dermabacter > Dermabacter sp. The sequence continues at coordinate 215,548 of NZ_JAWFZC010000003.1, read as the reverse complement.
CGTCGAGCCGCTGAAGGCGCGCTCAATTTCTTCGGATTCGCGAAGGCGCATGAGGCCGTGGTTGACGTACACGCACGTGAGGCGATCGCCGATCGCACGCTGCACGAGGGCCGCGGCAACGGCGGAGTCGACGCCGCCGCTCAGGGCGCAGATGGCGGTGCCGTCTTCACCGATCTGGGCGCGGATCAGCTCGACCTGTTCGTCGATGACGTTGGACATCGTCCATTCGGGCTTGATGCCGGCGCCGCGGTAGAGGAAGTTCTCGAGGATTTCTTGGCCGCGCTCGGAGTGCTTGACTTCGGGGTGCCACTGGACGCCGAAGATGCGCCGTTCGCGATTCTCGAATGCGGCAACGGGCGAGCCCGCCGAAACGGCGATCACGTCGAAGCCTTCGGGGGCTTCGTGAACGCTGTCGCCGTGGCTCATCCACACGTTCTGGTTGAGGTCTTGATCGGCAAGCAGAACGGAATCGCCCTGAATTTCAGTGAGCAGGGTCGCGCCGTACTCGCGCGTGCCCGTAGGGGCGACCGTGCCTCCAAGGGCCTGCGCGATCGCCTGGAAGCCGTAGCACAGGCCGAGTACCGGGATACCCGCCTCGAGGAGCGCGGGGTCGAGCTTCGGGGCGCCGTCGGCATACACGGAGCTGGGACCGCCGGAGAGGATGAGCGCTTTGGGGTTCTTCGCGAGGATTTCGCTCGCGCTCATCGAGTTCGGGACGACCTCGGAGTAAATGTTCGCTTCGCGGACCCGGCGCGCGATGAGCTGCGCGTATTGCGCACCAAAATCGACGACGAGGACCGGGTCTTGCTGGGTGCTGAGCTGGTTGTCGTTCATCACGCTCTCCATCCTAATGCGCGTACTACTGGTCCGCCGCATCGCCGAGTGTGGGACGCTCGGCGAGATCGCGCTCGACTTTGGCGTGAGTCCAGCGCTCGCCGAAGAAGCTCAGCACGGGGATCACGCCGAAGAACATGAGCAGGAGCATCCGCTCGAGGCCCCAGCGCATCTTGCTCCACAGATCGAAGGCGAGCACGACGTAGATCATGTAGATGAGGCCGTGGATGGGGCTCCACGTCTTTGAAATCGTCGCCCACAGATCGCTCTGGCCCCCGTACACGAGGTAACGCATGATCATGATCGCGACGAGCACAAGCAGGGCGATACCTTCCACGATCGAGGCGACCCGGAAGCGGGCCATCGACGTGCGGATTTGAGTGTCATTGAGCGGCTTGCGAGCCACGGGGCCTCCTTGCGGCATGGTTGGGGCGGTGGCGGCTAGTCCGAGCTTTCACCGGCGAGCCGCGATTCGAGTTCGAGCCTACGCTCAGCCTGCTCATCAAGGTAGGTGGAGCGCACGCTTCGCCACCAGATGTAGAGGAAAAACACGCCGAAGAGGATCCACTGGAGCATATATCCGAAGTTTTGGAGGTTGAGGCCACTCGTGAAGCTCGACTGTGCGGCGGGGAGAGGCCCGAGGTCGCGCCACGCGTCCGCAGTGGTGGCGTCGGCACCGTCGGCCCCTTTCGCCGAGGAGTCGCTCGCACCAGCCTCCGCAGCGGTTGCGCTCGCACCGTCGGACTCCCCCGGCCCGGCCATGTACTGACGTGCCTCGTTGGTGAGGGCCCCGTACCCGGCGAGCATGGGACCCTCCCATACGTTCACGAGCAGGGTGGAGGAGAGCGTTCCGACGGTCGCCACGCCCCCGCCACCCTCGCGGCGCACGGTGCCGCTCGCCTCCTCGGAAGCCTCGAGGCGCACGACTATCGTGCGCTCTCCGGTGGGCGGCTCGGGAAGGGTGTCCCATTCACTCGAGGGGGCGGTCGTGTAACCGCGCGCGACGGGGATGGATGTGCCGCGAAGCGGCCCTTTGGTGATGCGTGCGTTTGTGACGACGACGGCGGCGTCGTGGCCGTCGATCTCGCGGCCGGGCACGAGCACTTGCTCCGAGGGCACGAACTCCCCCGTGAATGACGCGAGACGCCCCTGGACCGCGTTTGTGACGGGTGCGTGCGCGTCCATGAGCTCCTCGATCGGGACGGGCGCGGCGGATTGCGTTTCGTCGCGGGCGTCGAGGGCTCGCGTTGCTCGCTCGAACTGCCAGTTCGCGAGGAGACCGCACACGAGGGTCGCTGTTGCCATGAGGGCGAGTAGGCCCAGGAACTTGGGGCGGAGTGCGACGCGGAGCATTCCTTAAGTGTAGGCGTGAGATTGAGCGAATGGGCCCTCGGTTCCCGGGCAGCGTCCAACTGCTCGCCCTATCCTAGAAAGCGTGTCTCACAGTGTGTATGTAACCTCGTCAGAAGGACGCTCCGGCAAGTCCACCGTTGCCCTCGGCCTCCTTGAAGCCCTCGTCGCTACGTCAGAGAACGTCGCCGTGTTCCGGCCGATTATTGATTCGCGCCACGAGCGTGACGCCGCCGTTGAACTCCTTACTTCGCACCCGGGCATTAGCCAGGGCTACGACGAAGCGCTCGGCGTCACCTACGACCTCGTGAATTCCAATCCTGAGAAGGCGCAGGAAGAGATCATGCGCCGCTATCAGGAGCTGCGCGAGAAGTATCAAGCGGTGCTCGTTCTCGGTTCTGATTACAACGGTCTCGCAAACCCCACCGAACTCGCCTTCAACGCTTCCGTGGCCGCGAATATCGGCGCGCCGGTTGTGCTGGTCGTCAGCGCTCGCCGCCGCGATCCGCAGCAGGCCGCAACGGTCGCTCAAATCGCCTTCCACGAGTTTGCACAGAACCACGCGACCCCCGTCGCTGTCGTCATCAACCGCGCCGCGGACGAGGACCTGCCCGCAACCCGCGAGGAGATCGCGAAGGTTCTTCCCGAAGGCGTGATCACCGCTGCCCTTCCCGAATCGGACATCGTCTACTCGCCGAGCGTGAACGCTATCAAGGACGCCGTGAACGGCACGGTCGTCCAGGGTGCGCCTGAGCTTCTCGAGCGCGTTGCGCTCGACATCGTCGTGGCCGCGATGGGGCTGCCGAATGTGCTCAAGAATCTCCACGAGTCGAGCACCGTGATCGCCCCCGGCGACCGGCACGATCTCATCCAGGGCATCCTCATGTCACAGCAGTCGGGCACGTTCCCGTCGCTCAGCTCGCTCGTGCTCACGGGCGGTTACGACCTTCCCGAGGAAATCAAGGCCCTCGGCACGGGTGACCTGCCGATCATCGTGACGGAGGAGAACACCTTCGAGGCTGCCGTTGCCGCGAGCAATATCGACGGCAAGCTCACCTCGACGCCGCAAAAGATCGATGCGGCCCGCCGTCTCGTCGCCGAGAATTTCGCGATGACCGACCTCATTTCGGCACTCAACCTCGCAAAGAGCGACGTTGTGACACCGATGATGTTCCAGTTCGACCTGATTGCCCGCGCGCAGGGTGAAAAGAAGACGATCGTGCTTCCCGAGGGCGATGAGCCACGCATCATCGCAGCCGCCGAGGCGATCCTCAGCCGCGGCGTTGCAAACCTCGTGCTGCTGGGAGACGAAACCGCGATCCGCCAGAAGGCTGTACAGCTCGGCCACGACATCGCCGAAGCCCGCATCGTGTCCCCGCACGACGAAGAGCTCGTCGAGAAGTTTGCCGAAGAGTTTGCGCGTCTTCGCGCAAAGAAGGGCGTGACCCTCGATCAGGCGCGCGACGCGGTACAGGACGTCTCCTACTTCGGCACGATGATGGTCCACATGGGGTATGCCGATGGCATGGTCTCGGGCGCCGTGAATTCCACCGCCCACACGATCCGCCCCGCGCTTCAGATCATCAAGACGAAGCCGGGCGCGAAGGTCGTCTCCTCCGTGTTCCTCATGGCGCTCGAGGACCGCGTCCTCGTGTACGGCGACTGCGCCGTGAACCCTGACCCGACCGCCGAGCAGCTCGCCGACATCGCTGCTCAGTCCGCCGCAACGGCAGAGCAGTTCGGCGTGGACCCGCGGATTGCGATGCTCTCGTACTCGACGGGCACGAGCGGTTCGGGGGCCGACGTCGACAAGGTACGCGAAGCGACCGCGCTCGTGAAGGAAAACCACCCCGACCTGAACGTCGAGGGCCCGATCCAGTACGACGCCGCCGTGGACGCCTCGGTTGCCAAGACCAAGCTTCCCGATTCGGCCGTCGCAGGCCGCGCGACCGTGTTCGTGTTCCCCGACCTCAACACCGGTAACAACACGTACAAGGCAGTGCAGCGCTCCGCCGGAGCGATCGCGATCGGCCCCGTCCTGCAAGGACTCAACAAGCCCGTGAACGACCTTTCGCGCGGCGCGCTCGTCGAGGACATCATCAACACCGTCGTGATCACCGCGATCCAGGCGCAGAACCAGAACTGACGGGCGAAGAGCCCCTTCTTGACTACGAACGGAGAAACCGTGACCAACAGCAACGTTCTCGTGATTAACTCGGGTTCGAGCTCGATCAAGTTCCAGCTCATCGACCCGACCTCGAATCACGTGACCGCCTCCGGCATCGTCGAGCGCATCACGCTGCCCACGGGCAACGCCTCGATCGAAGCCGGAGACAAGGAAGAAACGTGGGAGGGTTCGATCCCCGATCACGTCAAGGGCATGCAGGTCGTCGAGGAGCTCTTCGCGAAGGTTGGCGTTGAGCTGACCGAGGAAACCGTGAGCGCCGTTGGCCACCGCATTGTCCAGGGCGGCGCGGTGTTCCCCGAAGCCACCCTCGTGACCGACGAGGTCCGCGACCAGATCCACGAACTCGGTGCCCTCGCACCCCTGCACAACTACGCGGCGGTGGACGGCATCAACGGTGCACGCGCACTCCTGCCGAACCTCCCCCACGTCGTCGTGTTCGACACGTCGTTCTTCACGCAGCTTCCGCCCGAGGCATACACGTATGCGATCAACAAGGAGGTCGCCGAGCAGTACAAGATTCGCCGCTATGGCGCACACGGCACCTCCCACGAGTTCATTTCCTCTCGCGTGCCGGGCTTCCTCGGCCGCGAAGGCGAAGAGCTTCGCCAGATCGTTCTGCACCTCGGCAATGGCGCTTCTGCCTCCGCAGTCAAGAACGGCAAGCCCGTTGATACCTCGATGGGTCTCACCCCGCTCGAGGGCCTCGTCATGGGCACCCGCTCTGGCGACATCGACCCGTCGGTGTATGCGCTTCTTCACCGCCAGGCCGGTATGGACCCCGCGGAAGTCGACACGCTGCTCAACAAGAAGTCCGGTCTCATGGGCCAGCTCGGCATGAGCGACTTCCGCGACATTTCCGCCGCCGTGGAGGCTGGCGACGAAGCCGCGAAGCTCACGCTCGGCATGTGGGCTCACCGCGTCAAGAAGTACGTGGGTGCGTACGCGTTCATCCTCGGTGGGCTCGATGTCATCACGTTCACCGCGGGCATCGGCGAGAACGCTTCGCTTGCCCGCTCGAGCGCCCTCGAGGGACTCGAGGAGTTCGGGATCATCCTCGACGAGGAAGCAAACGCCCAGCGTAAGAAGGAACCGTGGATCATCTCGGCGCCTGAATCGAAGGTCACCGTTGTCGTGTACCCCACGAACGAAGAGCTCGCGATCGCGCAGCAGACTCTCGAGGTCGCGCGCGGCTGACGATTACCGCACAGAAAATGGGGCTCGCCGACAATGGCGAGCCCCATTTTTCTTTCGAGGATTAGCGGGTCGTGACGACCTCGACGCGCTGGAACTCCTTGAGGTCCGTGTAGCCGGTCGTCGCCATCGCGTGGCGAAGCGCGCCGACGAGGTTCGTGGTGCCATCGGCCGAGAGACCCGGACCAAAGAGAATCTGCTCGAGCGGCGCCACCTGGCCAACCTCGACACGGTGCCCGCGCGGCATCGTGGGGTGGTGTGCCTCGCTGCCCCAGTGGAAGCCGCCGCCGGGAGCCTCGGTGGCTCGTGCGAGCGCGGCACCGACCATGAGACCATCGGCCCCGCACGCGATGGCCTTCACGATGTCGCCACTGCGACCCAGGCCGCCGTCGGCAATCACGTGCACGTACCGGCCGCCGGATTCGTCCATGTAATCCCTGCGGGCCGCGGCGACGTCCGCGACGGCAGAGGCGAGCGGCACCGAAATGCCGAGGGTCTCCCACGTGGTTTGGCTCGCGCCGCCACCGAAGCCCACGAGAACGCCCGCCGCACCCGTGCGCATGAGGTGGAGGGCCGCTGTGTAGGTCGCGCACCCACCCACAATGACGGGGACGTCGAGCTCGTAGATGAAGCGCTTGAGGTTGAGCGGCTCGCGGTTGCCCGAGACGTGCTCGGCGCTCACGGTCGTGCCGCGAATGAAGAAGATGTCGACGCCCGCATCGACGACGCTCTTCCAGTGTTCTTGCGTGCGCTGTGGTGAAAGGGAACCCGCCGCGACCACGCCCGCCTCGCGAAGCTGCGTGATGCGCTCACGGATGAGGCCCGGCTTGATCGGCTCCGAGTAGATCTCGCGGATGCGGTGGTGAACGTCCTTCGGGTCGAGGCGCGCAATCTCCTCCAGGAGCGGCGTGGGGTTCTCGTAGCGAGTCCACAGGCCCTCGAGATCGAGCACGCCAAGCCCGCCGAACTGGCCGAGTTGGATCGCCGTTTCGGGGCTCATCACGGAGTCCATGGGGGCCGCGAAGATCGGGATGTCGAAGTGGTAGGCATCGACCTGCCACGAGGTTGAGACATCCTCCGGGTCCCGCGTGCGGCGGGAGGGCACCACGGCTACATCGTCGAGGCCGTAGGTGCGACGGCCTCGCTTATTGCGTCCAATTTCGATTTCGTTCTGCACGGTTCCCAGTCTACAGAGGCCATACGGGATTGACGTCTGGTGTTTTGCCCTGCCGCTTGAGATAGTCGATGAAGTTTTCGGCCCATGCGCGGTGGAGCTCGATTTGCTTCTTATGGAGCTCGGCGAGATCGCTTTCGGCAATGACCGTGTGCTTCTTCGCCATGGCGCGCAGAACATCGAGGGTCATGGATACATCGACATCTGCCGTATGCATATTGCCTTCCGGCTCCTCGATCCCGTACACCTCCATGAGGGTCGAGAGGTTGCGCTTGCCCTTGCGGTAGCGATCCAACCCGCGATCGAGCACGAGCGGATCGACGACAGGCGCGATCGCGCGGCCGAGGCGATCCTCGAGCGTGGGCAGGCCGTTGCGGCTCAGCTCCGCTTCGATGATCGAAAGATCGAAGCCGCCGTTAAACGCGACGATCGGCGCGCCCTGCTCAAGGCACTCGACGATGCGCACCGCTATTTCCTCGAGGGCGGGCGCGGGCTCCATGCCGTAGGCGCGCGCGTGTTCCGTGGAGATGCCGTGCACGCGCGAGGCCTGCTCGGGAATCTCCACGCCCGGGTTGATGAGCCACGTCGCGACGGTTTCGCCCTCGCGGCCCGGCCCCGTGGAGAACACGAGGGCTGCGGTCACGATGCGATCATTCGCGGTATCCGTGCCGGTGGTTTCCGTATCAAAGCCCAGCATCGGGCCGTCAATCCAACTCATGTCACAAGCCTACGTCGGGGTGGGACATTTAAACGTGGCCGGCCGTAGGATGAGGAAAGACCCCCTCCGCGCGAGCAACCATGGAGAGCCGTGCTCGAACTGCACAACATCACCAAGTCCTACACGACGGGCACCTTTACCCAGGTCGCGCTTGCCGGTGTGAGCGTCGCGTTTCGTGACAACGAGTTTGTCGCAATCCTCGGCCAATCTGGATCTGGCAAAACCACGATGCTCAACGTGGTTGGCGGCCTCGACCACTTCGATTCCGGCGACCTCGTCATCGACGGTATCTCGACGAAAAACTTCAAGGACCGCGACTGGGATCGCTACCGCAACAACCGCATCGGTTTCGTTTTCCAGAGCTACAACCTCATCCCCCACCAGAGTGTCCTTGCGAACGTTGAGCTCGCTCTCACGCTCTCGGGCGTCGAGCGGTCCGAGCGCCGCACACGCGCCCTCGATGCCCTCGCCAAAGTGGGCCTTGGCGAACACGTGCACAAGAAACCGAGCCAGCTTTCCGGCGGGCAAATGCAGCGAGTCGCGATCGCACGCGCCCTCATCAACGACCCCGAGATTCTTCTTGCCGACGAGCCCACGGGCGCCCTCGACTCCGCCACGTCCGTGCAGGTCATGGACCTTCTACGCGAGGTCGCGAGCGATCGCCTCGTCATCATGGTCACTCACAACCCCGAGCTCGCCCACGAATACGCAACCCGCGTCGTCGAGTTTGCCGACGGCAACGTCGTCGGTGATTCCGATCCCTTCGACCCGGCCCTCGAGGAGACGCGCGAAGCGAAGCCCACGCGCAACACGCGCATGGGGCCGCTCACGGCACTCATGCTCAGCTTCAACAACCTCATGACGAAAAAGGGCCGCACGATCATGACCTCGTTCGCGGGCTCGATCGGCATCATCGGTATCGCCGCGATTCTCGCGCTCGCGAACGGCGTCAACAGCTACATCGCCAAAACCGAGGAAAACGCTCTCGCGAACTACCCGCTCAGTATCCAAAAAACGGGGGTCTCGATGGAATCGGGACTCGCGAACGCCAAGCCCAAAGGCGAAGAAAAAGCGAATACGGTGCGCGCCGTTGAGATGTACACGCGCTCCATGAACTCGACGAGCACCAACGATCTCGCCTCCCTCAAGAAGTATTTCGACGCCAACGGAGGAGGAATCAACTCCTACGTCAAGGCGATCGAATACTCTTATGCAGCCGAACCCCAGATCTACGCGCTCGGCACCGACAAGCCCGTGCAGGTCCATCCTGAACAGGCGTTTTCTCAATACTCGGGGGGCTTTTCGCTCAGTCCCGCGAGCGCAATGTTCTCGATGAACGCCTTCCGTCAGCTTCCCGAAAACACCGCGCTCTACACCTCGAAATACCGGGTTCTCGACGGGCGCTGGCCAAAAAACGCGCACGAACTCGTGCTCGTCCTCGACGAAAATGGCCGAATGCCCGATCTATACGAGTACACGCTCGGCCTTAAGGACCACGCGAAACTCGACGAGATGATGGAAAACACGCAGGCGGGACGAGCATCGGGAGATTCCGACGGCACCTCGGGCGACAAAACCTCCACAAAACCCGGCGAGTACACCTACGACCAGATCATCGGCACCGAGTTCTCACGCGTCAACGCCTTCGAGACCTACACCCACAACGACGACACCGGCACGTGGATCGACCGCAGCGGCGATGCCGACTTCATGCGCGAGAAAATCGACAAGGGCGAGCGCCTCACGATCGTCGGCATCGTGCGCCCCAACGAAGGCGAGGACATGGGTGCACTCCAGCAGGGCATCTCCTACCTTCCCGCCCTCACGGACCAGGTCATCACCGAAGCTGCCCAGTCGGAGATCGTCCACGAGCAGCGGGCGCATCCCGATGTCGACGTTTTCACCGGAAAGACATTCGACGAACTCAAAAACGACGATCAGGGCGACGACTTTGACATGAGCTCCCTGTTTACGGTCGACCAGGAGAAGATCCGCGGCGCATTCCAGATCGACGAGTCGAAACTCCAGATGGACCTCGGCGGTCTCGATCTCAGCTCGATGCCTGCACCGAACTTCGATCCGGGCGCACTCGATATGAGCGACCTTGATTTTTCGAGCCTCGACCCAGGCGCGGCAACCATCGGACCCCCAACCGTGGAACCCCAGGACCTCGACCTTGCCGACCTCACCGCGCGCTACCCCCAGCTCGCCGACATCGACCTCCAGGGCGCGCTCGCGAAGGCTCTCGAGGGCGACGTGATCCGGCCCGGTGCCGGCGCGTACCTCAGCGGCGAGGCGGGCGCGCTCATCCAGGGCTTTCAGGAGTACTACGCGGCGCATGCGGATTCCGACGGCGACCAGATTCCCGATCGGGACACGGCCGAGGTCGTGCTTGAGTACATGCAGACCGACGAGGTCAAAGGGAAACTAGACGAGATTTCGAACTCCGACAAGGTGGTCGATCGTGCGCTACTTGAACAGCAACTTTTCGAGGCCCTCGGCGACGACCCGGCCCTCAAGGACGTTTCCTCCGCGGTCAGCAACGATCTCTCGAACGCCATCGCCGAGCAGCTCTCCACCCAGCTAGGCGGCGCCCTCGCAAGCCAAATTCAGCAGGCCATCGGCGGATATTTGACGAACGCGATCGGCTCCATGATGCAGGAATACATGAGCGCACTCCAGGGCGAGATTGAACGCCAGATCAATGACGCGATGTCCACGATGGGCGAGAATTTCGCGAATGCCATGAGTGTCGATCCGGAGAAATTCGCCGATGCGTTCGAAATGAACATGGACAAGGAAGAGCTCGCTGCGTTCATGTCGACGATGGTGTCGACGCGCGCGGCAAGCTACGAGGACAATCTCGAAAAGCTCGGCTGGGCAGACCGCACGAGTCCCGATCAAGTCGATATTTACCCGGCGAGTTTCAAGGACAAGGACAAGGTCAAGGCCATTCTCGACTCCTACAACGCGCAGGCCAAGGCGCGGGGCGAGAAGAAGAAGGAGATCGTCTACACCGACATGGTGGGGATGCTCATGAGCTCGGTGACGAGCATTATCAACGTGATCACGTGGATGCTCATCGCCTTCGTGTCGATCTCGCTCGTGGTCTCGTCGATCATGATCGCGATCATCACCTACATTTCCGTGCTTGAGCGGCGCAAGGAAATCGGCATCCTGCGTGCGGTGGGGGCGTCAAAGGCCGACGTCCGCCACGTGTTCAATGCGGAAACGGTCATCGAGGGGCTTCTCGCGGGCCTTATTGGTGTGGGCATCACGCTTCTGCTGTGCATTCCAGCGAACATCATCGTCGAGCAGAGATTCGACGTCGAGAATATTGCGAGCCTCCCGCCACTAGCGGGAGTGATCCTCGTGGGAATCTCGGTGCTGCTCACCGTACTGGCGGGCGTGATCCCCTCGGGCAGGGCGGCGCGACAGGACCCGGTCGAAGCGCTCCGTTCCGAGTAAAGTTCCGCACCCCTCCCCCTTTTCTCCACCCTTAAGGAGCAAAAAAAAGGGGCAGAGGCGCCATGCCCCTGCCCCAACGGCACCCTGCCTCTACCGCGCGCGGTAGTTCGGCGCCTCCACGATCTGCGCCATATCGTGCGGGTGCGACTCCTTGAGGCCAGCCGCGGTGATGCGCACGAACTTGCCGCGCTCCTTGAGCTCGGGAATCGTGTGGGCGCCCACGTAGAACATCGACTGCGCGAGGCCACCCGTCAGCTGGTGCACGACGGTGCCGAGCGCGCCCTTGTAGGCGACAGTTCCCTCGATGCCCTCGGGAACGATCTTGTCGTCGGTCTCGACATCCGCCTGGAAGTAGCGGTCCTTCGAGAAGGACTTCTTGCCGCGCGAGGCCATCGCGCCGAGCGAGCCCATGCCGCGGTAGCTCTTGAACTGCTTGCCGTTCATAAGGATCACCTCACCGGGCGACTCGGCGGTGCCCGCGAGGAGCGAGCCGAGCATCACGGTATCGGCGCCGGCAACGAGGGCCTTCGCGATGTCGCCCGAGTACTGTAGGCCACCATCACCGATGAGGGGAACGCCCGCGGGCTTGCACGCCTTCGACGCCTCGTAAATGGCGGTGACCTGCGGAACGCCGACGCCGGCGACGACGCGAGTCGTGCAGATCGAGCCTGGGCCCACGCCCACCTTGACGGCATCCACGCCCGCGTCAATCAGGGCCTGGGCACCTTCGCGGGTCGCGACGTTGCCGCCGATGATCTGAACACCGTCGAAGGCCTTATCAGCCTTGAGCCGGCGAATCATGTCGAGGGCGAGGCGCGCGTGACCATTCGCGGTGTCGACCACGAGCACGTCCACGCCCGCGTCGCGCAGCGCTCCGGCGCGCTCGTAGGAATCGCCAAAGAAGCCCACGCCCGCGCCGATCAGCAGGCGCCCCTCGGCGTCCTTCGAGGCATTCGGGAACTGCTCGCTCTTAACGAAGTCCTTGACGGTGATGAGACCCGTGAGCGTCCCGTTCTCGTCGACGAGGGGAAGTCGTTCACGCTTGTGCTTGCGCAGCAGTGCCGTTGCTTCGTCGCGGCTCACGTCGGTAGGTGCCGTGTACACCTCGCGGGTCATGACGTCCGCAACCTTCGTGCTCGCCCACTCGGCGACGGGAATGAAGCGCAGGTCGCGGTTCGTGCAGATACCGAGAAGCTTCCCGTGTTCATCGACGACGGGCAGGCCCGAAACTCGGTAGTTGCCGCACGTCGCATCGAAGTCCTCGAGAGTCGCCTCCGGACCGATGGTCACGGGATTCGGGATGCGACCGGTCTGGGTACGCTTCACGAGGTCGACCTGGTGGGCCTGATCCTCAATCGAAAGGTTGCGGTGGAGGATGCCAATACCGCCGAGGCGCGCCATCGCAATCGCCATGCGAGCCTCGGTCACGGTATCCATCGCGGCGGAGGCGAGGGGCACCCTCAAGCTAATCTCGCGCGTGAGGCGCGAGGTCGTATCAACATCGCTGGGAATGACGTCCGTCTCCCCGGGGAGAAGCAGCACGTCGTCGTAGGTAAGGCCAACAAAACCGAAGGGATCATTCGTCATGATCCAACCTTAGCGCCGCCTCCTTGCCAGTTGCTTCCTGCGCGCATCAAATGCTTCGAGAAACACGTGCGGATCCTCGAATTCGCCGCGCCACGCCATCCCGTACTTCTTCGCCAGAGCGCGGTTCTCCCAGGACTTTCGCGCGGCTCGGTCACGGGCAAGCAACTGCGGGCGAGATGCCCCGTCCCCCGCAAATACCCTCCGCTCGAATTCGGCGATTCCCTCGTAACTGCGGTCGTCCCAGCCGCTATAGGGGATGAGCAAGCGTCGGGCCCCCTCCCCCGCCTCCAGTGCCGTGACACCCTGAGGCCGAAAGTCCGGAACCACCGCCTGGACGTGCGCGACCGCAAGATGCTGCCGGCCCCGACGGACCTCGCCCGCTGCCGGGTCCCACCAGGTAGTCCTGTGCACGCACGCGAGAACTGCGAGCATGAGCAGCGCGAGCAGGACCCAGCCCGCACACCACGCAAGCGGGAGCGACACAAACCATGGCCAACCGCTGATGCGCCCCACATACAGGCCCGTGACCGGAAGGAACAGCGCGGCAAGGAGCGGCGCCCCCCACTTGAGCCACGGCACTAGGCGCGCGACAAAGGTCGGGCCGAGCGCGATCCGGCCACCTTTCACACGCGGCTCAACGCGCTCAGTCATCTCCCGGCACCTCCGGCGGCCACCACTCGAACCGACGCTCCCTGCCCGTCACCGGATCAGTGAACGCCATGAGCACGCTCCACAGGGCGAGAGGCTCACTCACGTCCCGTCGTGACCGCTCCCCCGTCGCGGGATCGGGCGGGGGCGCGGGATACAGTTCGTCCCCCACAATCGGCAGGCCCACGTGTGCAAGGTGCACGCGCAGCTGGTGGGTGCGGCCCGTATGCGGTACCAGGCTCACGAGACTCCGACGGCTCTCCGCCTCACGCCGCATCATCCGCACGCTCGTCCACGCCTCTTTCCCATGCGGGTCAATGTGCGCCCAGAGATCACCGTGCCGTTTCGCGATGGGTTCGCGGATCTCGATCGGGCCGCGCTCGAGTTCGGCAAGCGTCGGCCCCTCCCCCGACACCCACGCCACGTACCGCTTTTGCATTTCCCCGCGCGCGAAGAGCTGCTGGTAGGCGCCCCGCTCCTGCGGAATCTTCGAGAGCACGAGGATCCCGCCGGTCTGCTTATCGAGCCGATGAATCGGCGAGAGATCGGGAAGCCCATGCGCGACTCGTAGTCGCACGAGGGCACTGCGGCGAATGTGCTCGCCGCGCGGAATGCTCGCCATCGTGCGCGGCTTCGCGACCACGAGCAGATGCCCGTCCTCGTACACGATCGGAATCTCGGCCGGCTCGAAAGGTTCCGGCGCGAGCTCCCGGTGGAAAAATACTTCGCGCGCACGCATCATCGGCTCCTGGGCTGACCACGCGGCGCCATGCTGGTCCACGACCTCGCCCTCGGCGAAACGCGCACCGAGGTCACGCGCCTCAGGCGAACCGAGCGCAGGGAATCGGTCCAGCAGCACCTCGCCTACCGGACGGCCCACCTCGCGTGGCGCCGCCACCACCCTCACGGCATCGAGCCCAGCCCTCTGCGGCAAAGGCGGGCGGGCAAAACGCTTCGTACGGCGGGCAGGCATGGCTCCATTGTGCCAAGGAACCGGTGGCTTCAGATCCCCCAGATCATGAAGGTCAGCACATTGTGCGCGGCGTAGAACGCGACAATCGCGAGCACGAACATGTTCGGGTGACGATCGATGACCGTCAGCGAGCCGGGCATCATGCGGGCAAGCTCACCGGGGCGCGCATGATCAATATGGTCGATCCTGACGCCGTGAGCCTCGGCTTCGCGCACGAGAATCGACTGCGCCCGCGTGCCGTAAAACGCGCCCGAGAGGTTCGCCACGCGGCTCGTACTCGAGCGCATGATGAGGGCAGCATCGAACGCATCGACCTCGGACTCCACGGGGTCACGAGGCTCTTTGCCGCGGTAGATGTCGCGCACGAGCCAAATTCCCGAAAGCGCACTCCAGCGCGCCGAACGCGGGATGCGGAAGAGCCCTCGAACCTTGATCCGATCGTCATGAAGGATCACGCACTGGCTGACAATGCGCAGCACCCCGATGAGCGCAAGAGCCACGACACCGAACCACACGTAAAGCGGCAGGGTGAACCAGTGATCGCGAAACAGGCGCGCATCACTCCAGAGGCCCTGACCGATGAAACTGATGCCCACGAGAAATTCAAGAAGAACCGTGAACACGATCGCCGCAAGGAGCGAGGCGCTCATGGCCGCGGGGCTCGGCCGCATAACAATCCTGTGCGCCTTGCCGTTGTGTCTCGTCGTCACATCCTGCGTGGGGCGCTCACCCCTGGGCGTGCTGCGCGATGGTGAGTGGAACACTGCGCTCATGCGATCCCCTCTCACTCTCGCGAGTCTCGGCAGGTCAGGCGTCGGTGTGCGTCGGCGCGTGTGGCGCGCTTTGGGTGCACTTTGCTAAGAATACGCCCCGCTTCTCGAGAAAGCTCAAGGAGCGGGGCGCGTGAGATGGGGGCCGACGATTGACTACTCTTCGTCGTCCTCGCGCTTGTCAACGACGAGGGTCTCGGTCGTCAGAACGAGGCCCGCGATCGAGGCGGCGTGGCGCAGGGCACTGCGCGTCACCTTGACCGGGTCGATGATGCCAGCGTCGACGAGGTCGACGTATTCGCCGGTCGCAGCGTTGAGGCCGGTGCCCACCGGGGACTCCTTGACCTTCTCGACTACGACGTAGCCCTCTTCACCGGCGTTCTCGGCGATCCAGCGCAGCGGCTCGGCAACGGCCTTGGCGACGGCGCGAACGCCGACGGCCTCGTCACCCTCGAGCCCGAGATCATCGGCGAGGACGGTCGCGGCCTGGACGATGGCCGAGCCACCGCCAGCGACGATGCCCTCTTCGATCGCGGCACGCGTTGCGGCGACCGCGTCTTCGATGCGCATCTTCTTTTCCTTGAGCTCGACCTCGGTGTGCGCGCCAACCTTGATGACGGACACGCCGCCCGAGAGCTTCGCGAGGCGCTCCTGGAGCTTCTCGCGGTCCCACTCGGAATCGGTGTTCTCAATTTCTGCCTTGATCTGCTGGACGCGATCGGACACGGCTTCGACATCACCGGCGCCGCCCACGATGGTCGTGTTGTCCTTCGTGATGACAACGCGCTGTGCGGTGCCGAGCTGGCTGAGCTCGGTCGTCTTGAGGTCGAGGCCGAGATCCGGCGTGATGACCTCAGCGCCCGTGAGGATCGCGATGTCCTGCATCATGGCCTTGCGGCGGTCGCCGAAGGCAGGAGCCTTCACAGCGGCGCCCTTGAAGGAGCCGCGCAGCTTCGAGACCACGAGGGTTGCGAGGGCTTCGCCCTCGACGTCCTCGGCAATCACGAAGAGGGGCTTGCCGGACTCCACAACCTTCTCGAGCACGGGCAGGAACTCCTGCACGTTCGAGATCTTGCCCTGGTTAATGAGCACGTAGGCGTCTTCGAGAACAACTTCCTGACGATCGGGGTCGGTCACGAAGTGCGGGGAGATGAAGCCCTTGTCGAACTGCATACCCTCGGTGAAGTCGAGCTCGAGCGCCGTCGTCGAGGACTCCTCGACCGTGATGACGCCGTCCTTGCCAACCTTGTCGAATGCCTCGGCAAGGAGCTCACCGATCTCGGCATCCTGCGACGACACGGTCGCGACGGAAGCAGTCTGCTCCTTCGAATCGATGTCGATCGCGATCTCGCCGAGCTTCTCGCTGAGGGCTTCGACAGCCTTCTCCATGCCGCGCTTGAGTGCCGCGGGGGCGGCGCCCGAAGCAACGTTACGTAGGCCCTCATGCACGAGCGCCTGGGCGAGAACGGTTGCGGTTGTCGTGCCGTCACCGGCAACGTCATTGGTCTTGGTCGCAACTTCCTTCGCGAGCTGAGCGCCGAGATCCTCGTAAGGATCATCAAGCTCGACCTCGCGGGCGATCGTCACGCCGTCGTTCGTGATGGTGGGGGCGCCCCACTTCTTGTCGAGGACGACATTGCGGCCCTTGGGGCCAAGCGTCACCTTGACGGTGTCCGCGAGCTTGTCGACGCCGCGCTCAAGCGCGCGACGCGCCTCCTCGTCGTAAATGATTTCTTTTGCCACGGTGAGCCTTTCAGCCTTCGATGATTGCGAGAACGTCGCGCTGGCTCAGAACGAGGTATTCCTCGGAGCCGTACTTCAGCTCGGTGCCGCCGTACTTCGAGAAGACGACCTTGTCACCAACCTTGACGTCCATGGGGATGCGAGCACCCTTGTCGTCGAAGCGGCCTTCGCCAACGGCGACGACCTCGCCCTCCTGGGGCTTTTCCTTGGCAGTGTCGGGGATGATCAGGCCCGAAGCAGTCACCTGCTCGGCTTCGAGCGGGCGGACGACGACACGGTCCTCGAGGGGCTTAATGGAGACCGACATGCGACCTCACTCCTTCTTTAATCAATGTGAAGTTGACGGGTGTGCCACGGTGGGATGCTCGTCGTCGCGGTGCCGAGCAACCCGGCGCACCTTTGGCACTCTCACGCTGAGACTGCCAACGGATCAAGACTAGTGTGCCCGTTAGCACTCGTCAAAGCTGAGTGCCAGCTTTACGCGGAGCGCAAACCCCCACAACTCCTATGCAATTCAGGTGGGTGGGATTCGGGTCAAAACGGGGCCTAGGTCCCATAAGCCCGCGGCCCCTACGTCACATATCCGGCATACCGGAACCCGGGTTCCATATCACACGGTCCACCCTAGCGCGACTTTGTGTCCACTTCATAAGATTGAAACACGTGAGAAACCAGCGGTGGAGAGCGCTCTACCGCCACTTTTCGCGCACAAATTAGGTACCACCGGTAGTGAGGACACACCCAAAATGACCATCATCCGCTCAATCTTCAAGACCTTCGAAAACCTCGCCGATCACATGGTTGGACAGGACGTCGAAAGACACAACACGGTTCACAAGAACCGACTTGGCGGCGACTTCGCGGCAATCGCACAGGCCCGGAGCAGCCAGGGCTCGACAACCCTCGGTCTCGGCCGCTAAATCCCCCAACCTCACCTACCGAACGCCCCGCGCGCCGCTCCTACGAGCGCAGCAGCGCCGGGCGTTTATTCATGCCCCAAAACCTAAGATCGAAACGCTCCTCAGCCGATCGCGGCGACCCACTCGTGGGTACCGTCGGAAAAATACTGGTCCTTCCAAATCGGAACGCGCGCCTTCACCTCATCCACGAGATCCGCACACGCCTCGAATGCACGCGCCCGGTGGGGAGCTGCGACCGCAGCAACGAGCGCCGAATCGCCCACCTCAAGAGCACCGTGGCGGTGGCTTGCGGCGACGAGCACATCCGGGTAGCGCTCGGCGATCGTGCGCACCACATTGGCCATGACCTCGCTCGCGCTCGGGTGCGCCTCGTAGGCGAGACGCACAACCCCGCGCCCCTCATCGTGGTCGCGCACGAGTCCGTCGAAGGTCACGAGCGCGCCGCAGCGCCGATCCTCGACACAACGGACCATGTCAGCGACGGCGACCGGCTCGCCACTCACGCTCGCGTGACGCACGCGGTCCTCGACGCCGCCGAGGCGCGGGTCGCGCTCATCCTGCACTGCTTTCACGTCTTTCCCCTCGCTCATTCGTGACCTCCCCCATCGCGCTGGCGCAGGACGTGCTCGACAATGGGCTCGAGCACCGCCATACCGTCCTTCACTCCACCACGGGAGCCGGGCAGATTCACCACGAGAGTGCGACCGGCGAAACCGGCAAGCCCCCTGCTCACTACCGCGTACGGCGTCGATTCGCGCCCCTTGAGTCGCAAAGCTTCCGCAATCCCGGGGATCTCTCGCGTGAGGTGGGGGCGAGTTTGTTCCGGCGTGACATCGCTCGGCGTGAGGCCGGTGCCTCCCGTCGTGATCGCGAGATCCACTCCCGAGGCGATGACATCTGCAAGGGCGCGGCCAACGTCGGGCCCATCCGGAACCACCGTGACGCCACACCCGCGAAAGCCGCACCGTTCAAGCCACGCGGAGAGCACGGGTCCCGTGAGGTCTTCGTATTCGCCGCGAGCCGCGCGCGTCGAGGCGACGATCACGCACGCCGACCAACCGCGCTCCCCCACACACTTCACCGCGCACCGCCCTTGTCGCCGCTCGCGACGTTACGGTCCCAATCGCCGCTCTTACCCCCGGACTTCGCGAGAACCTTGACGTCGCCGATTACCGCGAGGTGATCGACGGCCTTCACCATGTCGTACACCGTGAGCGCCGCAACGCTCGCCGCCGTGAGTGCTTCCATTTCGACGCCAGTCTTCCCCTCGGTCTTGACGCGCGCGCGAACCTCGATCGCCTCGGGAGCGATCCGCGCGAAGTCCACGGTGACCTTGGTAATGGGAAGCGGGTGGCACAGCGGGATCAGCTCGTGTGTGCGCTTGGCCGCCATGATGCCCGCAACTCGGGCGACGCTGAGCGCCTCCCCCTTCGGCAGCTCGCCCGCGAGAACCCGGTCGATCACGTCGGCGCGGCTCGTCAGGGTCGCGCTCGCGACAGCTTCGCGGGTCGTGACGGCTTTGCTCGACACATCGACCATGTGGCTCGAACCGTCGGAGCGCACGTGCGTAAGGGGGCTGCTATCGCCACTGTTGACACTGGTCATCGAAGAATCATCACCTCATGAATGTCGCCGTCGGCCACGCGCGTGACCTCCGGGGGAATAAGCACGAGCGCATCGCTCAGGGCGAGCGCGCCCACGAGATGCGAACCGGGGCCGCCCACGAGCTTCACAGTTGAGTCAGCGTTGAGCCGGGCCCGCCGCACCTGCACGAGCCCCTCCGGGGAAGGCTCGCTCGCGCCGGTTTGTGTGCGCACCGGCAGGTGCACACGCGCGCGCGGCGGTGCTGCGAGGGCGTCGCGAACGAACATCTCGAGGCTCACGTACGCCGAAACCGGGTTGCCGGGTAGCGCGATCCACGCGACCTCGCCATGCTCCGCCGCGAGCATCCCGAGTCCTTGCGGCCCTCCCGGCTGCATCGCCACCTTGTCAAACGCGAGGCGCAGCGGCGAGGCTGCCATCTGGGCCGCCTGGCGAATCGGCTCGACGGCCCCCGCACTCACCCCGCCGGTCGACACGACAAGATGCGCCCGGGCACTCTCGCATGCCGCACCCACGTCATCGAGAAGCGCACGCGGATCATCCGGAACGCGAAGCCTGGCGCACACCTCGATCCCCGCGTCTTCAAGCGCCGCGGACACGAGGAAGGAGTTCGCATCAAAAATGCGCCAGTCATCCGGCTCCGGCTCCCCCGGCTCGCGCACTTCAGTTCCCGTCGAGACGACAACGGCGCGCAGCCGCTCGCGCACCTCCACTTCGGCCACGCCAACAGAAGCGAGGTGCCCGATCAGGCGCGCAGTCAGCACCTGGCCCGCCCGCGCGACCACGTCGCCGCGTTCGGTGTCACTTCCCGCGGGGCGCACGAAACGCCCCTCGGTGCGGCGCTCGGAGGCAAGGGTAAACGTGAGGTCCGACGGTTGCGTGCAGACGTCGGATTCTTCTTTCGTCCGCTGAGCAAAACGGCCGACCGCGGTCTCTTCGACGGGGATCACGGCGTTCGCGCCCGCGGGGATGGGGGCGCCCGTCATGATGGGGCGAGCCGATCCCGGCTCGAGCGTCGAGGGCTCGTCGCCCGCCGCGATGAGAGGGCCGAGCGGAAGCGTAATCGGGGCACCGTCGGGGGTTGGGGCGAGGCTTTCAACGTTGAGCGCGAAGCCGTCCATCTGCGAGTTTGCGACGGGAGGCACATTCACGGGCGAGGTCACGTCTCGGGAGAGGGTGCGGCCTCGGGCACGTTCGAGGCCGACGGTTGCCACGCCCGGGGCGTGTGGCGAATCCAGCACGGCGCCCACGAGCTCCCGAAGGCTCCGCCGGTGCTCGGCGAGAGGGATGCGACCAGGCGCGAGGCGCGAGTCTTGCTCCACGGTGGTGTTCCTTCCTCGTGTGGCCAGGGCCTCTAGGGTAGCGCGCGAAAGTCCCCTAAGCTGGTGTGACACCTCTTTGTCGTTCCCCGTAAAGGAGAGCATGTCGATCGATCTCGGGATGCCGAAGCCCCGCGCCATGGACCCCATCGAGGAAGCGCCCTCGACCGAAGGGCGCCCCGCAACGGGCGCGCTCATCGACACCTTCGGGCGTACGGCGCGCGACCTGCGCATCTCCCTCACGGATTTCTGCAACCTCCGCTGCACCTACTGCATGCCCGAGGCCGGCCTCCAATTCCTCAAGAAACCGCAGCTCATGAGCGTCGAAGAGGTCGCGCGGTTCGTCCGCATCGGCGTGGAGGAGCTCGGAATCCGGGAAGTGCGTTTCACGGGCGGCGAGCCGCTCACGCGAAACGACCTCGCCGACATCATCGCCGAAGTCGCCGCCCTCGATCCCCGGCCCGACATCTCGCTCACGACCAACGCGATCGGCCTCGAAAAACGCGCCGAAGGACTGGTGGCTGCGGGCCTTGACCGCATCAACATTTCGCTTGATTCGGCGCATTCCGAAACGTTTGAGGCAATGACTCGCCGCCCGTTCCTCCACCGCGTCCTCGAGGGCATCGAGGCCGCACGCGCAGCCGGGCTGAGTCCCATCAAAATCAACGCCGTTCTCCAACCCGGCGCGAACGAGCACGAAGCGGCCGAGCTCCTCGCGTGGTGCCTCGAGCGCGGCCTCGAACTGCGCTTCATCGAATACATGCCACTCGATGGCGCCGGCCGCTGGAACCGCGAGCGCATGGTGACCGCCGACGACGTGTGGCAGCTGCTCAGCCCCTACTACGTTCTGCACCCCGTGCGCGAGGTGCGCGGCGGGGCGCCCGCCGAAAAATTCGATGTGTGGCCGCGAGAAGGCGTCGCGGGCCCGGGAGCGCCGGGCACGATCGCCAGGGCGCTCAAGGATCGCGGCATCGACCCCGCCGACACGCGCGCGGTGCGGCGGGTTCTACCGCCACCGCCCGGCGAGCCGTTCGTCGAAGCGTGCGAGCGGCCGGGCACTGAGGCGCTCGGAACCGTCGGAATCATCGCCTCCGTTACCCGCTCGTTCTGCGCGGACTGCACCCGCACGCGCCTTACCGCCGAGGGTCGCGTGCGCACGTGCCTGTTCTCGCACACCGAGACGGACCTCCTCGGCCTCATGCGTTCCGGCGCGAGTGACGAAGCTATCGCCGATCGTTGGCGCGCCGCCCAATGGGGGAAGCAGGCTGGCCACGGCATGGAACGCAGCGACTTTGTTCAACCCGAGCGGCCCATGAGCGCCATTGGAGGATAGACGCATGACTGAAAAAACCACCGCCGACGTTCGCTTTTTTGCCGGCGCGGCCCACGCCTTCGGCACGAGCGAGCAACGGGTCGAGTTCGAAGGGACGACCCTCGGGGACCTGCTCGAAGCGCTGCGGTCAGGCGCTATTTCGGAGGCGGGGCCCGACGCCGGTGAGGTACTTGGCCGCTGCAGCTTCCTCGTGAATGCGGTGAGCGAGAACGACCCGAAGGCGCGCCTCGTCGCGAGCGAGGGCGGCACTATCAGGGTGGACGTGCTGCCGCCATTCGCGGGCGGCTGAGGGTCGTCCCTTTCACGGCTTCCCCGGAGCCGCAGCCCCACCGGGCGGGGTCTCTGTCTCGCTCCAGGCAGGGTCTCCGCAGCCTTCCAGGCGAGGCCTCTCCGCAGCCTCTCTGGTACCCCTCCGCCCCCACTCCGGCACCCCTCTGCAGCGCCACCGGCCTTTCTCCTCGGTCTAGGAAACTAACCCCAACGTTTGCGGCGCTTTTCGGCTCCATACCGCCGCAAACGTTGGGTACAGATTCCCATTCGACCCCAGTCCGCCTTGCTCGACCCTTGCTACGACCGCGTTGGGCCGCAGGCAATTCTCGTCCTGCGCCTCAACGCTCTCTGTGAAACCGCTGCCGCGCGGGAATTCCCGAGCGCTCTCATCACCACATCATCGGGGGCGCTCAGCGGAAGTAGCGGCAGGTCACGGATATGGAGACGAAACACTTCGAGGCCGCGATCCGCGTACATGAAGTCCTTAGTCCGATCCCGTTCGATCGCGTCGAGCGTGCGGTGGTAGTCGCCGTCATACTCCCCCACAACCCGCTCCCTTTCCCAAAAGAAATCTGGCGAGCACACGATGCGCCCATGCTCGTCGAGAATTGGGACATTGAGACGCGGCTCTTTGAGCCCCGCGAAGACCATTGCGAGCCGTGCGCGACTCTCCTGTGCGGAATCGGATCCCACCCTGATAAGTTCGAGTGCCTTTCGCGCGCGGCAAATTCCGGGAAGGCCTGGGTAGGCGGCGACTGCTGCTTCTAATTCTGCGAGGGTTGCATAGGCGCCGGTTCGCCCGATCTCGAGGTTCGGGCGAGGCACGCGTACAAGCGCGTCGCCTGCGGCCACGAGGTAATCAAGCGGAACGATCGACGCGAGATCGAGCCAGGTACGCACGCGAGACAGGATTTGCAGCGTGTGGTTCCCGCGCCGGAGAGTGCGCACTTCGTGCGGTTCAACCCGTGAAAAATGCAGGTCAATCATGGGATGCGGCCGCGCGTCCTTCAGCGACGTCGTGAAGCTCATGGGCGCCGCGGGGTCCCACGTCGAGAGCTGGGGCGGAAGCGGCATCTCATGTACCCGCGCCGCATTCACCCCCGAAAGCACGAGGTGCGAGTACTTCGCGCAAAGCGCCCGGGCGAGTTCAGGCTCGGTGAAGTCCCGGTTCCTATCGGCATATAAACCGGGGCCGAGGGTCGCGATGTCGCTTCGCCGAAGTCGGTCTCGACTGATCCCGTGATCAGCGAGGTCACGCGAAACAAACACCGGAGGAAGCTTCTTTGGCAGCGGCAAGGGAGGTCGATTCATACGGCAAGTCTTGCCGCCGCCGGCCTTGCGAAAAAGCGCCCCTGCCAAATTGTGGATAACTTCCGATGGTTCAGGTCGCCGCGGCCCAAGACCCCGAATCTGTACCCAACGTTTGTGGCGGTATCGCGGCGAATACCCCCACAAACGTTGGGGTTAGTTTTCTAGGCCAGAAGAAGGGGGCGGGAAGCGGAAGAGAGGCAGGAGCGGGGCTACAGGCAGGAAGGCTGCGGCGAACGGATGGGGAGCAACAAGAAGGCAGTGGCGAAAGGATGGGGAGCACGAGCCACGCCAGCACCCCTCACCTCCATAGCCACAACACCACTAATCACCCAGGGTTGCAGCAAGGTAGCCGCCCGCCATGTCGGCCACTTCGATCCCAAGCGCCGCAAGCTCGGCCTGCACCGCTGCCGAACGCGCCCCTCCCGCGCAGTGCACAATCGCGCCGCGCAGCTCATCAACGCCTCGAAGGGGTCCGACGACCGCCCGCTCCCCTCGCGCAAATTCCATGAGTTCGGCTCGCGGGATATTGACGGCACGAGGCAGCATGCCCGCCGCAGCTTCCGATTCTTCGCGGATGTCGATGAGGAGCCGGCCGGAAGCAGCCGCTCGCCGCGCCTGAGCTGGCGAGAGGACTTCCCCGTGCACCGGCGCCGCCCCAGGTGACTCGACCGCGGGAAACCCACACGTCTCCACGAGGTCTTCGAGCTCGGTGACGGGCACGCGGCCCGGCCGACGGGCGACGTCGATGTGCGTCCAGTCGCCGGTGAGTGCGCTATAGAGCTGAATGCGCCCATAGAGCGGGGTGCCGAGCCCGGTGAGGACCTTGAGGGCCTCCATCGCCATTGTTGAACCGATGACGCCTACGAGCGGACCCAGCACCCCCGCCTCACTGCAGCTAGGTACCTCGCCAGGCTTCGGGGGGCGAGGGTGGACGTCCCTATAGGTGACGCCACGGCCTGAATCGCCATAGAACGCAGCCACTTGCCCGTCGAACGCGAGGATTGACCCCCAGATCAGGGGCAGGTTGAGGATTTCGCAGGCGTCGGACACGAGGTAGCGAGTAGGGAAATTGTCGGTGCCGTCAAGAACAAGGTCGTGACCCTCGAGAACTTGAAGCACATTGATCGGCGTCAACGCTTCGGGCACTTCCCGTACGTCGACGGTGGGGTTGAGTGCGCGGACGGCTGCTGCGGCGGAGGAAGTCTTCAACGTTCCGACGGCGGACTCCGGATGTATAACTTGCCGCTGAAGGTTGGAAATATCCACTCGATCAGGGTCCGCAACGGTAATGTGACCAACGCCAGCGGCGGCCAGATATTGCAGGATAGGCGCTCCAAGACCTCCCGCCCCAACAACCACAACCCGGGCTTGCCTCAGCTTTTGCTGCGTCTCCAGCGTGAAACCCGGGAGATTGAGGTGCCGGGAGTAGCGCCTATAATCGGTACCACTAAGCTCTCGAGGCGAATCACCGGCTGCATAATTAACCATGTTTTTTAGTCTCACAGTTTGACTTGAACGAAGGAGGCGTAGAAAAATCCTTCACAATGGATCGGTGAACCACCTCACATGAGGTACAGTTCAACCGTTCCGTGAATAGTTCATGACCTTTCCGTGACGCCGCTGTTCACAATACGGTCAGCGTCTCCACGGTCGTTGAACTGCTCTATTCTGGAGCATCCCCGCGCCCGCCCCGGACGCACCCGATCCCGTCGCCCCCGGGCGCCGACTGCAAATAAGGAAAGCACGCGTGACCCTTATATCCACCCCCCTCAGCGCCTGCCGCGTCGCAGCCCCCTCGCGCCGCGCACAGAGTGCATGGGATGTCAGCGAGCGTTTCACCGCTCTGATCGGAGCACTCTCGTGACAAAGTATCTCCTTCGCCGTTTCGTGAACTACGCGTTCCTCACCGTTGTGGCGACCGTGTTCGCCTACATCGCTGCCGGCAGCTTCTTCTATCCGCGCCGACGTTGGCTCAATCAGAATCCTCCAATTCCCGAGGCCTCAATCGACGCGACGCTCAACGAGTTGAACATGAATGACAAGGTGCCGATCCTTCAGCGCACCTGGACGTGGCTCTCGAACATCGTTGTAAAGCCGTGGAGCCAGAAGCTCGGCAAGGACATCTCGGGACAGTGGGTCATCGATCAGATGGCGATGCGCGCCGGCGTTTCGCTGCGCCTCCTGATCGCTGGCGCAATCCTCGGGGCCCTTATCGGCGTCATCCTCGGCGTGTGGGGCGCTGTTCGCCAGTACAAGCTTTCAGACCAGGTTGTCTCGTATGCCTCGTACGTGCTGATTTCGACCCCGACCTTCGTGGGCGGCCTCCTACTCATGGTTGTGGCCACGAAGCTTAACCAAGCACTCGGCACGCAGCTCATCCGCTTCAGCGGCTCGTATACCCCCACGTATCACGCGCAGGGTGGAATGACCGCTTTTCTCGACAGTGTCAACCACCTGATCCTTCCCACCATCGTCCTCGCCGCCTTCGGTGCAGCCGGGTACTCGCGCTACCAGCGCTCGATCATGCTTGACGTCCTCGGAAGCGACTTCATTCGCACGGCCCGCTCGAAGGGCGCAACCCGTAATCACGCTCTTGTCAAGCACGGTGTGCGCGTAGCGCTCATCCCCATGTCGACGTACTTCGCCTACTCCTTCGGCACGCTCGTCGCGGGCGCCGCGTTCCTCGAGATGATCTTCTCGTGGGCGGGCATGGGCCAGTACGGCATCAACGCGGTTCAGCAATCCGACGTCAACGCCCTCGCGGGCAACGTGTGCTTCACGTCGATCGTGATTCTGTTCTCCTCGATGCTTTCCGAAGTTCTTTACGCGGCGCTTGATCCGCGAGTGAGGGTGTGACGCCATGAGCTCCAGCAACCCGATTCCCCCCGTCAACGAAGCTACCGAGCTTCCCGAAGCCGTTCCCGCGACAGAAGAACTCGCGGAAACCGCAGCGACGGATCCGAAGGGCAAGCGCCGCCGCAAGGCGGAAAAAGCGCAAAAGAAGCCTCTTTCGCGCTGGGCTCTCGTGTGGCGTCGCCTCAAGCGCAAGCCAAACTTCTGGATTGGCGCGATCGTTCTTGGCGCGATCGTTCTGTTCGCGCTCTTCGGCAACATCCCGAACGTGTACGAGCTCGGCGAGACCGACGCCTACAGCTACAACTCCCCGCCTAGCGGGCAGCACTGGTTCGGTACGGACTCTATTGGCGTGGATCTCTACGCCTCGATGGTTGAAGCGCTTCGCAAGTCGCTCTTGATCGGGCTCCTTGCCGCGCCCGCCGCGACGCTCATTGCGGCGTTCGTGGGCTCGCTCGCCGGTTACATCGGCGGCAAGCTTGAGACCGTCGTCAACTGGATCATTAACCTCCTGCTCGTGCTCCCCGTGTTCTACGTGCTCATGATCATTTCGCCGCTTCTGTCGAACGTGAGCTGGATCGTCATCGTCGTCGCCATCGCGGGCTTCGGCTGGATGGTGATGGCGCAGATCGTGAAGAACCAGACCAAGTCCCTCAAAGACCGCGAATACGTGAAGGCCGCGCGCTACATGGGCGTTGGCACGACCACGATCCTCGCGCGCCACATCATCCCGAACGTTGCCTCGCTTCTCATCATCGATGCGGCGCTCGGCGTGAGCGGCGCAATCCTGTCCGAAACGTCGCTGAGCTTCTTCGGCCTCGGCATTCAGCCGCCGGACGTCTCCCTTGGAACGCTCATTGCGAACGGCCAGAATGCGGTTCTTACCCGCTGGTGGCTATTCGTGATTCCCGCAGCTTTCCTCGTCGCCCTGCTCACCTCGGTGAACTTGCTCGGTGACGCACTCCGCGACGCAATCGATCCCACGAGCGAGGTCAACCGTGCCTGAACCACTTCTTTCCGTCCAAGACCTCACGGTCACCTTCCCGAACGCCAATGGCGATGTTCGCGCCGTACGCGGCGTGAACTACCACGTCAACGAGGGTGAGTTCCTCGGTATCGTCGGTGAATCGGGCTCGGGTAAATCCGTCAGTTCGATGGCCGTCATGGGCCTTCTTCCCACTTCCGCGAAGATCACGGGCGAAATCACCTACCGCGGAGAGTCGCTCCTGCGCAAAAGTGACCGCCAGCTTTCCGACCTTCGCGGTCGCGAGATCTCGATGATCTTCCAGGATCCCCTGAGTGCCCTCACGCCGGTCTATACGATCGGCCAGCAAATCGAAGAGGCCCTCACGCTGCACAACTCGAATATGAGTTCGCAGGCGCTGCGTGCACGCTCGATCGAGCTTCTGAAGATCGTCGGCATCCCCGCCGCCGAGCGCCGTGTGAAGGCGTTCCCGCATGAGTTCTCGGGCGGTATGCGTCAGCGCGCCATGATCGCCATCGCGATGGCGAACGACCCGAGGCTCATCATCGCCGACGAGCCGACGACCGCTCTCGACGTGACGATTCAGGCACAGATCCTCGAGGTCCTTCAAAAGGCCAAGGAGGTGACGGGGGCCGCCGTCGTGCTCATTACCCACGACCTCGGCGTCGTCGCCGGTAACGTGGATCGCGTTGCCGTGATGTACGCGGGCAAGCTCGTGGAAAAAGGCGGCGTTGACGAAATTTTCGCCGAGCCGCACATGCCGTACACCATGGGCCTGCTTCGCTCCGTCCCGAACATGCTCACGGCTGGCAAGGACCGCCTGGTTCCGCTCGACGGGCGCCCGCCGAGCCTTGCCAACCTCAAGCCCGGATGCCCGTTCGCTGACCGTTGCCCGGCCGCGATCGATCTGTGCCGCACCGAAGAACCCGAACTCATGACCCACGTCGGCGACGGCGATCGACAGGTCGCGTGTCACCGTGCGAAGGAAATTGCGGCGGGGACGCTGAAACCGTCGGACATTTTCCCCCGCCCCCCGCACGTGGAGCGCGCGGTCAAGAGCCACGAGAACGACAAGCCCATCGTCAAGGCGACCGAGATTCAGCGCCACTTCCCGCTCTATAAGGGCGCCGTGTTCCGCCGCCAGGTTGGCGTCGTTAAGGCTGTGGACAACGTGTCCTTCGAGATCAAGCCGGGTCAGACGCTCGGCCTCGTGGGTGAGTCCGGTTCGGGTAAGTCAACGACGAGCCTCGAAATCCTCGAACTCGTCGCGCCGCAGCACGGAACCCTCGAGGTGAGTGGGGTCGACGTCTCGACCCTCAAGAACAAGAAGGAACGCCTCGCTCTGCGTAAGGACGTCCAGATCGTCTTCCAGGATCCGATGGCTGCGGTCGACCCGCGCATGCCCGTGGGCGACATCATTGCCGAGCCCCTCACCGTGCACAAGGTGCCGAAAGACGAACGCTACAAGCGCGTCTACGAGCTCCTTGAGCGCGTTGGGCTCGACCCGGA
This sequence comes from Dermabacter sp., assembly GCF_032550575.1. NCBI lineage: Bacteria > Bacillati > Actinomycetota > Actinomycetes > Micrococcales > Dermabacteraceae > Dermabacter > Dermabacter sp. Next base: position 186,802 of record NZ_JAWFZC010000003.1, on the reverse strand, counting down.
GATGGCAGACCGCTATCCCCACGAGTTTTCAGGCGGTCAGCGCCAACGCATCGGCATTGCGCGTGCGCTCATCACCGAACCCAAGCTTCTCGTGCTCGATGAACCCGTCTCTGCCCTGGACGTATCCGTCCAGGCTGGCGTGATCAACCTGCTCGAGGATCTCCGTGACGAACTCGGCTTGAGCTACCTCTTTGTCGCTCACGACCTCGCCATTGTGCGCGAGATCGCCGACCACATCGCGGTCATGTATCTGGGTCGCATCGTTGAATACGGCCCTGTCCAGGATGTCTTTGAGAACCCGAAGCATCCCTACACGCGTGCTCTCATGTCCGCGGTTCCCGTCCCGGATCCGAAGCTTGAGCGCGCCCGTACGCGAGTTCTTCTTGAAGGGGATCAACCAAGCCCCACTGAAGAGATCATCGGCTGCAATTTTGCTTCGCGCTGCCCCCTGATCGGGATGCTGAGCGAAGAGCAGCAGAACCTGTGCCGAACTGCGGACCCCGAGGGCACGCAGGTCGGAGCCTCCCGCGTGGAATGCCATCATGCCGAGGAGACCTGGCGTCTAGTGGACGACCAGTAAAAACCTTTGCCGCGAGCCACAACCCCCTTTTCCCTTAATCGGGCCGCGGCTTCCCACAGGAAGTGAGATAACCATGAAGATCACGAGTACTCGCCGACTTTTCCTCCAAGGCACGGCTATCACCGGTGTGGCCGCGGCCGTCGCAGGCTGCTCACAGAAGAGCGCCGAGGAGCAGAAGGAAGCCAACAAGAAAAAGAATGACGCCGCTGCGAAGGAAGCAGAGAAGCTTCCCTCGACTGCGTGGGATCGACTCGATTATGAGCAGGTTGCCGACGGTGGCACGCTCATGATCGCGATCGGTCAGATCCCCGCGAACTGGAACCCCAGCCACATCGACGGCAATGAGGTGTCGACCTCGAGCGTGTCGTACTGGAAGGGTTACAGCAACCACATCAAGGCGGACGAAAAGGGCGAGATGAGCCCGAACCCCGACTACGTTGAATCGGCCGAACTCACGAGCGAGGACCCGCAGGTCGTCACCGTGAAGTTCAACAAGAAGGCCGTGTGGGACAACGACGGCTCTCCCGTGACGGTGAACGATCTCATCGCCGAGTGGAAGGCCTGCAACGGCGAAAACGAGGAATTTTCAGCCGTCACCACGCAGGGCTGGGATTCGATCAAGGAGATCCGCGCGAAGGACGACTTCACGGCGGAGATCGAGTACAAGACTGCGTTCCCCGACTGGTTGAGCTTCACCTATCCCTCGGGTCCGAAGGCACTATTCGAGACGCCACAAGCCTTCAACACCGGCTATGTGAACGACCCGGTTCCAGGCTGCGGCCCGTTCACGATCACGAACATCGACCGCAACGGCGGCGTCGTCACGTTGGAACGCAATGACAAGTGGTGGGGCCGCGCCCCGAAGCTTGAGAAGGTGATTTTCAAGGTCACGACTCAGCAGAACATGCCGCAGTCGTTCGCGAACGGCGAGATCGACATCATCGACATCGCCGACGGCGACACGCTTGGCCAGGCGAAGGGCCGTCAGGGCGCGCAGATCCAGCGCTCGAACGGTCTCACCTGGACCCACCTCACGATGAACGTCAACGGTGGCGGCGGGGTTCTCGAAGACGTCGAGGTGCGCAAGGCGATCTTCGCCGCCGTGGACCGCAACGCCGTGGGCCGTTCCGTCGTCGAGCCGCTCGAGGCGCCCGTTGTTCTCAAGGACAACTACGTCTACATGCCTGGCCAGGAGGGCTACGAGGATTCGTTCGATGGCGAGCTTTCGGGCGATGCTGAGACCGATAAGGCAAAGAAGATCCTCGAGGACGCCGGCTATGAGCTCAAGGGCGACGTGTACGAGAAGGACGGCAAGCCGCTCAAGTTCTCTATCGTCATTCCCGCAGAGACGAAGTCGAACGAGGATCGCGCACGTCAGGTGATGACGAACCTCAACCAGGCCGGCTTCAAGGTCGACCTCAAGACGGTTCCGAGCGACAAGTACTTCACGGACTACATTCTCAAGCAGAGCTTCGACTTCGCGACGTTCAGCTGGGTGGGTACTCTCCTTGCGGAGCTGTCGAGCTCGAACACGTACCTTCCGGATTCGAACCAGAACTACACCGGCTTCAAGGATGAGAAGCTCAACGAGATCAACAAGCGCCTCCAGACCGAGCTGGATAAGGACAAGCGCCGCGAGATCGCGAACGAGTATTCGAAGCAGGTTGCTTCGAGCTACACGGTTCTCCCGTTCTATGCGACACCGAACATCACCGGCCTGAAGGAAGGCCTCGTGAATATTGGCTCGCAACAGTTTGAGACCGTGGACTACACGGCGGTGGGCTACAAGAAGGGCATGGAGGGCTAAGACTTCATCGCGCTAGCGCGCCACCACGAGCTGACCCCGCCTTTGCGCATACGCGCAAAAGCGGGGTCACTTTTGTTCATCTCCAATGTTCGTTGCCCCACAACTACCCGTCTCAACAGGCCTTATGTCCGAAATACCGATGAAACGTGGATAACATTAACGTGGAATTATCCCCTCTCGAGAAAGGCCATCATGGCTTTCACTAGCACCCGTCGTCTCTTCCTCCAGGGCACCGCGCTCACCGGCGCTGCCGCAGCCCTCACGGCGTGCTCGCAAAAGAGCGCGGAGGAACAGGCCCAGCAGGCAAACGCCGCTAACGACAAGGCTGTCGAGGAGCAGATGAAGCTGCCGTCGACCGCGTGGGAGCGCGTTGACTACGACAAGGTTGCCGATGGCGGCACGTTTACCGTGGCGATCCCTCAGATTCCCGCGAACTGGAACCAAAGCCACATCGACGGCAACGAGGTTTCTCTCTCCGCGATCATGGAGACCGTCTGCCCGCAGACCCCGCTCAAGGCTTCGGAAAACGGCGAGGTCAAGCCTGATCCCGACTACATCAAGTCGGCTGAGCTGACGAGCGAAGATCCGCAGATCGTCACCGTGAAATTCAATGAGAAGGCCGTGTGGAGCGACGGTACGCCCGTGACGGTCGATGACCTGATTTCTCAGCAGAAGGCCCAGAACGGGGAAAACGACAAGTACCAGACCGCTTCGACGACCGGCTGGAGCTCGATCAAGGAGATCCGCAAGATCAACGACTTTGAGGCGGAGATCGAGTACGCGGAGACGTTCCCGTTCTGGAACGTGTACCTCTACCCGAGCTTGCCGAAGGCCATCACTGCAACGCCCGAGGCGTTCAACGGTCTCTCGAGCGAACCGCCCCTCACGCGCGGCCCGTTCAAGATCGACAACATTGATGCCACCGGCGGCGTGGTCACGGTGAAGCGCAATGACAAGTGGTGGGGCCGCGCCCCGAAGCTTGAAACGATCATCTTCAAGGTGACGACCCAGCAGAACATGGCGCAGGCGTTCGTGAATGGCGAGCTCGACATGATCGAGATCGCTGATGGTGATACCTACGGCCAGGCGAAGGGCCGCAAGAATGCCGTGATCCAGAAGTCGAACGGTCTTTCGTGGTCGCACCTCACGCTTAACGTGGGCGGCGCCGAGGGCGCGCTTGGCGATGCGAAGGTGCGCGAGGCGATCTTCCGCAGCATTGACCGCAACGCCGTGGCGCGTGCGGTGATGGAGCCCCTCGAATCGCCCGTGATTCTCGTGGACAACTTCATTTACATGCCCGGCCAGGAGGGCTACGAGGATTCCTTCGGTGGCCTCAAGTTTGATCCGGAAGCAGCGCAGAAGCTTCTTGAGGAAGCTGGCTACAAGAAGAACGGGGATGTTTATGAGAAGGATGGCAAGCCCCTTGCCTTCTCGATCCTTATTCCGGCCGAGGCGAAGTCGAACGAGGATCGCGCTCGCCAGATCATGACGAACCTCAACGCGGTCGGTTTCAAGGTTGATCTGAAGACCGTTCCGAGCGACAAGTACTTCGATGACTACGTCGTTCCTGGCCGTTTTGCGGCTGTGACCTTCGGGTGGCGCGGCACGCTTTTCGCTGAGCAGTCGGGCACGAACGTGTTCCTCGAAGGATCGGGCCAGAACTTCACGGGCTTTGCTCCCGAAGAACTCACCGACCTCAACAAGAAGCTTCACTCGGAGCTCGATGAGGGGAAGCGCAAGGAGATCGCGAACGAGTTCTCGAAGGTTCAGGCAGGCGCATACACGGTGCTTCCGTTCTATGCGACGCCCACGATTATTGGCCTCACGGAGGGCTTCGTGAATGTCGGCGCGGCGCAGTTCGAGACGACTGACTGGACCGCCGTGGGCAAGAAGGCCTGATCGGTTTTCTGGCTACGGGCCGGGTTTCGCTCTCCACGAGTTTTCGAGGAGGGCGAGGCCCGGCCCGTTTCGTATGCGCGCAATCGAGGGGGCCGACGCTAGAGGGCCCAGGTCAGCACCCCGAGGATGAGGAACGCAACCGGGATCGCGAGGGAGATGATCCTCACGTGGGACTGGACAGTCGCGGCTATCGAGCTGGCGTCGGAATCTTTGTGGTGCGCGATCTGCCATGCCTCCCACGCACTCACGAGAACACGCGAGGGTGAGCGTTCCTGATCGTTGCGAAGGCGTTCCGCGGGGCCGATGTGCTGGCGGCCTGAGCGTCGGTCGCGGCCGGAGATTCGCACGTAGGCGTCGGCAGGTTTATCGCGCCCAATTCCCGGAGCGTTCCAGGCGGTAATGGTGCGGGTCGTGCCACTTTCTGTGCGGGCACGGATCGAGACCATGGCGCCAAGGCCGATGTGGTCGATTGCGCCGTAGGGGGCGCTGTACTCGTGAAAAACGTTGCGGATGACCACGCCACGTTGGTAGACGAGGGTCGCGGGTGAGAACAGGACGAGCCACACGAGAGAGGCGGCGAGCGCGAGCCACGGGCCGAACTGGAGGACGGTGTCCCAGCGGTTTTTGAGGATGGCGTCGGCGAGGAGGAACGCGATGATCGCCCACGTGAGAGCGGGAATCCACAGTGCGCTCGCGGGACGCAGAGAGATGGGTTTTTCGCCTTCGGTATCGAAGTTGGGCGTCACTGGTCGCCTTCGACGGGATCGCCGATGTAGGCGCGTACGAAGCGTTTCACCTGGTCGTGAGCGTCGGCCCACGTTTTCGCGCGGCCGCTGCCCACGAGGTAGCCGACCGCCATTGCCGCGAAGGGCCCCGCGGGGCGCACGACGGTGTGGGCGGCGACGCCCGTAAGCGAGAGGATGAGGTCGCGGTCGTCCTCGGTGAAGGTCGGGGTGAAGCCGGCATCCTCGGCGGAGGCGTCGATAAAACGCTGAAGGGCTTCGATCATTGCCGGGTCGTCAGCCTTGGGGCTCATGAGTGTGTCTCCTTCACTTGGGGTCGTGCCCATTATCGCCTATCGAGCACCGAGGCTGCCGCCGAGCGAGAGGACGCGCGCGCGGTCGCGCTCGAGAATGAGAAGGGCGTTCGCTTCAGCGAACGGGCGAAGGCGCGGCCCCTCGCACTGGGTCGCGATCAGGCGCCCGTGCTCGATCGAGAGGTGGGCGGGTTTCACAGTTGCGCCGGCCTTGAGCGGGCGATCCTTGCGGCGCACGTTCTCGAGCGGGAGGGTGATGGGCCGCGAGGGCGCGCCGAGCAGCGGCGCGACGAAGACATGGAACGCTGTGAAGGCGCCGACGGGAGTTCCGGGAAGGTGCACCATGGGGATCGTGGCGCTGCCTTCGGCATGGTCGATGGGCAGTCGCCCCACGCCTTGCGGCCCCCCGGGGCGCATCGCGAGGTGTTCGAAGATGGAACAGCTGAGGCCTGGCGTGGCGCCGAAGCCCTCACCGAAGGCCGCTTTCACGACATCGCGCGCGCCAGAGCCGACACCGCCCGTCGTCACGATGAGGTCGTGCCGCGGCGCGATGGAGCGCGCGAGTCCAATGAGCTCTGCGGGATCGTCACCGACGTGATGGATGCTTGCCTCAGCCCCGAAGCGCGCGCATGTCGCCTCGAGCATCGGTCCATTTGATTCGAGCACGGCGCCGCATCGCGCTCCCGCATCCGGGTGCAGATCGGTCACGAGCTCGTCGCCCGTCATGACGATCGCGACTCGGCGCGGCCGCGTCAGTCGCGCATGCGTCACCCCCACCGAGAGGGCGATACCGATCAGCTCGGGGGTCACGATGTCGCCGGAGCGGGCGAGAACATCGCCTTCGGGAATCTCCTCGCCGACCTCGCGCACGTGGCGACCCGGCGCGAGCGCTTTGGCTCGGTCGGCTTCGGCAATCGCGAGGGTGATGCACGCGGGGGCGCGATCCGCCGTGGGGTCGGCATCCGTGAACTCGACCGGGATCACGACATCGAGGTCATCGGGCAGCAGGCCGCCCGTCATGATGCGCGCGGCAGTTCCCGAGCGGCGTTTTCCGACGGCTGCCCTGCCAGCAGAGATGTCACACGTGACCTCGAGCCCGGCGGGGCAAGCGTCGGCCGCTCCCTCTCCCAGCCCGAGTTCACGCGTACTCACGGCGAACCCATCCATCGCGCTCATACGGAACTGCGGGGCGGGGATGCGGGCGGTCAGGGGTTCGGCGAGCCTCCGGCCAAGCGCCCCCGCGAGCGGGGCGTCTTCGGTGCGGTCAGGGGCGAGGGCGGCGAGTGCGATCACTCGCGCGCGCCATTCGTCGAGGCTCACGTGCATATCGACATCTTTCGTGGCAGCGGGATCATTGCTCACCAACGTACACGCTCGCGAACGCGCCAGTGGTGGTTGGCCGATGCGTGACGCAAGCCTCACGTGCCCTACAATGGGACCACACCCGGAGTAACGTTGCCCGGGCCCGGATGCAACGCTGCTTTCGGATAAGAGTGGAAGGATCCCCAATGTTTAACCCCACCCGTCGTTCAGTCCTCGCGGCCACCGCAGCTGGTGCTGCTGTCGCCGGCCTCGCTGCGTGTTCCAATGACAATTCGAAAGTCGGCGGCGCGAGCGGCGCCAAGGGCAATTTTGACGAGCGCGGTCCGATCACCTTCGCGACCGGTAAAGACACCTCCGGCAAGCTCAAGGAATTCCTCGAGAAGTGGAACAAGGACCACGCCGATGAAAAGGTGACGCTCGTCGAGCTTCCCGAATCGGCTGATGAGCAGCGCTCGCAGTTCATCAATAACGCGCAGGCGAAGTCCGATGCCTACACCGTGCTCGGCCTCGACGTCGTGTGGACGGCCGAGTTCGCTGCCCAGCAGTGGGTGGTCGAGCTTCCCGAGGATAAGTTCAAGCTCGATAAGCTCATTCCCTCGACCGTGGACACGGCTAAGTATTTCGACAAACTCTACGCCGTGCCCTACACGACGAACGCTGAGCTCCTCTTCTACCGCAAGGATCTCCTCGAAACGGCCGGCTCGAACGAGCCGCCCAAGAGCTTCGAGGAGATGTACCAGATGATCGAAGCGATTCGCGGAACCGAAGAGGGCAAGGACACCCTCGGTTTCGGCTCGCAGTACTCGAAGTACGAAGGCATCACGGTGCAGCTCACGGGCCTTGCGAAGTCCGCGGGCAAAGACCTGTTCGATAAGGAAGGCAAGCCCCAGGCAAACTCCAATGAGGCGAAGGCTGGCCTCAAGGCGGTCAAGGACGGATTCGACAAGAAGTTCATCCCCGAAGAGGCCCTCACCTACAAGGAAGAGGAAAGCCGACAGGCCTTCCAGGACGGTCGCCTTGCCTTCCTCCAGAACTGGCCGTACGTGTGGGATCTCGCGAGCGCTGAAGATGGCTCGTCGAAGATCAACGGCAAGTTCGACGTTTGCCCGGTCCCGGGGATCGGCAGCGCAGAGGGCTCAGCGGCACTCGGTGGTTTGAACTACGCGATTTCGGCGTTCGGCAAGAATATGGGCACCGCAATCGACTTCATCGCCTTCATGGTCGAGGAAACTCAGCAGAAGGAATGGACCCTCGCGACCTCGCAGGCTCCCGCCAACGCCGCGGTGTACGAGGATGCCGACGTTCTCAAGAAGTACCCGTTCTTCACGACGCTCAAGAAAGCGATTGACAAGGGCACGTCGCGTCCGCAAGCCGTCAAGTACGGCGATGTCACGCAGGCGATCCAAGAGGCCACCTACAGCGTCCTTTCGGGCGAGAAGGAGGTCGACGCCTCGCTCGACGAACTCCAGAAGACCCTCGAGGAACTTCAGGCCTAAACGCTATGAATCGGGCCCGCGGCGCTCATCACAGTGCCGCGGGCCCGATCCGCTTTCAACCCTTTGAAGGGAACGCTGCATGTCTCGCTCCGACATCTCGAAAGGCGAAGGTCGCCTCGCCTATCTACTCCTCTTGCCCACGCTTGTCCTTTTGGCGATCGTCGTGGGCTTCCCGCTCGTGCTCTCCGTGTGGCAGTCCTTCTTCGTCGCCAACGGTGGGATCGACCCCGAGACGGGCTTCATCCAGCAAGGCGATACCTTCGTGGGCTTCAAGAACTACATGGACGCCTTCACGTCAGTCGGCGCGGGCGCCGGGTTCTGGAATGCCTTTTGGAACACCACGCTCTTCACGATTATTGGCGTCAGCATCGAGACCGTGCTCGGCGTTGCCATGGCGCTCATCATGGCCCGTGCGATGCGCGCCACGGGCCTCATCCGCGCGTCGATTCTCGTCCCGTGGGCCATTCCGACGGTTGTCTCGGCCCTCATGTGGCAGCTCATTTTTGACGCGAACGGCATCGCGAACAAGCTGATCCAGCACCAGGTGCTGTGGACCACCGAGGGGTGGCAAGCGAAGGCCGCGGTGCTCATCGCCGATATTTGGAAGACAGCCCCGTACATTGGCCTGTTGACCCTCGCGGGGCTCCAGACGATCGACGAGCAGATTTACGAGGCGGCGAAGGTCGATGGCGCGAATCGCTGGCAAACCTTCTGGCGCATTACGCTTCCCATGATCCGCCCCGTGCTCGTCGTGGCCGTTTTGTTCCGCATGCTCGATGCGATGCGCATGTTCGATCTTCCGTATGTGCTCCTCGGCCGACTTAAGTCTGGCCAGACCCTCTCGATGCTTGCGCAGGATGCCGCAACCAAGACCAACTACGGCATGGCGTCGTCGTATTCGATTGTGCTGTTCTGCTACATCTGCCTCGTAGCCTTCGTCTTCATCAAGCTGCTTGGGGCCGATGTGCTTGGCGATAGCGCCAAGAAAAAGCCGAAGAAGAACACGAAGCGGCCGAGCCTGCTTGCCAGTAAAAACACCACCGTGACCGAGGGGAGCATGCCGTGAGCACTGCCGCCACCCACACTGCATCCGAAAACGAGACGCCGCGCACGCCCGTAACGCTCAAGAAGCACAAGGGCAACACTGGAGCGAAGATCATCGTCGGTCTCGGTGTCGCGTTCATCCTCGTGTACTGCCTCGCGCCGTTCTACTGGATGCTCGTGAGCTCCCTGCGACTGCCGAGCATGGGGCGCTCGACCGATCTGATCCCGAATCCGATCTCGATCGAGAACTACAAGGCCGTATTCGATCCCTCCAACAACTTCGCACGCGCACTTCTCAACTCGCTTATTGTCGCGGGCGGCACTACCCTCCTCGTGCTGCTACTCGGAACGGCGGGCGCGTACGCGCTTGCACGCCTCAACTTCTGGGGCAAGGTCTTCGTGATGTTCGCGATCGTCGCGACGTCGATGTTCCCCGTGATCACGCTCGTTGTTCCCCTCTTGAAGCTGTTCAGCGGCGGTTACGATTGGGCGCCGATCAACTGGATCAACACCTACCAGGCGATGATCCTGCCAACGATTAGTTTTGCGCTCCCCCTTGCCGTGTGGAACCTCAACGCGTTCTTCCGGCAGCTTCCCGTGGAGCTCGAACAGGCGGCGATGGTCGATGGCACCACCCGTATCGGCGCGTTCGTGAGGGTGATCCTCCCGCTCGCGACACCGGGCATCTTCACGACGGCGATCATCACCTTCATCGCCGCGTGGAACGAGTTCCTCATCGCTCTCACGATGGTCAACGACCCCGCGATGCAGACCGCGAACGTCGCAATCTCGAAGTTCACGGGCATTTCGCAGTTCGACACTCCCTACGGCACGAAGATGGCGGCGGGCGTGATCGTGACGGTTCCTCTCATCATCATGGTGCTCGTGTTCCAGCGCCGCATCGTTGGTGGTTTGAGCGCGGGCTCGCTCAAGTAGCCCGTCGCGTAGCCTTAAGGGCATGAGTTCTTCCGGTCTTTCGCAGCTCCTCACGCCCGAGGGTATGGCCCTCCTCGACTCGCTTCCCGAGTATTCCGAGGAGGGCTCTCTTGCGCTCTCGCAGCGATTGCGCGGCGAAGGCCACTCCCCCGAACTCATCGCGGCGGCCCTCACCCAGTCACGTCTGCGCAGCAAGGCGCGCGACAAGTTTGGCGATTTCGCCTCGAGCATGCTGTTCACTGCGCACGGGCTCGAGCAGGCCACGCGGCTCGAGGTGGCGGCTCATCACGCCGCGCGGTTTCGCGACGCCCAGGTTCGGCGCGTTGCCGATCTTGGCTGCGGACTCGGGGGCGACACGATCGCAAAGGCCGCCCTCGGCCTCGAGGTTCTAGGCGTGGACTGCGATGAGGAAACGGCGGCACTCGCAACGGTGAACGTGCGTCTCTTCCCGAATGCGCGCATCACGCTTGGCCGGGCCGAGGACGTCGATTTTTCACACCTCGACGGCGCGTGGTTCGACCCCGCACGCCGTCAGAGCCGCCGCGGCCGCACGACGCGCATTCACGACCCCGAGGAGGCCACGCCGCCGCTCTCCTTCGTTCGCGCGGTAGCCGATGAGGTTGGCGCGGTGGGTGCAAAACTCGCCCCCGCGATCGATCACGAGCACCTCGTGCCGGGCACGGAGACGCAGTGGGTCAGTTGGCGCGGCCAGGTTCTCGAGGCGTGCATGTACTTCGGCCCGCTCGCCAGACGCGTCGGCGAGGGTGCGCTCGCGGTACCGAGCGAGGCAACCGTCGGACCCGCCGGCGCCCTCGCCGAGGGCGCCGTGATCGCGCGCTCAGCCCTCGTGCTCGGTTCCGACGCTCGCTCAGCCCAACTCGTGCCCGATTCGAGTGACGAGACCGAGCTGCGCAACCCTCCCGTGGGCTCGATTTGCGCGTACCTGTGGGAGCCCGATGGCGCGGTGATTCGCGCGGGCCTTCTGGGGACGCTCGCGCGAAAGCTTGGCGCGCACACGATTGACGACTCGATTGCCTACCTGAGCAGCGATGATGCCTCGCAAGCGGCTCTCGATTCGTCTCTCGCGCGCGCATTCCGAGTGCGTGAGGTCATACCGTTCACGGTCAAGAAGATCGCGGCGCGGCTGCGCGAGCTCGAGGTGGGCACGCTTGAAGTGAAGAAGCGCGGCATGGATATCGATCCGGCAAGGCTCAGGAGCGAACTCAAGCTTGATCGGCGCGCACCGCGCGCGGCGACGCTTATCGCCACGCGGGCCGGTGGCAGCCGCGTCGCGATTATCGCCGAGGCCTGCTAGTGCGCAGAGCCTAGACTGCCGCGAGCACGCGCTCCACAAAGTTCGGGTACTCAAGTAGCTCCGGCTCGAGCAGTGCGATGAGGGCACGCTCGATGCCGCCCTCCCCCGCATTCGCCGCGGCCTGATCGATCGCGCTTTGCTGCGCATCGGGCGAGGCTACGCCATCACGCTGGCGGCGAATCCACCCGGCGATTGCGGGCACGGCCCCTGCGGCTTCACGCCCCGCCGCGAGCTCCTTGAGGGTGATGGGGAGGATGCGGATGCGCAGTTTCGCGAGCGAGTCATTGCCGATCTGCGACAGCAGATGCTTGATGTTGGGGTTCTCGAACCGCTCGAGGAGCGCCTCTCGGTAGGCGGGGGCCTCGACCTCGCCCGGGAGATACCGCGAGGCCTCGTCCCACAGCGTCTCAACCTCGGCGCGGACCTCGCGATCGCCGATAGCCTCGGCGACGGTCTCGTAGCCGCGATTCACGGCGGCGTTCGCGAGCAGCGTGTGCGCACCGTTGAGGAGCCACAGCTTGCGGTTTTCGTAAGGTTCAAGGTCATCCGTGAAAATCGCACCGGCCTTCTCCCAGGCGGGACGGTCGCCCACGAACTCGCCCTCGATAATCCACGAGGCAAAAGGCTCGGTGACGACCGGAGAGGCGTCCTCGAGGCCCGTGAGCTCCTGCGCCGTTGCCCGATCGGCGTCTGTCGCCTTCGGGGTGATCCGGTCGATCGAGGTGGAGGTCACCGACACGTTGTCCTTGATCCACGTCGCGGCCTCGGCGCCAAGGCACGCCGCGTATTCATTGATCACGCCGCGCGTGAGCGGGCCGTTGCCGGGGAGGTTGTCGCACGGCACGATCGTGATCGCGCCGGCTCCCGAGCGGCGGCGCGCGTCGAGGCCGAGCACGAGACGCGCGAGGGCGGTCTCGAGCTGGGGCAGGCGGGCGTCGGACTCCCCTTCGCCGGCCGTGCCCGCGGCATACTCCTCAAGCGCTTTCAGATCTGCCGCGACCGCGTCGTTGGCGCGGTCGAGCGCACCCTTCGCGTCGGTGCCGTACCCGGCCTCGGTGACGGTGAGGGTCACGAGCGAGACGTCGGGCGAGCGTAGGTCTGCGCACAAACCTTCGAGGTCGTTCGCCGCGTGCGCCTCGGAAATGACCGACATGACCTGCGCATCATCGCCTTCGGCCCCGCGCACGATGAGCGTGTACAGGCAGTCCTGGGCCGAGAGTTCCTCTGCGGCGCGGGGGCTACGGCCCGTGTAGGCGGAGAATCCCCATTCGCCGTCGTCATCCACCTCGCTCGTGTACCACGCCTGATGGGCGCGGAAGAACGCTCCGAGGCCCAAGTGGACAATACGCACGGGGCGCGGCTCGAGGCCGCCCTTGGCAGTGAGATCGGCGTCGCGGCTGAGAACAGTCATCACTTCTCTCCCTTCGAAAGCATCGATTCGAGTTTGAAGACTCGCGCGGGCTGGTCAACTGTGAGCTCGCGGATGATCCGTAGCGCGCTCGACTTGGGAAGGCGCCCCTCCATGACGTAGCGCGCGAGGAACGCCGCGTCGCAGCGGCGCGCCATGTCGTGGCGCGTAGGAATGGAGAGGAACGCGCGCGTATCGTCGATGAAACCGGAACCCCGCGTGAATCCCGCGGTTTCGGTGATCGCCGAACGGAAGCGAATGATCGCGTCGGGCGCATCGATGAACCACCAGGGGGCGCCGATGAACACGCTCGGATAAAAGCCTGCGAGCGGGGCAACTTCGCGTGAATACATCGTTTCGTCGATACCGAAAAGCACGAGGTGGAAGCCCTCCTCAAGCCCCACCTTTTCGAGAAGCGGGCGAATGTTGCGCGTGTATTCGATCTGCTCGGGAATGTCGTGGCCGGTGTCGGGACCGAACCGCTCGAACGTCGCCGTCGAATGGTTGCGGAACACGCTTGGGTGCAGCGTCATGACGAGGCCGTCTTCGACACTCATCTGGGCGCAGCGCACGAGCATCGCGCCCGTAAAGTCGCGCTTCTCGGCCTCGCTCGCCGTCCCATCGACCGCTTTCACGAGGAGCGCCTCGAGTGCGTCGTCGTCGAGGTCGATCGTGTACGGGGTCGGCACTCCGTGGTCGGCGGAGATCGCGCCGGCCTTGATGAAGCGTTCGCGCGAGGCCTTGAGGGCGCGCAGGTAGTCCGTAAGCGAGCGCGGGTCGCCGCCCACGCTGTCCGCGAGCGCGGTCGCGGCCTCGGTGAAGCCGGGTTTGTTCGGGTCGAGGAAGCGGTCGGGGCGCCATGTGGGAACGACGCGGCCGTAGAGCTCGCCGGCCTCGTGCAGGCGCGTGAGTTCGGCGTGGGCCTCGAGGTCGTCGAGCGGGTCGTCGGTCGTCGCGAGGAAGGCGATCTTGAACCGCGCGAAAAGGGCACGCGGGCGGAACTCTTCGGTCGCGAGTTTCTCGGCGATCTGGTCGTAGAGCCGATCGGCGCTTTGCGCGCTAGGTTCCTCGTCGATGCCGAAGAGCGACACGAATTCATCCGTGAGCCAGTAGCCGCTCGCGGTTCCCTCGAGGACGTGCCAGTTCGCGCAGAGAATACGCCAGGCCTCGCGCGGATCGACAGGATCGGCGGTGCCCACGCCTACATCGCGGAGGTTGACGCCGTTCGCGTGGAGCATACGGAACACGTAGTGGTCGAAGGTGAGGAACAGGGTGGTGGGGTCCGCGAACGGCTCGTTGTCGAGAAGGAGGCGCGGGTCCACGTGTCCGTGCGGGGAAAGGATTGGGAGGTCCTTCACCTCGGCATAGATTTCGCGTGCGAGGGCGCGCGTTTCGGGGTCGGCGGGAAAGAGTCGGTCGGGGTTGAGGTCGAGCGTCACTGTCACTTTCTCCCTTTCGGTTGGGGTGCGGGGCCGACGGAGCCTCGCATGAGTAGCTGCGTGGGGTACCTATCGGTTCCACGATCGCGCTCGCCGCTGAGCGCGGCGTGAACGTGGCGGATGGCTGCGGCGCCCATGTCTTCGAGCGGTGCGGCGATTGTGGTGAGCGGCGGACAGGTGAAGTCGGAGCCGAAAATGTCGTCGATGCCGGCGATCGAAAAGTCCTCGGGAATGCGAAGATCAGCGTCTCGTGCGGCGGTGAGCAGGCCAATCGCCATGATGTCGTTGTAGGCGATCACGGCGCTCGCACCCGTATCCCGCACCGCGTCGAGAGCGCGCTGCCCCGCTTCGCGGGTGGGGCGGTTCGGGCCGATCGTGAGGGCCTCGATCTGCTCGTCGCGGGCAGCGGCTTCGATGACCGCCCAGCGCTTCGCGTTCGTCCACGAGCTCTCGGGGCCTCCGAGGTAGCAAAGGCGGTCGTGCCCCTCTGCGGCGAGGATTCGCACGAGTTCTCGCAGGGCTGGCTCGTGATCCGCAAGGACTGAAAAGGCCGACGGCGACTCGCGATTGATCGTGACCACGGGATTGAGAGCCGCGATTGTCGCAATCGCGTCGTCGTCCAAACGGGAGCTGGCGAGAACGAAACCGTCAACCGAAGGCGCGAGGGAGCGGGCACGCGAGGCTTCCTTCACGTGGTCCTCGCGAAACTCGGACGTGACGAGTACGTAGCCGTCCTTTTCTGCCTCGCGTTCGGCGCCGCGAACAATCTCGAATGACACGGGGTTCGTGATGTCGGCAACGAGCAGTGCGATGGTTCCAGTGCGGCCCGTGGGAAGGGCACGAGCGGCGGGGTTTGCGCGGTAGCCGAGCGTTGCTGCTGCCTCCTTGACGCGCTCTTCGGTGGCTTTGCTGACGCGGCCGGGTTTGTGAAGGGCACGCGAAGCGGTAGAGGCGCTCACTCCCACGTGCTTCGCGATGTCGTAGATCGTGACGCGACGCGCGGGTGTGCGGCGCGGTGGTGCGGGGTGTTCGTTCGGCATTTTGAGCTCTCGACGACGTCGTTGTCCTGTGCAGTCACGTCGAGACTACCCCCGAGGCCAGCGCGACGGCAACCGGTTGCACAACGCCGCGATATGTGCAACCCTGATCGAGTCAGGAATCAACGATGCCGCCGCGACTAGGGATCCCGAAGATGCGATACGCCACCACGCTCCTTTCCAGCACACAGGAAGGAGCCACCGTCACCCTCCACACGGATGCCGCCCCCATTCGTCTGCTTGCCGTCACACCCGAGATTCTTCGCATCCGCGCGGGCTTTACCGATGACGGCGCATTCCGCGAGGCGTCCTACAGCCTCGTCACCACGGCCTGGCACGATGAACTCGACGACTACATGGGCGCCAAACGCACCCGACTCGCACCCTCCCCCCTCACCCTCGATAACGACCCCGATTCTCCCACCGTGACCGTGCGAGGGGAGCGCTTAAGGATCGAGATCGACCGGGAGCCCTTCCGCCTCCGGGTTTACGATTCCGACGGCACCCTCCTCCACGCCGATCTCATCGATCGCGGGTACCGACTGGACCGCAATCAGCGGCGCATCCACACGAGCGAAATTGCCGCGGGCGACCACTTCTACGGATTCGGCGAAAAAACCGGCGAGTTCAACAAGGCGAAGTCGTTCATGACGATGCGCGCCCAGGACTGCCTCGGCTACGACGCTGAGAGGGCCGATTCCCTCTATAAGCACATCCCGTTCTACATCAAGGCGAACGAGGTGAGCGGGGCAGCCGTCGGATACTTCTACCACAACACGTTCGCGTGCGATTTTGACATGGGCCGCTCCCACTCGAACTATTGGCCCGCCCATTCGACCTACCGCACCGACGGCGGAGATATTGATCTGTTCCTCATTGCCGGCCCGAGCGTCCGCGAGGTCGTGACTCGCTACACGCTCCTCACGGGAACCTCGGCGATGCTTCCCGCCGCCGCGCTCGGCTACCTCGGCAGCTCGATGTACTACCCCGAGCTGCCGAAGGATGCAGACGACGCAATCCTCAACTTCTACGATCACGCACGGCGTGAAAACATCCCGATGGACGGCTTCCAGCTCTCCTCGGGCTTTTGCCAGCAGGAAACCGACGAGGGCCTCAAGCGCTGCGTACTCACGTGGAACACGGAACGCTTCAAGGACCCGGCCGCGTTTTTCGCCGAGTCGAAGCGGCGCGGCATTGTCGTCTCCCCAAACGTCAAGCCCGGCGTGCTGAACGTCCACCCGCGCATGCCCGAGCTGATCGAGGACGGCGTGTTCGTGCGCGCCTCCGAGTCGGATGAGCCGGCACCCGCGCGCTGGTGGGGCGGCCCCGGCCACCTCGTTGACTTCACGAACCCCAAGGCCCGCGAGCGCTGGGAAAAAGACCTCACCGAAAACATGCTCGACTTCGGCACGGCGTCAATTTGGAACGATAACTGCGAGTATGACTCGATCGTTGACGAGGATGCCCGCTGCGATTTTGACGGCTACGGTGCTCCCCTCGCCGAGGCGCGCTCGATCATGGCAAACATTATGTGCTCGCTGACCGCCGACGCGATCGGAAAAGCACACCCGAACGCGCGCCCCTTCATCGTGTGCCGCGCGGGCTACGCGGGAATCCAGCGATTCGCGCAAACGTGGTCGGGCGATAACCACACGTGCTGGGAAACCCTCAAGGGCAACATCGCGACAATGCTCGGCATGAGCTTGTCGGGCGTTGCTAACCAGGGCGGCGATATCGGTGGCTTCCACGGCCCCGCGCCCGAGGGGGAACTGTTCGTGCGGTGGGTTCAAAACGGTATCTTCCAGCCGCGCTTCTCGATCCACTCCGTCAACAGCGACAACACGGTGACAGAGCCGTGGATGTACCCGAGCCTCACTCCTCTCGTGCGAGAGGCGATCCAACTGCGCTACCGCCTGTTCCCGTACCTGTACTCGCTCATGGAGCGCGCGCACCGCACGGGACTTCCAATCGCGGAACCGCTCGTGAGTGCCTTCCAGCACGATCCCGCGGTGTGGGACGAGAGCGTGAACTACATGCTCGGCGATTCGCTGTTCATCGCGAACGTCGTCGACAAGGGCGCCGACTCGAAAACCGTCACGTTCCCCGCGAACGAAACGTTCTACGACCTTGCCACCCGCGAACGCTACGAAGGTGGGCGCAGCTACGACATCCCCGTCACGCTCGCCTCGATCCCCACGTTCGTGCGTGAAGGTGGCATCGTCCCGCTCGCAAGCGAGGACCACATGAGCGTGTCGACCGAAACGGTCGACGCCCTCACACTCGTCACCGCGCCGGGACGCGACGGCCAGTTCACGCTCTATGAAGACGACGGCGTGAGCATGGACTACACGCGCGGGCGTTATTCTTCGACAACAGTGACCATGACCGCCGGTGACCGAGCCGTCTATACCTTCACCCACGAAGGAGACCTCGACACCCGCATCACGACGCTCGAACTCCAGGCCATTTCCCACGGCCAGGCACCCTTCTGGGTGAGCATCGACGGCGAGCAGATCCCGCACGCCCTGCACCCGAGCGACTTCGACTCGCAGGCCACCGTGTGGCTCTACGATCTCGAAACGTCCACCGTCCGCATTAAAACCCCATGGGATTCGAGCGAACACACGATCGTGGTCTCGTTCGAACAATTCGACATGATCGGCATGTAAATCCCCTCCCCTCGACCGTTGCAAGGAGGCAACATGACTCGTCGCATGACACGACGATCGGCGCTCGGCCTCGGGGCCGCCGCGCTGTCCGCCGCTGCGCTCGCCGGATGCTCATCCGGAAAGTTCACGAAGGACGGCAAGGTCAAACTGCGCATGGCCCACACGCTGGGCGACAAACACCCCACCTCGAAGGCCCTCGAAATTTTCGTCGACGAGGTCAATAAACGCTCGAACGGAGACATCGGCATCGAGGTGTTCGGCAACGGCGTACTCGGAAGCGAGACCGAGTCGATCGAACAGCTGAGCCGCGGTGTCGTCGACATCGTGCGCTGCGCGGCACCGTCGATCGCCCCGTACTCCTCCGGCTACAACGCCTTTGGCTTGCCGTTCCTCTTCGACGACGAGGAGCACTACTATCGCGCGATGGATTCGGGTGACATGCGCACCTTCTTCGATTCGAGCACGGAGGACGGCTTTCGCACGCTCACCTACTACACCTCGGGTGCGCGGTCGTTTTACACGGTCGACAAGGCGATCGAAACGCCAGACGACCTGCGCGGCTTCAAGATCCGCGTGCAGAACTTCCGTTCCCAAACCGAACTCATCAGCAAGCTCGGCGGCACACCGCTCATCCTGCCGTTCGGCGAAATCTACACGGGCCTCCAAACGGGTCTCGTGGACGGCGCCGAATCGAATGAGACCGCCCTGACCGACTCCGCGCACGGCGAGGTCGCGAAGGTCTTTACCTACACCGAGCACACCATGATTCCCGACGTCCTCTCGTTCAGTGAGGCAACGTGGAAGCTCCTCGATGCCGATCACCAAAAAGTCCTCAGCGAAGCGGCGGTTGCCTCCACCGAGCAGCACAAGACCATTTGGAGTGAGGCGATCACCACGGCCATCACGGATGCTGAAGCCATGGGAGTCACATTTGTGAAGGACGTGGACCGCGAGCCGTTCCGCGAGCTTACCTCGGGCATCGTTCCCGAGTTTGTTGACAAGTACGACGGCGTGAGCACCGTGCTCGACGCCATTGAGCACGCACGCAAGGGGGCGTAAAGGCCATGTACGACACCATGCTCAAGCTCAAGAAGGGCATCACTCTCGCCCTGTTCGTGATCGCCGGCGTTCTACTCGCTGCCATGGCGCTCCTCGTGATCATCCAGGTGTTCACGCGCTACGTTCTTTCGGATCCTGCCGATTGGACCGAGGAACTCGTCACCGTTTCGCTCATGTGGGCCTGCTTCTTGTGCGGCGCATACGCGTTCGTCAACCGCAAGCACATGGCTCTCGTATTCTTCCGCGACCGCCTCCCCGAGGCTGGAAAGCGCATCGTCATGATCCTCGTCGACGCACTCGCGCTCGCCTTTGCGGCGATCGTGATCGTGTGGGGCGGTACGCAGCTCACGCTCGTCTCCCTGGATGCGCCATCCGCGATCCTCCAGATCCCTCGTGGCCTCTCCTATGGCGCGGCCCCCGTCGGCGGCGTCTTCATGGTGCTCGCTCAGATCATCAACCTTTGGGAGGACGTCACGGGCGAAACCCTGCCCGACACCGACCTTGGCGCCGACGACGAGACGCTCGTGGCCGAAGCCGCCGCAGATATCCCCACCGAGACTAAGGAGGCCCGCGCATGAGCACCATGACGGTCACCCTGCTCCTGTTTGGCACCTTCTTCCTCCTGCTCGCGGTTGGCGTGCCCATCGCCATTGGCATTTCCGTTGCCGCGTTCGCGAGCATCCTCATGATTCTGCCGCCCGACCAGGCCATCTTCGTCGTCATGCAGAAGATGAACACGGGCCTCGAGTCGTTCACGCTGCTCGCAATCCCACTGTTCATTCTTGCGGGCAACATCATGAACAACGGCGGTATCGCCAAGCGCCTCATCGCGCTCGCCGAACTCGTCACGGGCCGTGTTCCCGGCTCGCTCGTGCACACGAACATCGTGGGCAACATGCTGTTCGGCGCCCTTTCCGGTTCGGCGGTCGCCGCGGCAGCCGCAATCGGCGGCACCATGAGCAAGCAGCAGCGCGAGCGTGGCTACGACCCCGCGTTCACCGCAGCAGCGAATATCGCGTCGGCCCCCTCGGGCCTGCTCATTCCTCCGACCACGGCCTTCATCGTGTACTCGATGATCGCGGGCGGTACCTCCATCGCGGCGCTGTTCATGGCCGGTGC
Organism: Dermabacter sp.; assembly: GCF_032550575.1. NCBI lineage: Bacteria > Bacillati > Actinomycetota > Actinomycetes > Micrococcales > Dermabacteraceae > Dermabacter > Dermabacter sp. The sequence continues at coordinate 166,635 of NZ_JAWFZC010000003.1, read as the reverse complement.
GGTGCCGGGCATCCTCATGGGCCTGACCGTGATCGCGGTTGCGCTCGTGTATGCGATCCGCAAAAAGTACCCGACCTCGGGACACGTGAGCGCCGCGCAGGCCGGTAAGACCATCCTCGAAGCCATTCCGGCGCTTCTGCTCATCGTCATCGTCGTCGGTGGCATCGTCGCGGGCATCTTCACCGCGACCGAAGGTGCGGGCATCGCCGTCGCGTACTGCCTCATCCTTTCGCTCCTGTACCGCAGCCTCACGTGGAGCGATATCAAGGCGATCATGGCCCGCACGATCGGCACGACCGGCGTGATCCTCCTGCTGATCGCCGCGAGCTCGGCGATGAGTTGGGTCATGGCCTACACGGGCATGCCGCAAGCGATTAGCGAGCTTCTCCTCGGTGTTTCCGACAACCCGATCGTGATCCTCCTGCTGATCAACATCGTCCTCATCGTCGTTGGCACGTTCATGGACATCACGCCCGCGATCTTGATCTTCACGCCGATCTTCCTCCCCATCGCGGAAGGCATCGGCATGGACCCGGTCCACTTCGGCGTGGTGCTCGTGTTCAACATGTGCATCGGCACGATGACCCCGCCCGTCGGCTCGGTGCTCTTCATCGGCACGAGCCTCGCGGGCACGACGATCGAGAAGGTCATCCCGAGGCTCCTGCCGTACCTCGCAGCACTATTCCTCATGCTGCTCGTCGTCACGTTCGTGCCCACGCTATCCCTGTGGCTCCCGGGCGCGATGGGGCTTCTATAGCTGTTAGCCAACGAGCAGCGTGTGAAATCAAAGGAGATTTATATGGCTTCAATGCACCCTTTTACAGGGGTGGATGGACGTCACCGTCGCCCCTCCCTCGCCGTTTCTCGGCGGTCTGTTCTCGGCTTTGCAGCAGCAGCCGGCGCAGCCAGCATGCTTGCGGCGTGCGGAGGGGCGGAAGGTAGCGTGAGCACAGATCACGTTCTTTCCATATCCCTCAATCAAACGGAAACGCACCCGAGCTACATCGCGCTCACGAAATTCAGTGAACTTCTTGAAGAAGCCACGAATGGCCGTTGGGGCGCGCGAGTGTATGCGAACGAGAGCCTCGGTGCCCAGCAGGAAGTCGTTCAGCTCGTGGCCGATGGCGCCGTGGATATGGCCGCCATTTCAAGCCCTCAGATGGAAAACCTGTCTCTTCGTTTCCGCCCACTCAACCTGCCCGGCGTCTTTACCGATAGCGACCATCAGGCGGCTGTTCTCAAGGACGAGTCGATCGTGGGCGAGCTCTTCGAGTCACTTGTGGAGTCAAAGAGCATCCGTGTCCTTGGCGGTTTTACACAGGGATCACGTCACCTGTACACGAATACTCCCGTCGCTTCCCCTGACGACCTCAAAGGCAAGAAGATCCGCGTACAGGAGTCCGATGTTTTCATCGCGCTCATGCGTGCAATGGGGGCCTCCCCCACGCCGATGGCCTACGGCGAGGTGTATACCGCCCTCCAGGCAGGCGTGCTCGATGGCGCGGAAAACAATGAGATTAGCTACGTGACGCAGCGCCACTATGAGGTCGCGAAGCACTTCACGCTCACGAACCACCTCGTGGGTCTCGACTACATCGTCGCCGGCGAAAACACGCTCACGAAGATGAGTGTTCAGGATCGCGAAGCATTCCTGAGCTGCTTCACCAAAGCGCAAGACTATTTCGTTGAGCTCTGGAACACCGAGACCGAAAAGGCCATCGACACGATGAAAGAAGCCGGCTCGACAATCCACGAGATCGATCCCTCGGCGTTCGGCCCGGCAATCGACTCGGTGGCCGAACAGTTCCTCTCGAACTCCGAGGATGAAGAGCTCTATACGAAAATCCGCGAACACCAATCAGCGAAGGGAGCGTCGAAGTGAGTACCGCAAGCGCCCCTACCCGAACCAATGCTCCTACATCCTCAGTTCGCCGCTGCATCATCGAGGTTCTCAAGTGGATCAGCATCGCCATCTTCGCGGTGCTCGTCCTCGTGGTGTTGTGGCAGGTGATCGCACGCCAACTCCTCGGCCAGCCCTCGACTTGGTCAACAACCGTCGCGCAGTACATGCTCGTGTGGCTCACGTTGTTCTCGATGGCGTTCGTGTTTGCGGAGCGCGGGCACGTGGCCGTCGATATCGTGTCTCGCCTTGCACCGCCCGCCGTGCAAAAGATTCTCGCGGTTCTGGTGGAGGTCGCGATCGCACTCTTCGCCGGACTCGGCCTCGTGTGGGGCGGCATCCGCGGCGTAGGGCTGACGTGGACCCAGACGATCCCAGGATTGCCGGTCACGATCGGCCACATGTACCTCGCGCTTCCCATGTGCGGCGTGATCGTCGTTGTCGTAGCCATCATGGACCTCATTGACGCGTCAAAGCACGGTGTGCTCGCATCGCTCGAGCCCCAGGCTTCCGACGGCATCCCCGCCCCTGCGATTCCTCGTCAGAGCGCAGATGCGGGCCCCCATTCAGCGCACCGAAGCGTCGGTGGCTCGATCGACACGACGGAGGTGTGAGCCGTGGATCCCGCAATGCTCGCCGGTTCGATTCTCGTTCTTGGCATCGCTTTTCTCATTCTCGTCGGCGCTCCTATCGCCGTCGCTATCGGATTGCCGTCGGTGATTGCGCTGATCGCTGTGCTCGATGCCGACTCCGCTGTGTTCGTTGCGGCGCAGCGAATGTTTACGGGTTCGAGTTCGTTCACGTTGCTCGCAATCCCGTTCTTCGTTCTCGCCGGCAACCTTATGAATAGTGGCGGCATTGCCACGCGCCTGATCGATGCGGCAAAAGTTCTCGTGGGCCGTTTGCCGGGCTCCCTCGCACACACGAATGTGGTCGCGAATGCGCTTTTCGGTTCGGTTTCGGGGGCCGCCGTGGCGTCGGCAGCTGCCGTTGGTACGACGATGAATCCTCGCCAGCGCCGCGAAGGGTATGACCCGGCTTTCGCTGCGGCCGTCAATGTGGCCTCTGCACCGTCGGGCATGCTCATCCCGCCGTCGAACACTCTGATCGTGTACTCCCTCGTGTCCTCGACATCAGTCGCCGCGCTATTTGTTGCGGGCTACGGCCCCGGGATCGTGTGGGTGCTCGCGTGCGTCGCAGTCATTCTTCTTGCCGCGCGGCGACGCACCGAATTGCGCGGCGCCCAAGAACGCGTTCCTTTTGCGGTGGCCTGTATGACGCTTGTGAGGGCCCTGCCGGCGATTCTGATGATCGTGATTGTCGTGGGCGGTTTGCTTGCCGGCATTTTCACGGCAACAGAGTCTGCGGTGATCGCGGTCGCTTACTGTTTCGTGCTCGGCCTCATTTACCGGGAGCTACACCTCAAAGACCTGCCGGGAATCCTTGCGGCCTCGGCCCGCACGACAGCAGTGGTCATGTTGCTCGTTTCGGTTTCCTCTGCGCTCGGCTGGGCGCTCAGCTACGCGACGATCCCCGAGACGGTCGCGCACGCACTGCTATCCCTAGCCGATTCGAAGATTGTCATCTTGCTCATCATGATGACAGTTCTGCTTATCGTCGGTACTTTCATGGATCCTACTCCCGCGATCCTGATCTTCACGCCGATCTTCCTGCCTATCGCTGAAAAGCTTGGCGTGGATCCGATCCACTTCGGTCTCATGATCACGTACAACCTGTGCATCGGCACGATCACGCCGCCCGTAGGCAATGTGCTGTTCGTGGGTTCGAAAGTGGGTGGGGTGCGCGTAGAACCCGTCATCAAGGCGCTCGTGCCGTTCTTTATCGCGCTCATGATCGGGCTTCTGCTCGTCATGTTCATCCCGCAGATCACGTTGTTCCTGCCGGGCGTGTTCGGAGTTCTCACCTAGCGAGTGCGCGCACTCACTACTCGGTATCGCGGGGCGCCCACCGTGCAATTTGCGCGGCGAGGTGCCCCGCGCCGTATCCGTTGTCGATGTTGACGACCCCGATGCCGGGCGCACACGCTGAAAGCATCGTGAGGGCTGCGCTGATGCCTCCTGCGGCAACGCCGTAGCCCACGGACGTGGGCAGCGCGACGACGGGGCACGCGACCTGGCCGGCGATCACGGTGGGAAGTGCTCCGTCCATGCCCGCAACGGCGATGATGCACGCCGATTCACGCAGCTCAGGCAAGCGTTCAAGGAGCCGGTGTAGGCCCGCGATCCCAATATCGGGAATGAGCCGCGTGGGCCGGCCCAGGTAGCGTGCGGTCAGCTCCGCCTCGCGCGCGACGGGGAGGTCACTCGTGCCGGCGCATGCGATGGTCACGAGCCCGCCGGTGGGGGTCGGTTCCGACGCCGGCCACGCCCCTATCGACGCTTCTTCGTCAAAGAAGAAGCCCGGCAATTCTTCGCCGAGTTCGGCGGCTTTATCGGTGTCGAGGCGGGTGAACAGGGTGGCAAGCGTGGGCGCCGTACCCGTGTCGCGTGCACGCTCCCGTATCGCGCGGGCAATGCGCACGAGCTGATCGGTGCTTTTCGCGTCGCACAGAATCGCCTCGGGTGCGCCGCGCCGGCTAGCGCGGTCAAAATCGAGGTTAGCGATGCTGGCGAGGGAGGCGTCGGCCCCCTTGTGCGCGCTCATAGCGTTCCCTTCGCGTTCATGATGCTGAGGGTAAACGCGCCCGACTGGAGACCGTCGAGGTCGAGACTCACGTAGGCGAATCCTGCTGCTTTACCGGCGGCGACCAGGGCGGCCCGCACCTCCGGTTCCACGGCGCGGGCGAGCTCGTTTCGCGGCAATTCGAGGCGGGCGACGCGGCCGTGGTGGCGCGCGCGGCAATCGCTGAAGCCGAGGTCGAAAACGGCATCCTCGAGGTCCTCGACCTGGCGGAGTTTTGCGGGTGTGACCTCCTCGCCGTGCGGGATACGCGAGGCGAGGCACGGCGCGGCTGGTTTCTCAGCAACGGGGACGCCGAGGGCACGCGCAATTTCTCGCACGTCGCTTTTGGTGAGGCCGGCGCTCGCGAGGGGCCTGAGCACCGCATGGTTCGTTGCGGCGCTGGCGCCTGGACGGTCGGGCCGTTTAGCGTCGTCGGCGTTTTCGCCGTAGGCCACGGCGTCGAGGCGAAGCTCATCAAGGAGCTCGCTATCGATCCGCGTGAACAGTTCGTCCTTGCAGAAGAAGCACCGGTCCACGCCGTTCGCCACGTACTCGGGGCGCTCTCCCTCGTGCGTCTCTATCTCGTGAACGCGCACGCCGATCGTTTTTGCGACCTCGTGCGCGATCCGGCGCTCGCGCCGCGCAAGCGAGGGCGAGACGCCGAGGAGTGCCACGACTCGATCGGGCCCGAGGGCGCGCAGTGCGAGCGCGGCGAGGGTCGCGGAGTCGACTCCCCCGGAATAGGCGATACCGACGCGCTCATGCTGGGCGAGCTCGCCCATGGCAGCGTCGGCCCGCGCGGCGAGGTCTCCGGTCAGCTGAGGCACGCTTGTGAGCGGTGTGCTCACAGCGGCTGCCGTTCGCTCGCGAGGCGGTGCAGAACTTCACCCGCGTGGTCCACGACGAGGGTGTCGGGATCATTACGCAGCGCCTCAAGGTCGAGAGAGGCGGGATCCACGTACTCAACGTTGTATTCCGCGCACACGTCGGGAGAAATCTGCGTGGCAAACGCGCGGCGCACGCGGTTCTTCTCCTCGCCGGTCTCGGGGTCGTACGTGCCAAGGCCCGTGACGTGCGTCGAGTGGGCGAGTTCGCCCCACGGGTGGTTCTTGAAGCGGTCCCACTGCTTCGTGAAGTACTCGATGTTGTGGTAGCCGATGTCGCGAAGGCCCGGATGCATGGCGGCAACCTCGGTGATGTGCGGGGCGTAGATGATGACCTGGCCACCGTCGGCACACACCGGCTCGAGCTTGTAGAAGCCCTTCGCGCCCGTCCAGATGTCCTCGTACATCTCCGGCATGATCGCGACGATCCGCTTGTAGGGCGCCTCAACGTAGCGGATGTGCGTGTGAGCCGAAATCTGCGCGCACGCGGCCCAGGCGCTCTCGGGGCTGCCGAAGCTCATCGCGTGGAGGTCACTGCTCGCCGAGCGCACGACCATCGCGAGGCAGTATTTGGTCGTCTCGATGCGTGCACTTGCCGCGTCGATGAGCTCTCGCACGGGCGTGATGCCAAGCGCACCGATGATGCGGCTCGCCGTGATGAGCGCCCCCACCCAGTGCGAGATGTCGATGACGTCGTGCACGGAGCAGCCGGGGAAGAAGTACTTATTGCCGCCAGAGAATCCCACGACTTCGTGGGGGAACACGGGGCCGACGATAAGGTTGACGTCCGCTTCGACGACGTGGCGATTGATGTTCACGCGCATGGGAACATCCGTGAGAAGCCCGCCCGTGAGCTCGGCGATCGTGTCGGCACCGATCTCACCGAGGTCGGCGATCTCCTCGTCGTTGTCCCATTCGTGGTTGCGGATCTCGAACGCGGGGTACGCGTCTTTAAGCTTTCCAGGCTCGGCGCCGAGCATCCGCTCGATGCTCTCTTCGCTCATCGCGGCGTGCGTGCCGAGCGCAATGAGCACCGTGATGTGCGAAGCGCGGTTCGTGAGCGCGTTGTGAACGGCGGGCATCACGCGAGGAAGCGGCACGGAGCGGGTGCCGTCGGGAATGATCACGCACACGCGCTTGCCATCGAGATCGGCTGTCGCGAGTTGCTCGGCGACAAATCTCGAAATCTGCTCGTCGGTGAGCGTCTCGTCGGGGCCGCCGATGCGAGCGGCGGCGCTCACCAAAGATGCGGGAATGGGCTTCACGTGATCAACTCGTTCGCTCATATTGCCCATTATCGCGCGGATTACAATCGGTTGCCATGGGACATAGCGACGACCTCCACATTGATTCCCCCTCCGGCTCGATCGCATGGATCGACGCAACCGCAGGCATCGCGGGCGACATGCTGCTTGGAGCCCTCATCGATGCGGGAGCGGACCTCGAGCGCGTCCAATCCGTGCTCGATGCCCTCATCCCCGGCTCCGTAAAGCTCACGAAACGAACCGTTGACCGCTGCGGGCAGCGAAGCCTCAAAGTAGACGTCGAACTGCTCGTCGAAAACCCGCCGCACCGCACGTGGACCTCGATCCGCGACATGCTCGAGAGTGCACGAGGGGCAGTCCACGAACGCACGATCGACCTCGGTCTGCGCGTCTTTGGCATGCTCGCCAAAGCGGAGGGCCGCGCTCACGGCATCGATCCCGAGGATGTCCACTTCCACGAGGTCGGCGCACTCGATTCGATCGCCGACGTCATCGGCGCATGCGAGGCGTGGCGCCAACTCGGGATCGGTGAGGCAACGGGCAGCACGATCGCCGTCGGCTCGGGCCGCATCCGCGCCGCTCACGGTGATATTCCGGTGCCGGTTCCCGCAACGGCTTACCTCGCCGAGGGGTGGCCGACGGTCGCCGGCGACCTTTTGCCTCCCCGCCCGCACGGTCACGACCACGGCCATGCCCACTCGCACCCTCATGCGCACGATCACGAGCACGGTCACCAGCACGATCACGAACACCCGCTGCCCGAGCACGCCGCGGGCGGCCCACACGCGGCGGCCGCGCCCCCGTCAGGCGTCGCCCCAGGCATCGGCGAACTCGCAACCCCCACGGGCGTTGCCCTCATGCGCGGCCTCGCGACGAGCTACGGCCCCATGCCGGGCATGGTGACGCGCGCCGTCGGCATCGGCGCCGGCACAAAAGACACGCCGGGACGCCCCAACGTCGTGCGCATCTTTCTCGGGGAAAGCTATCCGCATGCGTGACGCCCACGAGACGCCCACGCGAGTCATCCAGCTCGAAGCCAACGTCGACGACGCCGATCCCCGCCTGTGGCCCGGCATCATCGACTCGATGCTCGAGGCCGGCGCGCTCGACTGCTGGCTCACGCCCATCATCATGAAGCACGGCCGCCCCGCCGTGACCGTTCACGCGCTCGCCCGCGAGGGTGAGGAGATTCGCCTCGCCGACCTCCTCCTCGACCTCACCGGCTCACTCGGCGTGCGGTACGCCCCGCTCGACCGGCGCATTCGTACGCGCAGGTTTGAGAAAGTCGAGATTGAGGGCGTGGAGGTGGCCGTCAAGGTGTCGGTGCGGTCCGACGGTTCCGTGGCCACCGTCGGACCTGAATTTCGTGATGTGCAGACCCTCGCCCGCCAACTTGGCGTCACCGAGCGTGAAGCGTTGCGGCGCGCCCGGGAGGCCATCGACTCTTAAACGGCGCCCTCGAGGGAACACGCGACGCCGTTAAAGCCGTGATTGCAGTAGCCGGCTGGGTTTTTCGCGAGGTACTGCTGGTGCTCGGGCTCGGCGTAGTAGTAGGTGCCGGCACCCGCCTCGCTCAGCGGCGCTACCACGGTGGAGATGGTGCCGCGATCGGCGGCGGTGAGTGCTTCCTGGTACGCATCGAGGGAGGAGCGAACGATGCGCTCTTGCGCCGGATCAGTCCAGAAGATTGCGCTTCGGTACTGCGTTCCGATGTCGTTGCCCTGGCGGTTTTCGGTCGTCGGGTCGTGCTGCTGCCAGAACTCGGTGAGCACACGCAGGAGCGCATGCTCATCCTCGTAGATCACCTTCACGGCTTCGGCGTGACCGGTCTTTGCCGAACACACCTCTTCGTAGGTGGGGTGGGGCGTGTATCCACCGGCATACACGGCCGCGGTCGTCCACACGCCCGGGATCTGCCACATGATGCGTTCGATACCCCAGAAGCAGCCACCGGCGAGGAGCAGTTCGCCAGATCCTTCCGGCGCCCTCTCACCAAGCATGTCGGTGCCGAGTACGAGGTGGTCACGCGAGAGCGGAAAGGGGTAGTCATCGCGACCTGCGAGCGCGTCCTCGGGTTTCACCATGATCTTTTTGTGCGCGTTCATGATCTCGAGAAATGGAATCATGGGATGAACCTACGCGCCGGGGCTGGAGGGGTCGTGTGCGAAGGCGCAAAAATGCCCTAGAGGAGCACGATCACTTGAGCAAACAGAATTTTGGCGATCATCCCGGCGGCGAACATTGCCGAATAGCCAGGGTCGGTTCGCTCGTCGTTCACGAACGATTTCACGTGATTGAGCAACACCGGTTGGCCCACGTAACCTGCGACGGCACCCGCGGTTCGGGCCGCGCTGAGACCGAGTGCTGCCCCCACTCCCCACAGGGCGAGCAGTGCAATGCCGAGGGTCAGCAAGGTCGCGATCCCCACGAAGACACCCGTCACGGAGAACGCAGTCCCGGCGAAGGCATGGCCGCTTTTGAGTCCGACGGATGCCAGGAACATAAAGAGACCAAATTGCCTAATGGTGAGGTTTGCACTCGTGGGTAGAGTCCACACGATCGGGCCTGTGCGACCCATATATCCGAGAACGAGCCCTACGACAAGTGGGCCCGCCGCACTCCCAAGCGCAAGCTTTGCCCCGCCGATAGAGAGCGACACGAAGCCCACGATGATGCCGAGGGCAACTCCAAGCCCGAGGCTCAAGAAATCAACCTCGGTGATGCGAGTTTCGGAGTCACCGAAAAACTCCGTAAGTTCCTTGCGTCGATCGTGCGGCATGACGACGCGCACCCGGTCGCCGAGCTGAAGGGTCATCTCGGCGTGGGCGAGCATATCCGTATCGCCGCGGCGCACGCGAGTGATGATCGAGTCGAAACGCGTGGGCACGTGAAGATCGGCAACCGTGCGACCAGCGAGCTGCGGGTTCGAGACGATGAACCGGCGGAAGTTGACCTTCGTACGGTCGTTCGCGAGGTGGGTATCGCTTTCGCGCCCGAGGAGCGTTGCGGCCTCGTGGACTGCGGCGGGTACGCCGACCATGAGGACCCGGTCCCCCGCGTGCAGAGATTCCGAAGGGTGAGCAACGCGAATCTCGTCGCCGCGCTGCAGGTAAGAAATCCGAAGGTCGCCGCCGGCCTTGCCCGGCAATGAGGCAATTCCGGGGATCTTGCTGATCTTCATCGTGCGCTCGACCTCGACGGTGATGTCGAGAAGGTCCGTCGCGGACACTGACGACGGATCGTTTTTCCCGCTCATTTTCGAGCGCGTGATCGGCGGAATGATGAGCATGCCGAGAACGACGGCTAGCGGATACGCGATCGCGAAGCCCACCGCGGGAGCGGTCTCCCCCGGCACGATCGCACTCGCGCTACTGAGCGCCGGCGTCGCCGCTCCGGAACCGGCGAACATACCGGCTGCCATCGGACCGCCAAAACCGAAAAGGTAACCCGCCGCAATCGACAGTGCCGCTTGGACCCCGAGGAGCAGCACCCCACCCACGAGCAGTGACCCTTGTGCCCTGAGCTGCCTGAAGAACGATGCGCCTGAGGCGATACCGATCGTGTACACGAAGAGCGCCAAGCCGAGCGACTCCACGAGGTCGAGGTCGCTACCGAGACGCGGGTCGAGGGCACCGATCGCGAGCCCGACAAACAGTGCGCCGGCCGGCCCAAATTTAAGGGGGCCGAAAGGGATTGCACCGACCAGGGTGCCGAGTGCCATCGTCACGATGAGGGTCAGCAGCGGGGAGCTCACGAGCAGGTCGATCATATTTCCCACAATAGGCACTGGTGGCCGTGTGCGCCCGCTCTTGCCCTTCTCCCCCACCCTCAAGGTGTAGACAACCACGTTATCCAGCCTGATTCGGTGGTGTCTTTGCGGTTTTCTTCACCTTCGGTTGCGCACATGCGTGCACGTGCACGGTCCGACGGTTGCCTGGGTAGCGTCGGAGCCGGATGCGCTCATGACGCGCCAGGAGGTGGCCGCGGCGTCGGCGAACTGCTGGCCGATCGCCAACTGCGCCATCACATCAACGATCATGATGCTGGTGCCTCCTCGGCCAGCGGCAGCGCGACATCAAGGATGTCATCGGCGGTGACCTCCCTCAGGAACACCGCGGCCGGGCGGTGGCTTCGGTCCAGGACAATGGTGGTCGGGATGACCGAGGTCGACACCCCACCCAGGGCCGCAGCAATACGAAACGGCGGATCGTAGATCGAGGGATAGGTCACCGCGATGGCGGCTCTGCGGGGTGTGCTCGGTATGGTTTAGATCTCCTTATTCCGGGGCGGTGGGGAAGAAGACGGTGTTCTGGTCGTCCCGGAAGACCACAACACCGAGGAAAGTCATCGTGCTACCAGGCGGGTGGTCTGTAGCGACTCTGCCCACCTCGGCTTTCAACCCTGCTGTGGGGATTACTCGTAGCGAAGCGAGCTGAACATCCCGGTTTCCATGTGATAGGCGTTATGGCAGTGAAATGCCCACTCACCGGAGTTGTCAGCGATCAGGTCGGCGATCATGGTTTCACCGTGGCGAAGAAGGACGGTGTCCTTCCGTAGCCCGCCGCTGCCGGGCAGCGCCCACGTGTGGCCGTGGATGTGCATGGGATGGGGCATCATGGTCCTGTTGCGCATGACCATCCGCAGGCGCTGGCCCCCCCTGCACGGTCGCGGAGGAGGATTGGCCGTCGGTGAGAATGCTCCATTCATACGGCATCATCTGCCCGCCCAGGTCGATACTGACTTCTCGGTCTGGTGTGCCCTCGGGCAGGAGTGCACGGTCTGCTGGCTTCAGGGAGGACAGAAGCAGTCCGGTGGACGACAACTCGGGGAAGTCGACATCCGGGCGGGGGGCCTGGCCGCCGGCGGTGCGGATGACGGCGAAGGCGCGGTCGTCCTTACCCACCGCCAAAGCCGTGAGCGGGAAGATGCCGTCGCCGAGGATGACCTCGACGTCGACACGCTCGCCCATCGACAGGTAGATCGATTCGGTCTCCCAGGGCTGGACAGGGAAGCCGTCGGTGTGGGTGACGGTCATGCGGTGACCACCGAGGGCCACCTTGAAGATGGTGTCACCGCCGGAGTTGATAAACCGCAGGCGGGCCTTGTCGCCCGGGCGAGCCTCGAAGGTCCGGTGAGCACGGGGGATACGTCCGTTGATGAGGTAGTGCGGATACATCACATCGCCGACATCCCCGCCCAGTACCCGGTCCGGGGTACCGTGCATCATCTGGCCGTGACCTCCCATTCCCATCCTCCCGTTATGGTCGCCCGAACCCATTCCGGTGAGCTTGTCGAGTTCATCGTCGGGAGTGCCCTGAATGCCATCGACCCAGTCATCGAGCACGATGGTCCACTCGACGTCCTGGTCCTCAGCGTCTTGCGGGTCACGGATGATCAGTGGGGCGTGGAGGCCGCGATCAAGCTGCAGGCCGGTGTGGGAATGGTAGAAGTAGGTGCCACCGTGAGGGACTTCAAAAACATAGGAGAAAGACTCGCCAGGCTCAATGGGGTCCTGGGTCATGCCGGGCACACCGTCGGCTGCGTTGTGGAGCGCGATGCCATGCCAGTGGATGGAGGTGCTCTCAGGCAGTTCATTGGTGATATCGACCTGGAGGACGTCGCCGGTGGCGGCCTCAATGGCCGCATCCCCAGTGTCAGAGACGTATCCCCACGTCTTGGCTTCGATGCCGCCGATATCCAGGGAGAGGGGCCGGGCGGTCAGTGTCCGGCGCACCGTCGGCTCACCGAGCGCAGTGGGGGGGGGAGTGGGGCGAAGGGAGGGACCTGGTGCCGAGGCGGCGGGTCCAGGGTCGCTGGTGCAGGCGGTCACGGTCCCAGTGCCGGCGAGGACGAGCCCGCCGAGCAGAACCTGTCGTCGGGAAAACGCGTTCGTCATAATTTAACCGTCCTTGGTACAAGATTTCAGTGACATCGGAGACAAGCGCAGGTGAGGACCCTGCTGAGCCATCACGTCAGGCGCAGGTCTGTGACACAGGTGGCACCGTCGTCGGTGGTGGAAAACTCCGCGGTGCCGGTACGCCCCTGGTAGCTGACCTCAATCAGGCCGGTGACATCATCGGGAAGCCAGAAGCCAATAAACCCGTTGTCGAAGGTGGTTGTCGTCTCGTCCACCAGCACCTCACCGGTCGCCTCATCGGTGATCGTGACCTGGATATCCTCATTGGCGAGTTCCCCCTGGCAGGTCGTGAGGCTGTGGTAGAAGCAGTCGTGGGTGGAGGTGAGATAGGGTGCGATCGAGACATACGTCTGATTGTCGGGAAGATCGACCACGACCTCCTGGTCATCGCTCGAGAGCAGCAGTTCATCGGCACGCACCGAGGCGATCAGATCCGTGGGACGCTCATTGACCTTCTGCCGGTCGAGGTGATCAATGATCTCCACCGCGTCCATGTCGGCCAGGCCATGGGTAGTCAGGAATGTATCCTGGGACACCGTCTCGTTGGCGGTGGGTTCCGGGTCGGCGGCCGAACACCCCGCGAGGACGAGGGCAAGGGCGACGGTTGCGATCGCTGCTCGTTTTTTCACGTCAATCTCCTTGGATCGTGGTAAGACCGTGAGAAGACACCGCATCAAGGCCGATGCCATACCTTTATCTTGCACGGATGCCTGACGAACTAGAAATCAAAAACCCTGTTCACAGCCTTATAACAGGGCGAAAAGGGGGTGAATTCGGTGGGCTGGGTCACCACCGAGACACCACCCCACAGCCGTGGGCGATGTCCTTCTACCCACCCCGGGTATGCGATGCAGGCAGTGAAATCCCTGGTGGCGCCTGCTGAACCGACCAGGGGAGGCGATGCCGCCGGCCCGGGGTGGGGCACAGGGGTGACGGCGGTCGAAGGGTGATGTTTGAAGATTCGATGAAGATTCCCCGCCGGGCACTGAGCGAGGGTGGCATTCCCTCCTGGCCGGAGCGATGCTGGGGTCTATGGCTGACCGCACACCGACCACCGCCACGCCCCCGAGGCGGGTGCTGGTCGTCGATGATGAACAACCCCTGGCTCAGATGGTGGCCTCCTACCTCATCCGGGCCGGTTTCGATACCCGCCAGGCGCACACCGGCACCCAGGCGGTGGACGAGGCCCGTCGCTTTTCCCCCGATGTTGTGGTGCTGGATCTGGGGCTGCCCGAACTCGACGGTCTGGAGGTGTGTCGACGGATCCGCACCTTCTCGGACTGCTACATCCTCATGCTCACCGCGCGTGGCAGCGAGGACGACAAGATCAGCGGTTTGACCCTGGGGGCGGATGACTACATCACCAAACCTTTTAGTATCCGGGAACTGGTGACCCGGGTGCATGCGGTGCTGCGCCGCCCGCGCACCAGCACCACCCCACCGCAGGTGACCACCCCCTTGATCGTTGGTGACCTCTTCCTTGACCCTGTCGCCCATCGGGTGCAGGTGGGGGAGACGACCGTGGAGCTCACCCGCACGGAGTTCGAGCTGCTGGTTGCCCTGGCCCTGCGCCCCGGCCAGGTGCTGACCCGCCGCGACCTGGTCACCGAGGTCTGGGACACCACGTGGGTCGGTGATGAACGCATCGTCGATGTCCATATCGGCAACTTGCGTCGCAAGCTCGGCACCGACACCCGGGGCCGGGGGTTTATCGACACCGTGCGTGGCGTGGGCTACCGGGTGGGGCAGCCATGAATCACGGGCCCGGCCTGACCTTCCGCTTCCTGACCGCCCAGGTGCTGATCGTGGTGATTAGCCTGCTGGTGGCCGTGACCGTGGCCACGATGGTGGGCCCGACCCTGTTCCATGATCATATGTTGATGACCGGCCCGGAGGACCCCTCGCTGGAGCTGTTCCATGCCGAGCAGGCCTACCGGGACGCCAACCTGATCACCCTGGCCGTCGCCCTGCCCACCGCCTTGATCAGCGCCCTGCTGGCCAGCCTGTGGTTATCGCGTCGCCTGCGCACCCCCCTGCAGGATCTCACCCGCGCCGCTACCAGCCTGACGGCCGGCAACTCCCGTATCCGCGTGCCCGCCGGAGAAGCAGGCCCCGAGGTCGCCACCCTGGCGCATGCCTTCAACACCATGGCCGACCGGCTGGAACACACCGAACAGGTCCGCCGCCAGATGCTCTCTGATCTGGCCCACGAAATGGGCACCCCCTTATCGGTGCTCACGGTCTACCTCGATGGTCTCCAGGACGGGGTCGTGGACTGGAATAATGCCACCCACACGATCATGGCTGACCAACTCACCCGCCTGACCCGGTTGATGGAAGACATCGACGATGTCTCCCGGGCCCAGGAACACCGGATCGATTTGGACCTGGCGGAGGAAGGGCTCGGGGACCTGCTCCATACCGCTGCTGCTGCCGCGGGGGAAGCTTATGCTGACAAAGGCGTCGATTTACAGGTCGAGACCATTACGGACACCGCCCGGGTGCTCGTGGACCGGCAACGCTTCGGCCAGGTGATGAGCAATCTCCTGTCGAACGCGCTACGGCACACCCCGGCCGGCGGGCATGTCCGGATCAGCGTCCACCAGCAGGGGGCGTCCACCGCGCTCATCCACGTCGCCGATGACGGCGAGGGCATCCCACCTGACCAGCTCGGACACATCTTCGAACGCTTCTATCGGGGGGATGCCGCCCGCAGCCGGGACGACGGCGGGGCCGGTATCGGTCTGACCATCTCCAAGGCATTGATCGAGGCCCACGGCGGCACTCTCACCGCCACCTCCCCCGGACCCGGTCGCGGAGCGGTGTTTGCCCTCCGCCTCCCGCTGTCCCCTCCCGACAGTGAGGAGGCTGCGCGGTGACCACACCCTGTCCCGCGTGAGGGCCGTTCCCTCCCCCCCCCCTTGAAAATATACCCCGGGGGGGTATACGCTCGAGAGCAGTATCGCCGCATCCCACCGACCCGTAGGAGCGTTCCCATGATCACCTCCCCGCCCCGCTTCTTGCCGATGGCCTCCCACGGCTGCAGCTGTTGCGGACCTGCCTCACGTGCCGACACCGCCTCCATCTCTGCCGCCAGCGACTCGTCAGCAGGGGGGTCCTCCCCTAGCTACCAGGTCACCGGTGTCGTACCTCCGGAGATGGTTCGCCGGGCCATCGAGGAGGCCGGCTACACCGTCTTATCCTGATCAGTTTTACCCATCATCTCGACCCGACCGGGTTGAGCGGAAGGAACGTCATGAGCACTCCCCACCATTCCAGCGATCACCATGGTGATCACCCCGCTCCGGAAGCAGACCACACCTACCACCCGGATCATGCCAGCCACGAACACCACGCAAATGCCGACACCCACGACCAGGCGATGCCCCACGATCACCCGCACTCCGCCCTGGACGAAGACCACCACGTTCATGGTCACGGCGAACACGCCGGACACAGCACCGCAATGTTTCGGGACCGCTTCTGGTGGTCGCTGCTTCTGTCCATTCCCGTCGTTATTTTCAGCCCCATGGTCGCCCGCCTGCTCGGCTACCACCTCCCGGCATTCCCCGGATCCACCTGGATCACCCCGGTGCTGGGCACGATCATCTTCATCTACGGCGGAACGCCTTTCCTCAAGGGCGGATGGAAAGAACTGAAATCCCGCCAACCCGGGATGATGCTCCTGATCGCCATGGCCATCACCGTGGCGTTTGTCGCCTCCTGGGGCACCACTCTCGGGCTGGGCGGTTTTGACCTGGACTTCTGGTGGGAGCTGGCCCTGCTGGTGACCATCATGCTGCTGGGCCACTGGCTGGAGATGCGCGCTCTCGGGGCCGCGTCCTCCGCACTTGACGCGCTGGCTGCCCTGCTGCCGGATGAGGCCGAGAAAGTCATCGACGGGACCACCCGCACCGTGGCCATCTCCGAGCTGGTCGTCGACGACGTCGTGCTGGTGAGGGCCGGTGCCCGGGTGCCGGCCGACGGAACCATCCTCGACGGAGCCGCCGAATTCGATGAGGCGATGATCACCGGCGAATCCCGTCCCGTCTTCCGCGACACCGGTGACAAGGTGGTCGCCGGTACCGTGGCCACCGACAACACCGTCCGCATCCGGGTGGAGGCTACCGGCGGAGACACCGCCCTGGCCGGGATCCAACGCATGGTTGCCGACGCCCAGGAGTCCTCCTCCCGGGCCCAGGCCCTGGCGGATCGGGCGGCGGCGTTGTTGTTCTGGTTCGCGCTGATCTCCGCTCTGATCACCGCGGTGGTGTGGACCATCATCGGCAGCCCGGACGATGCCGTGGTGCGCACGGTCACGGTGCTGGTCATCGCCTGTCCGCACGCCCTGGGCCTGGCGATTCCGCTGGTCATTGCGATCTCCAGCGAGCGGGCCGCGAAATCCGGGGTGCTCATCAAGGACCGGATGGCGCTCGAGCGGATGCGCACCATCGACGTGGTGCTCTTCGACAAAACCGGCACCCTGACCGAGGGTGCGCACGCGGTCACCGGTGTCGCGGCAGCTGTCGGCGTCACTGAGGGAGAGCTGCTGGCCCTGGCCCTGGCCGCCGCCGCGGAGGCCGACAGCGAGCACCCCGTAGCCCGCGCCATCGTGGCGGCCGCGGCCGCCCATCCCGAGGCCTCCCGTCGGCACATCCGTGCAACTGGTTTCAGCGCCGCCTCCGGCCGGGGGGTCCGGGCCACTGTCGATGGCGCTGAGATCCTCGTGGGCGGGCCGAACATGCTGCGCGAGTTCAACCTCAGCACCCCGGCCGAGCTCACCGACACCACCAGCGCCTGGACCGGGCGTGGGGCCGGTGTGCTCCATATTGTCCGCGACGGTCAGATCATCGGTGCGGTGGCCGTCGAGGACAAGATCCGCCCCGAATCCCGCGCCGCCGTGAAAGCCCTGCAGGACCGCGGGGTGAAGGTCGCGATGATCACCGGCGACGCCCAGCAGGTGGCCCACGCTGTCGGTCAGGACTTAGGCATTGATGAGGTCTTCGCCGAGGTCCTGCCCCAGGACAAAGACGCCAAGGTCACGCAACTGCAGGACCGGGGTTTGAGCGTGGCCATGGTCGGTGACGGTGTCAATGACGCCCCCGCTCTGACCCGCGCGGAGGTCGGTATCGCCATCGGTGCCGGCACGGATGTGGCCATGGAATCTGCCGGGGTGGTCCTCGCTAGTGATGATCCGCGGGCAGTGCTGTCGATGATTGAGCTGTCCCGGGCCAGCTACCGCAAGATGATCCAGAACCTCATCTGGGCCTCTGGCTACAACATCCTCGCCGTGCCGCTGGCCGCCGGAGTGCTCGCCTCGATCGGGTTCGTGCTGTCCCCGGCCGTGGGCGCGATCTTGATGTCTGCCTCGACCATCGTGGTGGCCCTGAACGCCCAGCTGTTGCGCCGCATTGATCTGGATCCGGCTCACCTGGCTCCGACCGAGTCGAAGGAGGAACACACCACGCCTACTCCGGCATCCACCGCCGTCCACTGATCCACCGCTTCTCTCCACTGCCCTCATATGACCCTGAAAGGCTCCACCATGAAGCGCCCCCTTGCTCTCTCCACCCTCGCCAAAGAGGGATAACCGTGACGATTGCCACCTGCTGCGGGCGATGGGTCGCTGTCACCGCAGCAGGTGCACCGGGGTGGATGTTTCTTCTCCCCCTGGTCGCACCACTGAGGCAAGGGAAAAGCTCCTGTGTCCAGACCCTTGGAGGACTACGCATTATTGTCCGATACTCACACGGCCGCTCTGGTCTGCCGGCAGGGCAGCTTTGATTGGGGGGTTGGGGGTGTCCCCCACCTTCAGCAAACAAAGGGAAGGGGGAAGCTACCGAAACAGAAGGCGAAGCCTGAGCAGAAGACGGTGGCTGAGCAGAAAGCGGACGAAGTCCCTGACAGGACTCCGTTATAGCGCCGCAACCGGTCGCGAGGACTGTCCGAAGAGCGAAAATCGCCGCTTGAACTAGAGCAAGAAGCGGGGCAAGGGGGGCGGAAAAGAAACGAGGGCGCTCCCAACGCTAAGAACCGACCACCACGAGCTGGGTCTAGCTGCATGCGCATCGTGAGAACGGTCCCGTCGAAGCGCATGCCTGGCACAATGGGGCGCGTGACAACTTTGCACCCTGAGCCTACAGACGCAAACTCGAGCGCGAACAGCAGCACGACAGGCACCGCACACACAAGCGAAAAAGACACCCCGAGTGCACGCACTAACGCCTTCCTCGACGCGGTCCTGGACCCCATGCGCCTCGCCCCGCTCGGCCTCGCCCTCGCGGCAACCACACTCTACGGATGGCTCTCGATGCTCCAGTGGGACTCGTACTTCTTCCCGAGCTGGGATCTGGGTATCTTCGCCGAAGCCGTCAAGGAGTATGCGCACGTCAATGCCCCGATCGTGCCGATCAAGGGCGATAACTTCAACCTACTCGGCGACCACTTCCACCCAGTCCTCGTACTGCTCGCACCGCTGTGGTGGCTGTGGCCGTCACCAGCCGTGCTGCTGTGGGCGCAGGCCGCGCTGTTTGGGGCGAGCGTGTACCCGCTCACGCGCGTCGCAATGGCGAAACTCGGTCCACGACTCGGCATGCTTGCCGGCGCCGGCTACGCGTTCTCCTTCGGGCTCCAAGGTAGCCAGAACGTCCAATTTCACGAGTATGCGTTCGCCGTTCTCTTCGTGGCATTCGGTCTCGCGGCCTTCCTTGAGAACCGATCGAAGGCAGCGCTCCTGTGGATCGGCGCACTCGTGTTCGTCAAGGAAGATCTGGGCCTCACCGTGATGATGCTCGGTTTCGCGATGGCGTGGATGTGGCGCACACCCGGGCCCGAAGCGGGTAGCCCCTCGCAGAGGCTCCGCGCGACGGTTGCGAGGCTAACGTCGGAAAAGAAACCCCGCTACGCGCTGCTGCTTTCGGCGTGGGGCCTCGTGTGGTTTGTGCTCGCCACGTGGGTGATTTTGCCGGCGCTGAGCCCCGCGAGCGCGTACGTGTACACGGAGAGTTTTGCGCCGCTCACGCAGGCTTTCACGCCGCTCGTAAAGTGGCAAACGGTGCTCATGTTCGTGGCGTTCATGGGTGTCGTGGGGGTCACGAGCCCACTTGCGCTCGGTCTTCTTCCGACGCTTGCCTGGCGGTTCCTCGGTTCCGTCGAGCACTATTGGACCTGGCAGTGGCACTACAACTCGTTCCTTATGCCGATCGCGTTCGCGGCGCTCCTTGCGACCCTCCCGCACATGCGGGGAGCTGCGCTCACGCATCTGGCTGAGCTTCGTGAACGCCCGCTCGCGCCGCAAAAAGCACAGCTGTGGACGAAACGCCTCGGCGTTGCCCTCTCGGTCCTGTCGACCGCGTATCTCGCAACCTCGCTTCCCCTCACGTGGATCGCAACCGGGGCGCTCAACCCGAACTCGGAGTTCGCCAATGCCGCTCGAGAGGGGCAAGCGCATGTGCCCAAGGGCGTGACGGTCGCGAGCGACATTCGCTTAATGGCCCCGCTCGTGGCGACAAACGATGTGCAGTGGATGCACGGCGAGACGAAGCGGGCACCCGAATGCGTCGCGGGCGTGTACGGGGCGCGCGAGCAGGAGCAATTCCCGGGCGGCTGGGCCGAGTGGGCAAATGCGAAGTGGACCGCGAATGCAAACGCAAAACCTGAACGACTCAACGGCGCATCCGTCATCACGAGCGCGCGCGAGCCGTACAAACTCGTGTTTGCGAACTCTTACGTGCAGGTCGCGTGCCAAGGCGGCCCTAGAAGCGAGTGAGTCCTAGCGGCGAGTGAGCCCTCGAGGTCCGCGGGCATCGGCGGAGGCGAGTGGCCCCGCGGCGAGCGAGCGAACCGACCAGAGTTTGAGCGGCGAATACTGCTCGGCGAGAAGCGCCGTGCGGATGCCGCGGCCGTAGGCCTCGTTACGCACGCTGCGATTGAGCGAACTGATGTCGCGATCGAGGAGGGCATCGATCGCACCCGCGGCGGCCCAGCGCATCGCGACGACCGAAAGCTCGATGTGCGAGTCAATGAGGGCGTGGCCGACGTTGTGAGCGGAGATGAATCGCAACCTCGGATTCGACGGATCGGATCCGACGTGGGCGCCGGGAATTTCGTCGGCTGCGAGGCGCGAGCGCCACAACGGCACGATCACATCGCGCGCCCCGCCCACAACGAGCGTGGGAGTCGTGATTGAGCGCCTCGCCGATTCCAGGTCAAAGCTCTCCCCCGTGAACGGCGGGAACTGCGCGGCGCGACGCGCGTAGACGGTAAGCGGGTCGAGCGGCTTGCCGTCGCTGGCCTCAGCGAATCCGAGTTCGGTCGCAGAAATGCGGCCAGCCAGGTCGTTTTCATATACGTAGGGCGTGGTGTTGAACCACTCGCGGCCGGTGATGATTTGGTGAATCGATGCCCACGCGAGCTGACCGCGCCCCTGCACGAGAAGGTCCACGAGATCGCGTACCGAGTTCACGCCTCCATACTCGTGGACGGCGGCGAGCACAACGCCGGTCTCATCGACGGGGACGACGCGCTGCTCGACGAGCATCCGCACGGCGCGCGCGATCGATTCGGTCGCGTCGAACGTTCCGCGCCAATACAGGTCACGCATGAGTTCGCGAAGGGCGCGCCCGTCGCGCACGCCCGTGAAGGGCGAATCGAGAACCATCGAGAACACGCGCTCCGGGTGGCGCAGGGCGAACCGTTGCGCGATGTAGGCACCGTACCCGGTTCCGTACAGCACCACGCGCGGCACTTGCGCGTGGTCGAGCACGGCACGCACATCGTCGAGCACGTTCTCCACACTCATCACGCCAACGGGAAGGTCATTGCCCTGTGCATCCGCGCGGCTCATGCCCACGCCGCGATGCTCCATCATGATGACGTCGAGTCCCTTTTTGACCATGTCGCGCCGCAGAATCTCGTACGGGAACACGCTCGCAACGCCCGGCCCGTCGGGAAGGACCATGATCGTGGGAAGATCGGACTGATAGCCGGCCCGCACATACCTGAGCGGGAATAGGCGCCCTTCGGAGTTCTCGAACTCCCGGTAGACGGTCATCACGTCATTACGGGAGGCGAGAAGCTCGTTCGCGGCAGGGCGGTCGTATAGGTCCATGCGCTCGGTTTATTTCTTTCCGACGGTTGCCCACAAAAAGGCGTGGACCAGTGCGTTCATGCGTGCCGCTTGCGCGTTGGAGGCGGCGCCGCCGTGCCCGCCTTCGACGTTTTCCCAATACTTGACGGGGGCGCCGAGCTCCTCGAGCGCGGCCGTGAATTTGCGGGCGTGGCCGGGGTGAACGCGGTCGTCGCGGGTCGAGGTGAGCACGAAGGTGGGCGGGTACTCGACGTCATCGCGCAGCAGGTGGTACGGGCTGAAGGTCTTGATGAAGTCCCAGTCGTCGGTGTCGGGGTCGCCGTATTCGGCCATCCAGCTCGCTCCCGCGAGAAGGTGCGAGTAGCGCTTCATGTCCAAAAGCGGCACCTGGATCACGACGGCGCCGAACAGCTCGGGGTACTGCGTGAGCATGTTGCCGGTGAGCAGGCCGCCGTTGGAGCCGCCGCGCACGGCGAGGTGCTTCGCATCAGTCACACCACGATCGATGAGGTCGCGCGCCACGCTCGAGAAGTCTTCGTAGACCCTGTGGCGGTTTTCTTTGAGTCCAGCTTGGTGCCATGCGGGCCCGTATTCGCCGCCACCTCGAATGTTCGCGAGCACGTACACGCCGCCCCGCTCAATCCACGCCTTACCGATCGCACCGAGGTAGTGCGGGGTGAGGGACACTTCGAAGCCGCCGTAACCATAGAGCAGCGTGGGGCGGGGTCCGACGGTTTCCTGGGCCTTCGCGATTTCGAAGTATGGGATGCGCGTACCATCGGTACTCTCAACGAAGTGCTGAGTGACCTCGACGCCGCTCGCATCGAAGCGCTCGGGCGTCGTCTTGATCGTCTCGATCTCGCCAGCGCCGTCTCCCTCACGGATGCCGTCGAGGCTTGCAAGCGAGAGGGTCACGGGCACGTGAAAATCGTTGCGGGTGATCCACACGTCGTTGCTCTCATCGGAATCGACCGCGGCGACGCTCAGCGAGCCGGTGAGCTCGGGATAGAGATCTTCGCGCTCCCAGCTGCCATCGCCGTTTCGGTAGTGCGCATCGAGGCGGTGCTTAACGTCGTCGAGCACCGTTACGACGAGGTAATCCTTTGTAATCGTGAGACCGTCGAGCGAGGTAGTGGGGGCGGGATCGAAGAGCACGTCGAAATCGCGGTTTCCCGCCATAAATGCGTCGAAGTCGCACGCGAGCAGGCTGCCGGCGGCGTACGTGTGGCCTCCCGTCACCCATTCGTTGCGCGGCCTCAGGATCGCGAGGTCGCGGTGGAAGCTCACGTCGATGTCGCTTGGGACGTCAACTTTGAGAAGCTGAAACTCGTCGCCTTCACGAGCCACGGCATACGTTGTCGAGGTGTAGAAGGTGTGCATGACCGTGACCCAGTCGCGTTCGAAGCCGGGGGTCTGGTCGTGGCTTGGGTAGACGAGCATGTCCTGCGCGTCGCCCTCAAACACAAGGGTGGCGTCGGAAAGGGCCGTGCCGCGTCTCCACACGCGCGCCTGGAGCGGGTAACCAGAATTGCTTCGCGTCCCCTCGCCGAAGTCAGTGCCGACCCACACGGTGTCTTCGTCGATCCACGAGACGAAGCCGCGCGCTTCGGGCCGCACGAAGCCGCCTTCGCTTTCCGGCACGAAGCTTCGGGTTTCGAGATCCCATTCGCGCGTGACGTCGGCATCGCTTCCCCCGTGCGAGAGGCTCACGAGGAAGCGACGATAGGGCGCGCCTTCGGCGGGACGCAGTGCGTGGGCGCCGTGCCACACCCAATCCTCGCCTTCGGCGACGTTGAGGGCGTCGACATCGATGAGGGTTTCCCACTCGGGGTTCTCGGTGCGGTAGGAGTCGAGGGTCGTTCGGCGCCACACACCGCGCTCATGCTCGGCGTCTGTCCAAAAGTTGTAGAGGAAGTCGCCCCGCTTCGTGACGCCGGGAATTCGATCACTCGCGTTGAGGATCTCGAGGATTTCCGCTTCGAGTTCAGCGGTGAACGGATCGGCGTCGAGGTCTTTTTCAGTGCGGGCGTTGCGCTCGCGCACCCAGGCAAGCTGCTTCTCACCGGTGATGTCCTCGAGCCACAGATGCGGATCGCTCATGGTGTCTCCTCTTTCCCACTGCGGTGATGTGTTCTGGAGCAAGCCTAGTCGCGCCAGCTCAAATAAGGATGCGCGCCTCAGGTTCGTCCATGGGCTGAGTCCAGAACAGCTCCTCGAAGCGAGTGGCCTGCCGGAACGCTTCGATCGCGCGTTCGCGTTCGGCTTCTCCCGCAGCATCGCACGCTTCTTCGACGAGCTGCACGGCCTCTCGAGAAATCCGTGTAAACGTTTCGTCGGCGTACGCCTCGACCCACGTACCGTAGGGGTGCCCCTCGAGCGCGCCCTTGCTTGCGTCAAGAACGGCAACTCCCGATTCGGCATAGATCCAGTAGCACGGGAGCACGGCCGCGGCGGCAACCGCGTACGTGTCGTAGGTGGCGCTCGCGAGCAGGAAGTTGCTGTAGGCCGCGGTGTGCAGGCTCATCCCGAGTCCTTCGACTCGGTGGGCGGCGAGGATGTCGTTCGTGAAGAGCTCTTCCTGCATCGCCTTTTCTTCGGCGATGGCGCCGACGGCTGACTTCGCCCAGAAGCGAAGCTCATCTGCCCCTGGCGCCTGGCGAGCGATAGCGGTCATCGTCTTTTGGTACGCGACGAGGTACTGGGCATCCTGCTGGATGTAAAACGTAAATTTTTCCGGATCGAGCGTGCCGGCGCCGAGTTCGGCGAGGAACGGCAGGGCGTCGATGCGCGCACGGATGTCTTTGGTTTCCTCCCACATCCGGGCCGTGTGCGGGCCCGCGGGCTCAATGAGTGCCACGCTCACACCCCCTGAACGGTAATGAGATGGTTGGTGGGGCCGTGGCCGCTCTCGGGAGTTTTCGAGATCTCCCATTCCTTCGCGTGAAGAATCGCGCTTTGGAGGAACTCGCGTGCACTTGCCACGACGCCGATGTCAGTCGCGTCAGCACCGCCCGCCACACGCGCGTACTGCGCGGCGATGGCCGACGAGAGGGTGCAGCCGGTGCCGTGCGTATTGCGCGTATTGATCATCTCGCCCGTGAGAACGTCCACGACGTTGCCGAGCTGCACGAACACGTCGACGAGCGCGGATCCACGAAGATGACCGCCCTTGACGAGAACTGACTTCGGGCCGCGATTGATGAGTTTGAGGCCCTGCTCTTTCATTTCTTCTTCGTCGGTCGCCGGGTCTTCGCCGAGCAACAGCGCGGCCTCGGGGATGTTGGGCGTGAGAACGTCGGCGAGCGGGAGGAGGCGATCACGGAGAATCTCCATGGCATCCTCCCCCATCAGCATGTCGCCCGAGGTCGCCACCATCACGGGGTCCAGCACGATCTTGCCGAAATCGCTGCGGCGCTCCTCGATGACATCCGCGATGACCTCGGCAACCTCGGCGTTAGGAATCATGCCGATCTTCGTGGCATCGACGTAAACGTCGTCAAGCAAAGTCGTGAGCTGCTCGCGCACGAAGGAGGCGGGCGGCGTAAACACGGCGTCCACGCCCTGCGTGTTCTGGGCGGTGAGAGACGTGAGAACGGCGCAGCCGTATGTGCCGAGCGCCGTGAACGTTTTAAGGTCCGCCTGGATGCCGGCGCCGCCGCTCGGGTCACTTCCGGCGATCGTCAGTGCAATGGGTGGGCGCATGGGGTTGTCCTCCTTGAAAACAGCTCGCGTATGAATCGGGCTGAAGAATTTAGAGCGGCTGGTTCATCACGAACTCGCGGCGCAAAAACGTCGCGGAGGTCGCGGGGTCCTCGGATCCGGCGATCGCCGAAACCACGCAGATACCGTCACAGCCCGTAGCTGCGACCTCGCTCGCGTTGCGAATCGAAATACCTCCGATCGCCACCGCCACGATACCGGCCTCGTGTGCACACGTGGTGAGAGAGGCGAGCTGCTCAAGACCCACGGCGGGGTCGGTATCGGTCTTTGTCGCGGTGTTCCAGATCGGGCCGATGCCAACGACGTCGGCGAAGCCCTCGGCGATCACACCCTCGAGCTGTTCGGCATTCGACACGCTCACGCCGATAATCGCCTCGGCGCCAAGGAGTTCACGCACCTGGGATGCCGGCATATCGCCCTGACCCACGT
Organism: Dermabacter sp.; assembly: GCF_032550575.1. Classification (NCBI taxonomy): domain Bacteria; kingdom Bacillati; phylum Actinomycetota; class Actinomycetes; order Micrococcales; family Dermabacteraceae; genus Dermabacter; species Dermabacter sp. The sequence goes on along the minus strand of NZ_JAWFZC010000003.1, from coordinate 140,750 downwards.
GGACGTCGAGACCGAGCTCTCGAGCGGCCTCCACTCGGTCATTGACGATGACCGTAATCTCCCGGCCGTGCTGCTCCCCCACCTCGCGGGCCACGTCGCGCACCTGGCGCGCAAGCTCGACAAAGGCGTCGTCATCAAGGTCCTTATCTCGCACCTGGATTACGTGGGCGCCGCCCTCGATCGCTTCGGCAACCTGGGCGGGTACCTTATCGGCACCGCCTGCCATCGCCGAGTCAGTCACGAAGTAGAGCGCCCAGTCGGCTTTCGCCGCGCGCTCGCGCGAAGCCGAGGCGTTCATGCCGACGCCTCGGTCACGCGCACGCGTGCGGCAATGTCGGCGCCGCTCAGCTCATCGAGCGCATCGATCCACGCGACCGCGAACGAACCGGGGCGCGAGGCGCGCTCACCAGCGAGCTGTCCGGCGGCACCGAAGTGCGCGTGGGCCGTGAGCACCGCGAGGGCCTTCGCATCGATGGGCGCGCAGGTGGCGTCGGAAAAACGAGATTCGAGTGCCGGAGCGATACTCACGTACCCGGCCATCGTGGCGCCGAGCGCACAGCCCGTACCGATCACGCGCGGCATGAGGTCATGGCCGGACTCGAGCCAGAGCGCGCGGATGTCGCCTTCGCGGTCCCACACGATGAGGTCGCGCTTGCCGGAGACGGCAACGACCGCGCCCGTACGCTCGGCGAGGGATGCGGCGGCAGGCAAGGCGTCGTCCACCGAATCGGTCGCATCCACGCCACGACCACCCGCGCCGAGGCCCGCGAGCGCGGAAATCTCCGACGCATTGCCGCGGATCGCCGTAGGCGCGAGCTCAAGCAGGCGGTGCGCGAGCGACGTTCGAACCTCGAGCGCACCGATCGCCACGGGATCGAGGACCCACGGCACGCCCGCCTTCACAGCCGCCTCTGCCGCGAGCGGCATCGACTCAACCTGGTGCGGCGCGACCGTGCCGGTGTTGACCAGCACGCCGCTCGCAATCTGCGCGAACGTGGCAGCTTCGCCGGGGTGATCGACCATCGCGGGGGCCTGGCCAGCGGCGAGCAACACGTTCGCGGTGACGTTTTGAACGACTGTATTCGTCAAACAATGCACGAGCGGTGTGGCCTCGCGCATGGCGTTCACGGCTTTGTCGATGCCGGCGGTGTATGACTGTGTCACGAGTGACATCCCTTCGCAGGTAGGTTTCCAGAGCAGGTTCGACGGGTTTGATCTCAGCCCTCGGGACCCGCAATCGGGCCCCGGGACACCCCGAGTCACGTCGTATAACCCTATCGCTACCTGGGTCGACACCTTCTGAGAGCCGCCGCAGTCAAGGAGTGTGAGAATAAGGGCGACGACATGAGACGTTGGCGAAAGGGAAAGGGACGCGCGTGAGCACACCCGATCAGAGCGACCCGGGCCAGGAGAGCCCGCACGAGCCTCGCCTGCCCGATTTCTCTGCGGGCTCGGCTGGCACGGGCAGCGGGAGGTCCGACGGCTCCGGGGCAAGCGGCGCTTCCGGATGGGGAGAGGATCCGAGCGGAGCCCTCAACGCCCAGCTCCATGACAGCAGTGAGGACAACAGCTCACGCAAAGTCGTCATCGGCATCGTCATCGGCGGTATCGCGCTCATTGCCGCCCTGGGCCTTTTCGTCTCGCAAGTCGCGATGCGCAGCATCGAGGAAGAACCCATCGCCAAAGAAGGCTCGACCGTTGGCGTCAACACCCAGGGCGACCCTAACAACAAAGAAGAGCAGCCCACGCCGGCCGCCCCGAACGAGCCGCCACCCGAAATCTTCACGCAGGCCCCCACAACGCAGTGCCTCATGTCCTCGAAGCCGACGGTGTCGCGCACCCAGAGCGGGAACACCATCAAGGGCGGAGGCCTCGAATACACGGTTCCCAAGAACTGGGACTCGGAGTGGTACCAGAACGAAAACGTGCCGTACCTCTACGACACGGGCGCCTATTCGAAGCAAGTCGAGTCGTTTTGGTACAGCGTCGTCACCGTGGGCCGCATCGAGTGGCAAGAAGATGTCGAGGGCCCCTACCCCGGCACCGAGCAGATGGCCATCGCCATGTTCCAGTGCTACGCCACACACTTCAACGTTGTCGAGCAGTTCGGCGACAACCCGAAGATCACGAACTACACGAGCAAATCGACGACCGTCGACGGAAGGCCCGCGTGGATCGTCCAGGCAACCTACGGTTTCGACCCGAAATCGAAGGGGATACGGCTGCGCACCACAAACGCCTCGATCGTCACCGCGATCGTCGTCGAGACTCCCAAGGGGCCAAGCGCACTCGTCTCCGACGTTGCCGCCGACCACCCCGAACACGTGAAGGGACTCGAGGAAGCTATCGCGACCCTCAAGGTCACCGAGTAGGCGTCGGATACTCGACTTCCCAAGAATGAGTTCGGCCCGAGCCCCTCAGGGCCCGGGCCGTTTCTTGCTGTGCGCGGTTAGTTGTCGCGCAAGATCGCGAGGATGCGGAGGATCTCCGTGTACATCCACACCACGGTTACGGCGAGGCCAAGGGCCGCCGTCCAGGCATAGGCTTTGGGGGCGCCGCTATCGACACCGTTGCGGATCACCTCGAGATCCATCACGAGGCTGTAGCTCGCGAGCGCCACGGCCACCAAGCCGATCACGACGCCGAGCATGCCCGTGCGGAGGTTAGTCACGCCGAGGAGGACGAGCACGAGGTTCACGAGCGTGAACACGAAGTAGGCACCGAAGGCGATGAGGAACATCTTCGTGAGCTTCGGGCTCGTACGCAGCTTCCCCATGCGGAAAAGAACGGTGATCGAGCCGGCGACGGCGAGAGTGCCAATCACGGCCTGAAGCACGATGCCCGGGTAGACCGTCTCGAAGAACAGGCTGATGCCACCGAGGAGCAGGCCCTCAAACACGGCGTAGGCGAGGGTGACCCACATGCTCGGCGTCTTCTTGAACGCGTTCACGAGAACGGTCACGAAGCTTCCGATAGCGCCAACGATCGCGGCGATCGACGCGAAAGCGAAGCCGATCTGGCGGCCTTCCTCCGTTCCCATCACGAGCGCCGTGACAGTCGGGAGCATCATGATCACGAACGCGACGGCGATGATCACGCCGAAGGTCGCGGTAATCGCGTTCATGGTGTTGCGCCATGTCATGCGGCCCGTGTCAAAGCCGGTTGCGGCCGGGCGGTTATACATGGCTTCAAGATCGGCCGGGCTGTAGCCGCCCTGCTGGGATTGGGGAGCCTGGTAGCCCGGCGCCTGCTGCTGAGGCTGGCCCCACTGTTGCTGGGGCTGGCCCCACTGTTGCTGGGTGCCCGGGGCCTGGTTGTACTCCGGTGCGGGAGCATAGCCGCCGGAATTACGGAAAGCGGGGCTGTTGTTCAAGATTGCGTTGTTTCGCGCCACAGGGTGTCCTTTTCTCGAGGGCATCGCTACGTGCCCACAGTCTAGTTACGGTTAATCCAACGACTTTCAGGGACGCGCTATTCCGCGCGGTGATGCGATTCGAGATAGGCATCGTCGGCCTCGAGCGCGACGCTCTCACCCGCCGCACCTGCCGCAATCGCCACCATCTCTCCCGTTTGCGTCCGCAGAATGCTCACGCCGAACGTCGTATCTTCGCTCTCGTCATTGAGGGCGTTGATGTCATGCACGCCATCGCGATCGATCCACAGACCCGCGAACGTCACAACCATGCCGAACAGGGCGAGGCCGCCCGCGAGGTAGAGCACCGCGGAAAACCCGAAGCCGGCGCTCAGAATGAATCCACCGAACATGACGCCGAGGGAGTTCGCGACATTGAATGCGCCGTGGTGTGAGGCGGCCGCGAGGGTGACGGACTTGCCGGCGTTCGTCATGAGCCACGCCTGCATGAGCGGGCTCGTGATCGAGCTCGTCGCACTCACGAGGAACACACCCACGCCGAAGCCCACTGGGTTTTCTCGCAGCGCAATGAGCAGTATGAACATCAGAATAAAGATCGGGAACACGATGAACAGACTCGCGCGGTAGGACCAGTCCGTGAGGTGCCCCGCGATCCAATTGCCGAGCGTCATACCCGCACCCGCGAGCGCGAGGATCACGGGGATGAGCAGCTTGTCGATACCGGCAACGCTCACCGTGACATCGGCGATGTATCCGTACATCGCGAAGAAGCTCGTGAAGCCCACGCATTCGATCACGAGGACCATCCACATGCGTGGCTGCTTAAACGCCCCGAGTTCGTCTTTGACGCTGCGCCCCTTTGGAGCTTCCTGCGGCGGGATCGCGAGGAACAGCAAGAGGATCGACAAGGCAAACACGCCCGCCACGATCCAGTACGCGGTTCGCCACCCGAGCTGCTGGCCGAAGGCCGTGAGCAGCGGGACGCCAAGCAGGTTGGCAACCGTGAGCCCCATCAGGGCAAGCGCAATGCCCTTGCCCTGGTTACCCGGCCCCATGACGTCGGCGGCGAGAAGTGCCGCTACGCCAAAGAAGGCGCCGTGCGGAAGGCCCGCAAGGAACCGCGCTGGAATAAGCAGGCCGAAGACGGGCATCGACGCCGACAGCACCGACCCCACAAGCAGCCCGAGCGCGAGCAGCATGATGAGTTTTGGCCGCGCGATCTTCACGCCGAGAAGCGACACCGTGGGGGCACCCACGACTACGCCGAAGGCGTAAGCGCTCACCGCCCAGCCGGCCTGCGCGATGGCGTGCTCGGGATTCACCGCCATTTGCTCGGGAAGCAGCGAATGAGCGATGTCAGGCAGGATGCCCATCGACACAAACTCGCTCGAGCCGATACCGAACCCGCCGATCGCGATCGCGAACAGGGCGAATGCACGCTGAAATGGCGTCAGGGTGTCGTAGGAAGTGGGGCGCACGAGAGTCCTTCGCGGGATATGACGGGTGGGCCGATCCGCTGCGCGCCCTCGGGCCCGGATGCACTAGTGAGAATAGTCCCTCGGGCCGAACACTGCCGAGCCGACGCGAACAATAGTGGCGCCTTCCTCGATCGCGATCTCAAGATCGTTACTCATGCCCATCGACAGCTCCTTGACAGCCTCGATGCCGAGACCATCGCGAAGCTCCCTCAACTGGCGAAGCGAGCGACGAATCTCCACCTCGTCGTCCGTGTTCGTGCCGATTGTCATGAGGCCCTCGAGCGCGAGCGAGTCACTTTCGGCGCAGCGCTCGGCGACCTCCCTGAGAACACCGAGGTCCGGCTCATAGCCACCCTTCGACTCCTCGCCCGAGGTGTTCACCTGGATGAGGACTCGCTGCACTTTCCCGTCGTTCGCCGCGCGCTTCTCAATGCTCGTCAGCGCACTTTCGCGATCGATCGAGTGGACGAGATCCGCAAAGCGTGAAATGTCGCGTGCCTTATTGGACTGGATCGTGCCGATGTAGTGGCGCATGACGCCGGCCTCGTGCAGATCCTCGAGCTCGGCATGCTTGGCGAACTCCTGCTGGCGGTTCTCGCCCACGTCCACCTTGACGCCTCGCTTCTCGAAGAGCTCCACGGCCTCGCGAATCTCTTGAGCGGTGCGCGTCTTGGTCGCGAGCAGAATCAGGAGATCATCCATCGACCGCCCGCCGCGCGCAAGCGCCGCTTCAATCCGAGGTAGAAGTTCGTCGATCTTTTCGCTCATCATGTCTTTTCGCGTCCCTTTCGCCTTCGCTCCATGCACGGGCCATCGACTCTGGTGGCCTCATATATCCGTCATATCACGGCGGCGTGCGCGAAAGACGGGACCTGGATACGTCGCACCCCCAGTGGGACTCGAACCCACACTGAAAAGATTTTAAGTCTTCTGCCTCTGCCGTTGGGCTATGGGGGCATTGCCCGAAGGGCCCCTCCATCCTAGGGGATAGGCTGAAGGCATGGCCCGCACTCTTGCCGACGCCTTGAGAGAGTTCGATGACGCACGACTCATCGAACTGTTAAACGCGCGCCGCGATCTCACCTCTCCCATCCCGCTTGGCATCGCCCCGCTCGCCGCGCGCGCCACACAGCCCAGCAGCGTCCACAGGGCACTGGGCAGTCTCGTTCTGCCCGAGCTACAACTCGCCGAGGTCTTCGCCGCCTACGCGGGGCCCGTGAGCCCGGAACAGCTCGCGCGTGCTGTGAGCACCTCGACCGAGCAGATCGCGCCGCACGTGTACCGGCTCGCGACGCTCGGCCTCGTGTTTACGGATGAGAGCGGGCGCTCGCTTGTTCCCGTGCGCGCCCTCGCCGAGGCCCTCCCCCACCCTGCTGGCCTCGCCCCTCGCCTCTCGAGCGACCCGTCGCCAGATGAGGCCCGCACGATCATCGAGGATCTCCCTGATTCGCTTCACGAAGTCGCCTACTCGCTCGCCTTCGCCCCGGCGCGTCTCACGGGTTCGCCGACCTCGTCACTCGCGAAGCAGCTCTCATCGGCACGCCTCATCACGAAAGTCAATGGAGCCGACGGCCCTCGCCTGCTCATCCCACGCACCGTCCATCTCGCCCTTCGCGACGGCATCGTCCACCGCACTTTCGCCCACGCCCCCACCCCGGGTCCCGAAGCCGCACCCGAGCGCTTCGAGGGCGCTCGCGACGCACAGGCCATCGAGGCGGCACTCGAGGCGAGCCGCATCGCGCACACGATCAGCACGTGGCACGCGGATCCACCGTCAGTACTCAAACGCGGCGGAATTCCCCTGCGCGACGCGCGCCGCCTCGCCGCCGCCGCAGGCACGAGCCACGAGACGTGGACGAGCGTCATCCACGCCGCATGGGTCGGCGGGCTCATCGGCAACGACGGCGAAACCTGGCAGGTCACGCGCGAGTACGGGGAATTTTCCGACGCTTCCCCCGCACGCCGCTGGGCCGACCTCTGCTCGGCGTACGTGCGCTCCAACTACCTCGGCGCGCTCGCCGGAACGCGCTTCGGAGAAGTCAGCCTCGACGGCCTCACCCAAGGGGAGCCTCGCACCGGCGAAACTCCGCGCGCTGCGCTCTCGGCAAGCGTCGGAAGAAAAGGCGTGAAAGTGCGCCGGCGCCACATGCTGCGCCACCTCGCGGACTACCCCGAGCGGGAAGCGAGCGCGGCGAGTCTCGCGGAATCGCTTGCGTGGGCGTTCCCCACGGTGCAGCGCGCAGCCCTGATCGAGGAGGCGTACGCGTTCACGCGCGAGGCCGAGGCATTCGGGCTCATCGTGGACGGCGTTCCAAGCGTGCTCGCTCCCGCGGCCCTCGAATCGCTCTCGCTCGAGGAAGTGGCGGCACTCGACGTTCTCGAAGCTGCGCTCGACGAGAAGCTTCCCGAACCCGTCGACCACATCTTGCTCGACGCGGATCTCACCGTGACCGTGCCCGGCCTGCCCTCTGCGCGGGTTGCGGCGGTACTCGAATGGACCGAAATCATCTCGCGCGGCGCCGGGGTTGTGGCGCGCGTGACCAGCGAGTCGATCGCGCGGGCACTGAGCGCTGGCGGCTCCGCCGATGCCCTCATGGAAGAGCTCGCGGAACTTTCGCTCACGGGTGTTCCCGATGTGCTCGCCTACCTCGTGCGGGATGAGGCACGCAAGCGTGGCCAGGTCACCGTCGGCCCCGCGACCTCGTTCATCACGGGCGAGGAGGAACACCTGGATCGACTCATGGATTCGAGCGAGGCGCTCCGGCTTGGCCTCAAGCGGCTCGCCCCGACCGTCGTGATCTCGAGTGGGGATCCCGGTTTCGTGATGGGGTCGGCGCGAGCCGCTGGCCTCGCACCTCTTGCCGCAGGCGGTCGTGGCCCGGCTGTGGATGAGCGCACACTCGGTTCGGTGCGCGGTGGGCCCGTGGGGCTTGAGCTGGAGGCCGACGGTCGCGAGCAGGTCCTCGATGTCGACCCTTCCGAGGCTGTCGCGCGCATTCGCGCTGCCGATTCGGGGCGCCTGGAGGAGGTGAGCGTTCCTCAGCGTTTACTCGCGGCGATTGCCGAGGAGCGCGAGGTGCAGATCGGCATTGTTGACGGCCGCGGCGGCACGCGCGTGCTGCGGGTTGAGCCGCTCGCGCTCGAGGGCGGGAGGCTGCGTGCGCGAGATGTGGAATCGGGCGAGGAGTTCACGGTGCTAATTCACCGGGTGCTCCTGCCCTAACCCTTCCCTACTTCGTGAATTGCATAGGGGTTGTGGGGGTTATTCGCCGCAACGAAACCCCCGCAACCCCTATGCAATTCAGGGGAAAGAGTCAGTCCTGGCGGGTCTCCGTGCGGTCGCCCGTCCACTCCACGTGGTACGTGCCCTCGGCATCCACGCGCCGGTAGGTGTGCGCGCCGAAGTAGTCGCGCTGCGCCTGCACGAGGGCCGCGGGGAGACGCTCGGCCCGCACCGCGTCGTAGTACGCAAGGGTCGAGGAAAACACGGGCGCCGGAATTCCGACGGCTGCCGCAAACGCGACGATGCGACGCCACGCGGGGATGCACTTCGTAATCTCGGCAGTGAAGTACTCATCGGCAAGGAGCAACGGAAGCTCGGGGTTGCGCTCGTAAGCCTCAGTGATGCGGTTGAGGAAGCCCGCGCGGATGATGCAGCCGCCGCGCCAGATGCGCGCCATGTCACCGAGCTTGATGTCCCATTCGTATTCCTTGGCGCCGGCCTTGATCTCGTCGAAGCCCTGGGAGTAGCTCACGAGTTTCGCGGCATACAGCGCCTGCTGAAGGTCGCTGATGAACTGCTCGGCGTCGTCGATCTTGATCGTCTGCGTCTCGCCCTTGAGGACGGCGCGTCCGGCCTCTCGCTGCTCCGTGCCGCCCGAGGTCGAGCGTGCGAAGGTCGCTTCGGCGATACCGGTGACGGGGATGCCGAGGTCGAGGGCCGTCTTCGACGTCCATGCGCCGGTGCCCTTCTGGCCGGCCTGGTCGAGGATGATGTCGACGAACGGCTTGCCAGTCACGTTGTCGGTGTGGGTGAGGACGGCCGCAGTGATCTCGATGAGGAACGAGTTGAGGTTGCCCTCGTTCCACTTCTCGAAAACCTTGCCGATCGCGGGGGCATTCATGCCGAGCGCCTTGCTCATGAGATCGTAAGCTTCGGCGATGACCTGCATGTCGGCGTATTCGATGCCGTTGTGGACCATCTTCACGAAGTGGCCGGCGCCGTTCTCACCAACGTGGGTGCAGCACGGGACGCCGTCCACATGGGCGGAGATCTTTTCGAACATGGGGCCGAGACGGTCGTAGCTTGCCTTCGACCCGCCGGGCATAATCGAGGGGCCGTTGAGGGCGCCTTCTTCGCCGCCGGATACGCCCGCCCCCACGAAATGGAGGCCGCGTGCCCGAAGCTCCTGCTCGCGGCGGAGGGTATCGCTGAACAGCGCGTTGCCGCAGTCCACGATGATGTCGCCCTCGTCCATGCGACTCGCGAGTTCTTCGATCACGGCATCGGTAGCTTTGCCAGCCTTGACCATGATGATCGCGACGCGGGGCCTCTGAAGCGAGGCGACGAATTCGTCCATGGTTTCCGCGGGCACGAACTCGCCGTCCTGACCGTGCTCAGCAATCACACGCTCGGTCTTTTCCACGGAACGGTTGTGAATCGCCACTTTGAATCCGTTGCGGGCAAGGTTACGGGCGAGGTTCGAGCCCATGACCGCCATGCCGGTCACGCCGATGTCGGCGACAGAATGGGGGGCGGGATCAAAGTTGGCCATGCTCGTGCGGCTCCTTCGGTGTTATGGGACTGTGGCGCAAGGTGGCGCTCGTTCACGAACAGTCTAAAAGCCTGTGCTGTGTACAGCCCCGATACGCAATAATGGGGGCCGACGGTCCCGGTCTTAGCATCGGGGTGCCATAAGCCGACCAGAGGAACAAGAGCATGACGGATCCGTACACCCCATCTCCTGGGACGTTCAGTAACCCATCAACGAACCAGCAGCAGTACCAACAACCCCAGTACTCACCTCAGGGGCAGCAGCCGAATGTGGGATACGCCCCGGGCGGCGCGTACGATGGCCCCGCCCCCGGCACCGACGTCGGCAACGACATCTCGAAGTCGTTCTCGTGGGCGTGGCAGGCCTTCACAAAGAACTGGGTCGCACTTGTCGTTCCCGGTGTGATTTGGGGAGCCATCTACCTCTTCATCCTTGCGGTGTTTTTCGTTGGCTACTTCGCTTCGATCGCGGCCATGGCCAACGCTTTCGAATCGAGCGAAAGTAACGGTACGGACGCCCTGGCTATCATCATTTTCATCCTCGTCATGTACGCCATCATGATCCTCATCCAGCTTCCGCTCGCCGCGTGGATGAGCGGCGCTGCGAGGTCGGCTGGCCTCGTGGCGCGAGGGCAAACCCCCACCATCGGCAATGGGCTCTTCCACTGGAAGACCTTCTTCACCTACATTCTTTACGTCATCCTCTCGTTCATCTCGATCATCATTCCCCTCATAGGCCCGCTGGCCTGCATGTTCTTCTTCTCGCTCGCGCCGCATCTCTCAGCGGGGCGCGACGCGGGACCGATCAGCGCCTTCAAAGACGCAGCGAACAAGGCCCTCGCGAAGCCCGCGCACGTGATCCTCACCTGGCTCGTGACCTCTGCTCTCGCTTTCGTCGTCACCATCACGGGAATTGGCATGCTTCTTATTCCCGCGGTGCTACCCTTCATGTCGCTCTTCTCCATGTCGATGATCAACCGCATCGAGGGCAAGCGCCCGGCCCCCGTTGTCTAGGGCGGGGAGTGCGGGCACAGGCGCTCTCATCGTCCAATCCGATAAATCGATCCTTCTCGAGGTTGCCCACCCGGCGGCAGAAGAAGCACGCGCGTCGATCGCGCCATTCGCTGAGCTCGAGAAATCGCCCGAGCACGTCCACACGTATCGGCTCACGAACCTGGGGTTGTGGAATGCGAAGGCTGCGGGTTTCGATGCGGAATGGGTCGTCGATGCCCTCCTCACGCATTCGCGTTTTGCCGTTCCCAACGCGCTGCTCGTGGACGTCGCCGACACGATGGAGCGCTACGGCGTTCTGAGCCTCCACAACTCTCCCGCGCACGGCCTCGTGCTCCTCGCGAAGGATCAGACGATCCTGACGGAAGTTCTGCGCTCAAAGCGCATCGCGCCGCTCGTGGGGGAACGCATCGATGACACGACGGTGACTGCTCACCCCAGTGAGCGCGGCGCGCTCAAGCAGCAGCTCCTCAAACTGGGGTGGCCCGTCGAGGATCTCGCGGGTTTCGTGGACGGCGAGAGCCACCCGATTGCACTCACGGATTCCCCGAGCACATGGCAGCTTCGCCCATATCAGCGCGAGGCGGTTGAGCACTTCACGAAGGGTGGCAGCGGCGTTGTCGTGCTCCCGTGCGGATCGGGCAAGACTACCGTAGGAGCGGGCGCGATGGCGGCGCTCGAGCGCACGTGCCTCGTGCTCGTGACGAACACGGTTTCCGCCCGGCAATGGCGCCGCGAGCTTCTCGAGCGCACGTCACTCACGGAGGGCGAAATCGGCGAGTACAGCGGCGCCAAGAAGGAGATCCGCCCGGTCACGATTGCGACGTACCAGGTGCTCACGTCAAAGCGCCGCGGTATTCATCCCCATCTCGAACTCGTGAGCGCCCGCGATTGGGGCCTCATCATTTACGACGAGGTTCATCTACTTCCGGCCCCCGTGTTTCGTATGACCGCCGACCTCCAGGCCCGGCGACGGCTCGGCCTCACGGCGACGCTCGTACGCGAGGATGGCCGCGAGGGCGAGGTGTTCTCGCTCATCGGCCCCAAGCGTTACGACGCGCCGTGGAAGCTCATCGAGGCGCAGGGCTGGATCGCCCCGGCGGAGATGACGGAGGTGCGCGTCACGATGTCGAGCTTCGAGCGCAAGGTGTACGTCTCGGCGGAGCCGAGGGATCGGCAGAGACTCGCGGCAACGAGCCCCGAGAAAGTCCCCGTCGTCGAGCAGCTCGTTGCGCGACACCGAGGTGAGGGCACGCTCGTGATCGGTCAGTATCTCGACCAGCTCGACGAGCTTGCCGAACGCCTGGCAGCTCCAGTCGTCACGGGCGACACTCCTCTCAAGGAGCGCGAATCGCTTTTTACGCAGTTCCGCGAAGGCGAGATCGACCTTCTCGTCGTCTCGAAGGTCGCGAACTTCTCGCTCGATCTTCCAGAGGCGAGCGTGCTCATCCAGGTGAGCGGCGCTTTCGGCTCGCGTCAAGAGGAGGCGCAGCGGCTCGGCCGGATCGTGCGGCCGAAGCGGGATGGGCGCGCGGCGCATTTTTATACGGTCGTGACGCGCGACACGCAGGACCAGGATTTTGCGCAGAACCGGCAAAGGTTCCTCGCGGAGCAGGGCTACGGCTACACGATCCTTGACGCGCGAGAGCTCAGAGGCGGGAGCGTCTAGCCGCCGCCCGGTTTTCGGCTTGAGGAGGATCCGACGCTTGCACGCCCACGATCCGGCGCTCTTCCGTCAGTTGCCTGTCACCGAATATTTGCTCGAAGCGGGTAGGCTTCACGTATGAACTCCAAGGAATACGACGGTTTCTCCGACTCTTTTCGCGATAGCACGACCGAGGGCGTCACGCGCGTGAACCCCGCGGGTGCGGGCGTGAATAACGCGGGCGCTGCGCCCTCGTCGCAGGCAACACCCAAGACTTCCAGCCTCGATGGAGCCGGGCAGGCGTCGGAACCTCGCACTACCCCGAGCACCCGCAGCGCAAAGGTTGAACCGGCCGCTCGCCCCACCCGGCAGGCGCATCAGCAGCCGATGTCAACCGCTACCCAAGAACAGCAGGCCGAGGCGCACGGGACTCAGCCCGCCCCGAAGTCGCGCATGGCTGTCGTGTGGGCCGCGCTCATCGTCGGCGCGATTTTGCTGATCCTCCTCCTGGTCTTCGTGATTCAGAACAACGTCTCCACCGAGTTCGAGTACTTCACGTGGCACTTCAACCTTCCGCTCGGCGTGGCGATGCTGCTCGCGGCCATCGCGGGGGCGCTCATCATGGCGCTCGCGGGGTCGGTGCGGATGATTCAGATGCGCTGGGAGCTTCACAAGCTCCGCCGCAACCAGAAGTAGCGGTTCGCCACACCCGCCCGAAGTCACAGGGAATATTCAGCAAAAATTCACCTTCGGGTTACACCATTGACCCATGAACACGGAGCAGGAGCAGGACTACGAGGCACGCCTTCTCGTAGTCGACGATGAACCGAACATTCGCGATCTTCTTGCCACGAGCCTTCGCTTCGCGGGCTTCGAGGTATTTGCGGCCTCCAACGGTGCCGAAGCCATCAAGCTGGCGACCGAGAACGAACCCGATCTGATCGTTCTGGACGTCATGCTTCCGGACATCGACGGTTTCACGGTGACGCGCCGCCTGCGCGACAAGGGCCATCACTACCCGATCCTCTTCCTCACTGCGCGTGACGAAACGAAGGATAAGGTCGCTGGCCTCACGGTTGGCGGCGATGACTACGTGACGAAGCCATTCAGCCTCGAGGAGGTTGTGGCTCGCATTCGCGCGGTGTTGCGCCGCACCCACGTTGGCGTGGCCGAGCCGAGCGAAAGCGCGCTCGTCGTGGGCGACCTTCGCCTTGACGAGGACTCCCACGAGGTTACGCGTGCCGATTCGCCGATCGACCTCTCCCCGACCGAATTCAAGCTGCTGCGCTACCTCATGCTCAATGCGGGCCGCGTCGTGTCGAAAACGCAGATCCTCGATCACGTGTGGGATTACGACTGGTCTGGCGAGGTGGGCATCGTCGAGAGCTACATTTCGTATCTGCGTCGCAAGATCGACGTCGTTGGTGAGCCCATGATCCACACGAAGAGGGGCATCGGCTACGTGCTGCGTCCTGCCGATCCGCGCTGACCTTGGCTCAAACCCCGAAGGCCCGCGCCTCCCGGGCCCAACGCCCAGTCTCTCTGTGGACTCGAATTGTCGCGCTCATCGCGCTCGTTCTCGTTTCGGGAACGATCGTGACGGGCGCGCTTTCGCTGTTTCTGCTCAAGCGCACGCTTATCGAAGGGGTGGATGCTGACCTCGCGGCGGCGGTGAGCCCTAGCGTCATCGCGAATCCTCGGCGCAACATTTCGCTCATCACGATGGGCTCGCCGAATGCGCAGTACACGCCCGTGGACTACGTGGTCGAGTGGCAGGATCAGTCCGGTGAGGTTCTGCAGCGAGTGGTGCAGGATTCCGACGGCGACCTGTCTCTCGAGTTTCCTTCGCTCACTCGCGAGGAAGTCATTTCCTTGCAGGGCAAGCCCTTCACCCTCGTCGCGGGCGACCGCGATTCGTGGCGAGTGCGCGCGATCGCGTCGAATGATCCGGATGGCCCCTCGGTTTTCGTGGCGCTTCCGCTTCGCAGCGTCGACAAGACGATGAACGAGATGGCGCTCATCATCGTGCTCGTGGGCACGATGGTCGTGCTCGTTGGAGTGGGGCTCGGCGGGTACGTGCTCCACTATGCGCTCGAGCCGTTGCGCGATGTCGAGAAGGCCGCGAAGAATGTCGCGGCGGGCACGCTCGGCACCCGCATTCCCGTGAGTTACTCCTCGCAAGAGGTGCATTCACTGAGCGTCGCCCTCAACGAGATGCTGATCCGCCTAGAGAAGGGTTTTCAAGCGCAGGCTGAATCGCAAGCTGAGGCGCTCGCGAGCCAGTCGCGCATGCGCCGTTTCGTCGCGGATGCCTCACACGAACTTCGCACGCCACTCGCCGCGATTCGCGGCAACGGCGAGCTGTATCGCATGGGGGCGATGCCGAACGAAGAGGATGTCGCACAAGCGATGCGGCGCATCGAGGACGAAGCCAAACGCATGGGTTCCCTCGTCGAATCGCTCTTGAGGCTCGCGCGGCTCGACGAGCAGCGCTCCTTCGACCTTGTGCCGCTCGACGCGTCGGGAATCGTGAAGGATGTCGTGCAGGACTTGCGGGCACTTGATCCCACGCGCGAGGTTGCGATCGTGGATCTCGCGGGGGCTGTGCTCGCGCCCGAGGATGTGCCGCCGCTCGGTGTGCTCGGCGACGAGGCCGCGCTTCGACAGGTCATCGTGAACCTCGTGGGTAACGCGAACAGGCACACGCCGAAGGGGTCACCGGTCGAGGTGGCGCTCGGCACGGACCGCCAGGGGAAGGCCATTATCGAGGTGCGCGATCACGGAGAGGGCATCCCCGCCGATATTCGCGAAAGGGTTTTTGAGCGGTTCTTCCGCACCGACGAGTCGCGCCAGCGCCAGCAGACGCAGGGCGGCGGCGCGGGCCTTGGCCTCTCGATCGCGGCGACGATCATGCAGCATCACAACGGCACGATCTCGATTCATCAGACCGATGGTGGCGGGGCGACGTTCCGCGTGGAGCTGCCGGGAGCCACGCTCAGCTGAGTGCGCTCCACTGCTGATGGAGGATGCGCAACTCGTTACCGCCCCGCACCGTCACGATACGGAACTTCCTACCTGCGGCCTCGAGCACGGTGTCAACGAGGTGGAGGTGGGGGCCTATTTCGCGCGCGGTGACATCGCCGCTCACGCTCACGCCTCGGCCACGCAGCGCCTCGACGCCCTTCGCCCACTCCTCGGCGTTCATTGCGCGCGCGCGTGTATCGATGAGATGGGGATCCTCGCCGAGGCTCGCAAGCGGTGAGGCACTGTCGAGCCACAGGGAACGCTCGAGGCTGGCAGGCGTCGGAATCTCCTCCCCTGCGCCGGGCCGGGCAGCCCCCTGACCCGCACCTGCCCTGCTGGTGGCGCCCGTGAAGCCAGGCCCCTCGTTCGGCGCCGTGCCCTTTTGGTAGGCGGTCGCGGCGGCACGGGCGCGCTCGTCGGCGGCCTCGTTCATCTCGTTGCCCGCATGGCCCTTGACCCATTCAAAGCGGACGCTGCGCCCCTGCATCTCTTGGTCGATCGCCTGCATCAGCTCGACGTTCAGCACGGGCTTACCGTCTTTTTTCTTCCAGCCCTTCTTCTTCCACCCGGGCATCCATGTCGTGACGGAGTTGATGACGTACTGCGAGTCACACAGGATCACGAGGTCTTCGCCCGCGAGGCCGGCCTCGCGGGTCTGGCTGAGCAGCTCACGCACGGCGGTGAGCTCGCCAATATTGTTCGTGCCGTGGGCACTTCCGCCGGCGCTCCAACAGTCTTCGCTCACGTACCAGGCCCAGCCGGTGGGGCCCGGATTGCCGAGTGCGGAGCCATCTGCTGCTGCGGTAATCGTCATGGACATATTTTTTCACAGACACCAGCGGCAGGGCGCGCACGGAATAGAGACGCATGTGCGGGACGTTTGGTGAGAGTCCGACGGTTCCGCGCATCCATCGTGCGCACGTATGTGGAGGTTTCTTATGTCTAAGCGTCCCGACCTGGCAATTCTTGACCTTGTAGGCGTGAGCGAGGGGCAGTCCTTCGCGGAAGCGATCGAAGCGTCGATGAAGGCAGTCGAGCTCGCCGACGAGCAGGGGTATAAGCGGTATTGGTTTGCCGAGCACCACAACACCCTGAATCTCGCCTCGAACGCGACGTCTCTCCTCATTGACCGCGCGGCGTCCCGCACGTCGCGGATTCGGGTGGGCTCCGGCGGCATTATGCTGCCCAACCACGCGCCTCTTCAGGTCATCGAGCAATTCGGCACCCTTACCCAATTCCACGGAGATCGAATCGATCTGGGCCTTGGCCGCGCTCCAGGTACCGATCCGCTCACGGCGCAACTCCTTGGCCGCACGAGCGCCGAACCGGAGGATTTTGCGCGGGCCGTTGCTGATATGCAGGCGTGGGCGAGCGATGACACACTCTCGCGCTACCGGATCGGAGCTTACGTGGCGCAGGGGACGAATGTACCGATGTGGGTGCTGGGCAGTTCGCTTGCCGGCGCTGGCCTCGCGGCACGGCTCGGATTGCCGTTTGCGGTCGCGAGCCACTTCGCGCCGTTCCAGTACAAAGAAGCAATCGCGCTGTATCGCCGCGAGTTCAATGCCGAAGCACCTACCGCGCAAATCGATGAGCCCCACGTGATGGTAGGCGTCAACGTTTACGTTGCGGCAACGGACCAGGAAGCCGAGCGACAGTTCTCGACTCTCCAACAGGCCTTTGCGGCGCTTGGGACAGGCAAGCGTCAGCTCATTCAGCCGCCCGCCGAGATTTCGGCTCTGCTGCCGGCACCCGTGCTCGAGCGCGTGAACGGAGCACTCGCGGTGCGCGCGGTGGGCTCTCCCGCGAAGGTTGAAGCGGAGCTTTCGCGTCTCGCGGAGGAGACCCACGCCGATGAGTTCATCGTGTCGAACTACTTCCACGACCCCGCAGCGCGGTATGAGAGCCAGCGCCTGCTTGCGCAGGCGTGGCTTGGCTAAGGGGCGGACTTACGTCCCTCCCGTCACCCTTTCTCAGATAACGATTTTGTTACCAACGTCGACCGGCGGTGATGGCGTGGCGCGCCCACTAGCCGGGTAGTGCCCTAAAGTAACTTTTAGAATGGTTAACATTAAGCAAATATACGTCTTTCTTTTATGAGTTTTCGACTTTTCCATTCCTGCCCCCAATAGCCCGCACCACATTCTTGCCGACCTTTCATCACAGTAATGATAGGCGTTCTGCGACGCTGCGATCTGCACCTTTGCATGACAGCGTCACGACCAAGCCCCACACCACCACCCACTAACCCGTAACATTGTCGTAACATTTGCTATAGCGCCGCTTCTGGTGGAGACAGCTATCGTCACATCCCGAACACCCCTCCGACCATCACGGTGTCACGTGAACCTGCCGCACCAGCATACTCACCCCCAGGAGCACCCCTCATTTCCCGAGAAATTGCGCACTTCACAAACGATTTAAAACCGGTTAGCGTCATTTTTGGACGTCCGCAACGGTGTTGTGTGGCGAATCTGTTTGCTCCTCAAACGACGAAAGTTGGAGAACTCATGGTCTTCGATGCTTTCCGCAAGCGGAACAGCCACCGCGCGGATTCCTCAGTTACCCCCATGTGGCGCCGCGGTGCCGCAGCCCTCGCCGTCGGCGCCGTCCTAGGCACCTCCGGCGTTGTTGGCACTTCCGCCCTCGCCGCTACGAACGCATGCGCTACCGAAGGTGGCATGACCACGGGCCAGCCCACCGCGGAAGAGGCTCAGGCTGCCGCTGACCGGGCGAAGGCCGCTGCTGATCAGGCACAGGCCACCGCAGACGAAGCTGCTGCCGCAGCCGACGCCGCCGCAGCCGACGCCAAGAAGCTCCAGGACGCCGCCGACCAGGCACAAGCCGAAGCCGACCAGGCACAGGCCACCGCAGCCGAGGCAGCCGACGCTGCCAAAGCAGCGGCCGCAGAAGCTGACAAGCTTCAGACCGCCGCTGAGACTAAGCAGGCCGCAGCCGACGACGCCGCCAACCTTGATCAGCAGTCCCAAGAGCGCGCCACCGAAGCAGCCCAAGCCCTCGAGCAAGCGAAGAGCGACGCCGCCCTCGCGGTGGGAACCCCTGATGAGGCAGCGGCTAACGCCGCGCTTGCGGAGGCACAGAAGAAAGCCGATAAGGCGCAGGCGCTGGCCGACACCGACGCCAAAGACGCAGAGCAAGCACAGAACGATGCCACCGAGGCACGTAACAAGGCTGACCAGGCAAAGACCGACGCCGAGAACGCACAGGCCGAAGCCGATAAGCTGCAGACCCAGGCCGACGAAGACGCCGCCGCCGCTAAGCAGGCACAGAACGAGGCCGACGAGGCAAAAGCCGCAGCCGACCAGGCCCAGGCCGTAGCCGACGAGGCTAAAGCCGCCGCCGAAGCCGCCGCTGCAGAAGCCGCCAAGCTCCAGGCCGCGGCTGAGGAAGCGCAGAGGATCGCCGACGAGATCGCTGCTGGTCTCAAAGCGAAGGACATGTGTCAGCCTGTGTACGCAGAGGTGACCGTCACCGAGGGCGAGACCGCTTACGTTGCCGCTCCTGCCTTCACCGACGAGGAGACCGGCGAAGAGCGCGACATGCCTGAAGGCACCACGTTCGCCCTCCAGGCCGGCGACATCGGAGGTGTGGAGATCGACGCCGAAACCGGCGCCATCACCGTCCACGCCACCTACGCCGCCCCCGCCAAGAACGTCTACGAAGTCCTCGTGACCTACCCCGACGGCTCCACCGACACAGTCGCCGCAACCGTCAACGTCACCGAGACCCCGCAGGCAAAGACCTACCAGCCGGCCTACACCGAGGTCACCGTTGAGCAGGGCGAAACCACTTACGTTGCCGCTCCTGCCTTCACCGACGAGGAGACCGGCGAAGAGCGCGACATGCCCGAAGGCACCACGTTCGCTCTCAAGGACGGCGACATCGAAGGTGTGGAGATCGACGCCGAAACCGGCGCCATCACCGTCCACGCCACCTACGCCGCCCCCGCCAAGAACGTCTACGAAGTTCTCGTGACCTACCCCGACGGCACGACCGAGGTCGTTGTTGCAACGGTCAACGTTGTCGAAACCCCACAAGCTAAGCTCTACCAGCCGGTGTATGCACCTGCCGAGGTTGAGCGCGGCAAGGTTGGCACTATCGCAGCTCCGAAGTTCACCGATGAGGAGACCGGCGAAGAGCGCGACATGCCCGAGGGCACCACGTTCGCTCTCAAGGACGGTGAGATTAACGGCGTCAAGATCGACGAAAACACCGGTGAGATCACCGTTGAGGCGACCTACGCAGCTGTCGAGAACGTCTACGAAGTTCTCGTGACCTACCCCGACGGCTCGACCGAAGTTGTAGTCGCGACGATCAATGTCACCGACACCCCGGTTGATGAGCCCGGCAAGCCCGGTGAACCCGGTGAACCCGGCAAGCCCGGCGAGCCTGGTGAACCCGGCAAGCCTGGCGAACCCGGTGAACCCGGTGAACCCGGCAAGCCTGGCGAACCCGGTGAACCCGGCGAGCCTGGCGAACCCGGCAAGCCCGGTGAGCCCGGCAAGCCCGGCCAGCCTGGTGACAACGGCATGACCAAGCCGATCAAGAAGGTTCCGGCTAAGGGTGGCAAGCACGCCCTCCCGCGCACCGGTGCTGAGACCGGCGGTCTCCTCGCTGCTGCTGCCTCGCTGATCGCAGGTGGCGCGGCCCTCGTGACCCGCCGCCGCAAGAGCGAGCAGTGAGCTAATGCCTCACGCACCGTTCAATAGTTGAACACACGGTGTGGCCCCCACTTCTTCGGGAGTGGGGGCCACACCCCGTTAACGCCACACCCCGTTAACATCGAGACATGAGCGAAGAAGTGCGCATCATTCGCGTGAGTCACAGCGACCCCCGGGTCAGTGCCCTGCACGCCGAAAAAGACGCCGAACTCGAGCCTCGCTACCGCGCCTACTACGCCGCCCACCCCGAATACCAGGGCCGCAGCGACGAAACCCTCGACCCAACCACCATTCTCACCACGCTCCTCGCACTCAAAGGCGACAGTGCCGTTGGCACGGTTATGCTTCGTGCTCTTGCCGACCGCTTCGAAGTAAAACGACTCATCGTCGGAAAGAAATACCGAGGCCAAGGCATCGCTACCCAGCTCATGGAGCACATCGAAGAGGAAGCCTCGACCTGCGGCGCAACCGCGCTCTACCTCCACACCGGCAGCCTCCAGCAGGACGCGATCAGCCTCTACACGAAAACGGGATGGCAACGCCTCCCCCAGCTCTTCGCCCCCTACAAAGACGATGGTGTTTCCCAGTGCTACGTCAAGGAGCTCGTGCCACACTAAGGCCATGAACAATAACGCCGCTCCCGAAGAGCACACCGCCGAACAAAAAGCAGCCCTCGAACGCCTGACCGTGGCTCAAGAAAACCTCGTGAAGTCCCGCGAAGCATACGAGAAGGCCGTCGAAGGACTCGAAGCCATCAAGGCGTACAACGAGGCCATGAAGCCCCTCATGGAGTACTACGACAACGGCTGGCTCGCTGATGTCACCACAACCGAATCGATCTACGAGCGTCCCGAAGCTGCCGGCGAAGACGAGATCTGGGACATGCACGGCGGCCAGTATGAGCTCATGCGCGAACTGCTCGCCGTTTCCTCGCACTTCTTCGTGCGCGTCCCCGGCGAAGAGGAGCAGGAAGACTAGCGCCCCCACCACGACATAAAGGAACCCTCGCACTCGAAAGTGCGAGGGTTCCTTCTCATTAGCGGGCGATCACATCATGCCGCCCATGCCTCCCATGGCATCCATCTCGCCGCCGGCAGGAGCCTTCACCGGCTCCGGCTTGTCAGCAACGACAGCCTCGGTGGTGAGGAACAGGCCCGCGATCGACCCAGCGTTCTGAAGAGCGGAGCGCGTCACCTTCACCGGGTCGAGCACGCCAGCCTCAATGAGGTTCTGGTACTCGCCCGTTGCGGCGTTCAGGCCCTCGCCAACCGGAAGCTGCTTGACCTTCGATGCGACGACGCCACCCTCAAGACCGGCGTTCGAAGCGATCTGCTTGAGCGGCGCTTCGATCGCGACCTGCACGATCGATGCGCCGGTCGCCTCATCGCCCTCGAGCGAAAGCGACGCGAACGCGTCCTTGCCCGCCTGGATCAGGGCAACGCCACCGCCGGCGACGATGCCCTCCTCAACGGCAGCCTTCGCGTTGCGCACGGCATCTTCGATGCGGTGCTTGCGCTCGTTGAGCTCGACCTCGGTTGCGGCACCCGCCTTGATGACGGCCACGCCACCGGCGAGCTTCGCGAGGCGCTCCTGGAGCTTCTCGCGGTCGTAATCCGAATCCGAAACCTCGATCTCGGCGCGGATCTGCTTCACGCGGCCGGCGATCTGGTCGCCGTCGCCCGCGCCCTCGACGATGGTCGTCTCATCCTTCGTGACAACCACCTTGCGGGCACGGCCGAGGACGTTGAGGTCGGCGGTCTCGAGCGACAGGCCAACCTCTTCCGAGATCACGGTGCCACCGGTGAGGATCGCCATGTCCTGGAGCATGGCCTTGCGGCGATCGCCGAAGCCGGGAGCCTTCACAGCAACCGACTTGAACACGCCGCGGAGCTTGTTGACGACGAGCGCGGGAAGCGCCTCACCGTCGACGTCCTCGGCGATGATCACGAGCGGCTTGTTTGCCTGGATGACCTTGTCGAGAAGCGGCAGGAGGTCCTTGAGCTGCGACACCTTCGACGAGGTGAGCAGGATGTACGGGTCTTCAAGAACGGCTTCCTGGCGCTCCGGATCGGTCACGAAGTACGGCGAAATGAAGCCCTTGTCGAAACGCATGCCTTCGGTGAGCTCGAGCTCGAGGCCGGTCGTGTTCGACTCCTCGACCGTGATAACGCCTTCCTTGCCGACCTTGTCGAGAGCCTCGGCGATAAGCTCGCCGATTGCCGGGTCAGCGGCCGAGATCGCGGCGGTGTTCGCGATCTGCTCCTTCGACTCAATCTCGACGGCCTGCGCAATGAGCTTCTCGCTCACGGCGGCAACGGCCTTGTCGATGCCGCGCTTGAGAGCGATCGGGTTTGCGCCCGCGGCAACGTTGCGAAGGCCTTCCTTCACGAGGGCCTGCGCGAGAACCGTAGCGGTCGTCGTGCCATCACCGGCAACGTCGTCCGTCTTCTTCGCGACTTCCTTGACGAGTTCCGCACCGATCTTTTCGTACGGATCCTCGAGTTCGATTTCCTTAGCGATCGACACGCCATCGTTCGTGATGGTCGGTGCGCCCCAGGACTTTTCGAGGACGACGTTGCGCCCCTTCGGCCCAAGGGTCACCTTCACGGCGTCAGCGAGCTGGTTCATGCCCCGCTCGAGGCCGCGGCGTGCTTCTTCGTCAAATGCGATGAGCTTTGCCATGAGTGGTAACTCCCAAAGTGTGTGAGTGTGCTCCAGCCAGGTGCCCGCGACGGACGAGCCTTGCCCTCCCCTTCACGTCTGGGTCGGTGGGGCTCTCACCTCACTGGAAAGCTCGCGGCGGCGTGTGTGGTGGGTCCGACGGTTGCCGGAGATCCGTTGTCACTCACGCCAAGCGAGTGCTAACCCATCATAAGCACTCTGAGGCGAAGAGTGCTAACGCTCGCTGAGAATTTCTCTGGGAGCGTGACGGCACACCCCCGCCGCGCCCCTCGAGGCGCGCGTCGCGGAAGTTATCGACGCCCTGCGGCAGTCTTTACTCGCCGTCGCCGCCCTGCTCCGCACCGTCGATCTCGGCGAGATCACCCGGCTCCTCAACGATGACGACCGTGATGTTCGCCCTGTACTTATCGGACTTTTCAGCCTCGACACCGACGTACTTCGCGAGGGCCTCGGCGGTCGCCTTGTCCTCGTCGTTCTTGTAGTAGACGCCGGCGTTCTTGGCGCGTTTGCCCGTATCGGTATCGACCTTGGTCCAGCCCTGCTCTTCGAGAGCCTTCTGCCAACGGCCAGCCATGCCCTGCTTCCGCTTGCCATTGAGCACGAGAACCGGAGCTTCGCGATTGACTTCAGGGGCTGCTTCCTCGGAAGGCTCTTCGGTAGCGCCCTCGCCACCGTTATCACCCTCGCCACCATTGTCGCTCGCGGCAGGCTTTCCATCACCGGAATCCGCCGGGGCCGACGTCGATGACTCCGCTGGAGCGGGAGCACCCTCGCTCCCCTTGCCCAGACCCGACACGGCCCACAGAACGAGTGCGAGCGCAAGCAGCGCCGCGACGATCACGATGATCGTCGAAAGATTCCGCTTGAAAAACGGCTCCTCAGCACGGTGCGCGCCGTGGGCGCCCACCTGATCGGCCTCGCGGTCAAACTGGTCCGGTTCGTACGGGTATGTGCTCTGATCTGCCACGAGGTCATGCTATCGGTTGGCGCGGGCCTAAATGGCGATTGGGCACGCGGCGCGCCGAGGCAACAAGCCCCCATAGTGCTGCCCCCCCACGGCGACAACGACGGCGCGACGCGCACGTCTAGGAACGCGTGCGCTCACGCAACCGTCGGACCACACTTGGCGCATACCGCACCGCCGCGGGTTCCCGCATGAGCCGCACGAGCCGCGCGTGATACCCCGACGGCGTCAGACCCGTAAGCCGCAGGATGTCGCGCTCCTTCGCACCGGCGCTGCGGTACACGCGTGCCTCGAGATCGAGGATCACGCGATCGGTTTCGCTCAGCTGCGGTTCATCGGCCAGTGGCTCATCGGTCATGGATTCAAGTCTAGGCACGCCCCGTACCCTGGGGGGCATGAACGAGACCGCGCTGCCTCCCCTGACCGACATTATGGCCGCCGACTGGGCCGAAGCCCTCGCGGGCGTCGAACCGAACATCCGCCAGATGGGCGCCTTCCTGCGCGCTGAGCTCGCCGCTGGCCGACGCTACCTCCCGTCGGGCGAGCGCATTTTTCGCGCGTTCGAAACCCCGCTTGCGGACGTGCGCGTCCTGATCGTCGGCCAGGACCCCTACCCGACACCGGGCCACCCGATCGGCCTGAGCTTCGCGGTCGAGCGCGACGTGCGCCCACTGCCCCGCTCGCTCCACAACATCTACCTCGAACGCGAGAGCGATCTAGGAATCCCGCCGAGTGCGCACGGCGACCTCTCAGCGTGGCAAGACCAGGGCGTCATGCTCCTCAACAGGGCGCTCACGGTAGCCCCCGGGGCGCCCGCGTCGCATCGCGGGAAGGGATGGGAGCAGATCACGATGCGCGCTATCGAGGCCCTCATCGAGCGTGGCGGACCACTCGTCGCGATCCTTTGGGGGAGAGACGCGCGCTCGCTCGCCCCTATGCTCGTCGAGGGTGGCGTCAGCACAATCGAGTCGGCGCACCCGTCGCCACTGTCGGCGCGCCGAGGGTTTTTTGGGTCGAAACCGTTCTCGCGCGCGAACGCACTCCTCGCCGAAAGCGGCGCGCAGGCCGTTGACTGGAACACGCCTTGAGCTGCCCGCTCTTGCGCACCCACCGAAAGTACGTGATCTCCCCCACCCAAGCTGCGACACAAAACCACTGAAACTGCACCAACCATTAAAGTTTTGGCAAAATCCCAGGTCCAAGGCCTATAGTGGCCGAACTAAACGCGCGTAAAGGCCCAAAACGTCCCACTTGCATTCGTAGATTCAAGGCCTATAGTTACGAAGTCGTTACATACCGGACCAGCCACATGGCACACCTGATTGGAGTCCACGGGAATGAACACCCCCCGCCATCACGACGAAGAGCTGCGCCTCGAGCTCATCGCAGAAGCGTCGAAGGCGCTCGCCAAAGGCGGCCCCGCAGCGGTCTCCCTCCGCGACATCTCCGCGGCCTGCAACACCTCAACTACCGCCATCTACTCACTCTTTGGCGGAAAGAAGCAGCTCCTCAACTCTGTCGTTGTCAGCTCCGCCAGCGATCTCGCGAAGCACCTCAGCGAGGTTAAGCGCGAACAGGATCCGGAAGATTACCTGGTTGGACTCGCAACCACCCTTCACGACTGGGCAGTCAACAACCCCGAACTGTTTGACGTGATCTTCAACCAGGCCGACCAGGTCCCCGACCGGGCAGCGCAGGCCAATGGGGCACCGGGAGCGGCGAGCGCAGCAGTCGCCAAGGATTCCGACGCCACCTCAGAGCCCATCGGTTTTGGCCTCTCGCGTCGAGACAACCATCTGCTTACGGCGTTCCGCGCACTCGGCACCGATATCGACGAGTTCGAAAGCATCGCAAAGCACCTCGCGCAGGCAATGTCGGAAGGCCGCACGAAGTACGGCGCCACCGTCGACACCTCCCCCTCCGATGCCACAACGCTCCTGCGCGCCGTGTGGGCGAGCGCCCACGGGTGGACTCACCTCGAGATCCAGGGCTTCATCGATGCGGCCGGCTTCAACGACTTTGTGCGCGCGACGGTGAAGGCAGCACTCAAGGCAAGCCGCGACTGAGCCCTGTCCTCCCCTTCCCTGCTTAGCCCCCTGCCCTGCTGATCCTCCTGCCGCCTTCCCTTCTCCCGTGTTCCCACGTAAGTCATCACGCAAAAAAAGGGCGGCTCCGCAGGTCACACGAAGTGCAGCAAACAGGGGGGCGCCGCCTCAGCAGCGCCCCCATCGTTGAGCGAGACTCTCGGAGCCCAGTGCAATAGACCCCGAGAATCAGTAAATCAGGCCTCGAGGCCCACGCGGTATCCCGTAGCCACCGCCTGAGCAACCTTCGCCACCTTCGACACGTCACCCGCGGTACGGAACTCGATTCCCGCAGCCTCGAGCTCGGAGGCGAGCGCATTCTCGCTGCGCATACCGATCGCGAGCACGACCGTGTCGGCATCGACGGTGAGCTGGGAGCCGTCGGGCTCGAACACCGCGCCCGGGCCGGTCACCTCCACGAGACGGTGCCCCGTGTTCATGGGGACGCCGGCCTTCTTGAGCTTCGAGGTGACCGAGATGAGGTTCATGTGGAACGCGCCAGCCCCGAGCTCCGGCGCCATCTCGTACACGGCGACCTCGCCACCGTTTGCCGCAATTAGCTCAGCGGTTTCGAGGCCGGTCATGCCGGACCCCACGACAATCGCGCGGCCCGCGACCTCGCGAGTACCTCCCAGAACATCGATCGCATCCACCACATTGTCGCCGTCGATGCCGGGAATGTTCGGCACGATTGGGGTTGCACCAGTCGCGACGATCACGGCGTCGGCACCGAACGCGCGCACGTCCTCAACCCCGAAACGAGTCGACAGCCGCACGTCAACGCCGGCCTTCTCGAGACGGTGGGTGTAGTTCTCGACCAGCCAGCCCATCGGATCCTTGCCGGGCGGGTTGGTGCCGGGCACGACCTGACCGCCGAGGGGGTCCATAGCCTCGACGAGGGTGACTTTCGCGCCGCGCTTCGCGAGTGTTTCGGCAGCTTCGCAGCCCGCAGGGCCACCACCGATCACGAGGGCCGTGCGACCTTCGGCGTTGCGCTCGAGCTCGAGCGGGAACTCCGATTCGAACCCACAGCGCGGGTTGACGGCGCATTCAACATGCCCGCCCGAAAAGAGCGCCTCGAAGCAGTACATGCAGCCGATGCAGCGGGTGATGTCCGCGTCACGACCTTCGATGGCCTTGATGCCCCACTGCGGGTCGGCAAGCCACGAGCGGCCCATCGCGATGAGGTCCACGAGGCCATCGTTGAGCATCTTTTCGGCCTGCTCCGGCTCACGAACAATCGACACACCCATGACCGGAATCTTCACGGCGTCGCGCACGGCACGAATCATCGGGTCGCGCCAGTTGCGTGGCGTGTTCACGGGTTCGATGACGGTCACGCCGGTCTCGTACGTGCCCGACGACACCGAAATCAGGTCGGCACCGTGCTCCTCGCACACCTTGGCGATCCGCACGCCGTCAGCAACCTCGTTACCTACACCGGGCATGCCGATCAAGTCATAGCACTGTGAAATCGAAAGTCGCACCGAGATCGGGAAGTCGGGGCCCACAACCTCGCGCACGCCATCGAGAATCTCCACGAGGAAACGGCAGCGATTCTCGAACGAACCGCCGTACTCGTCCTCGCGCTTATTGGTGCGAGGCGAGAGGAACTCGTCGATAAGGTAACCGTGAGCGCCGTGGATCTCCACGCCGTCAGCACCGGCTTCCTTCGCGCGGCGCGCGCCGTTGATGAAGTCCTGCACGAGGCTCTTCACTTCCTCGTTTTCAAGGGCGCGCACGGGGGCCTTGGTGAGCTCGGATCGCACGGCGGAGGGTCCGACGGTGACCTGCCCCTTATTGAGCTGGGGAAGGCCCTGGTTGCCGGGGTGCTGGAGCTGGAGGAAAATCTTCGAGCCTCGCGCGTGAACGGCCTCGATGGCTTCGGCGAGCTGCGGCACGAGCTCGTCGCGGGTCACGGAGAGCTGTTTCGGGGTGCCGGCGCCGTGCTCGTCATTCACGCGGGTGATCTCGGTGATGAGGAGGCCACAGCCACCTTCGGCGCGCTCGAGCCAGTACTTGAGTAGGCGCGGGCCAACGGTGCCGTCGGCGTTCGCGAGGTCACTCCCCATCGGGGTCATCACGAGGCGGTTGGGGATCTCGACAGTGTTGACGGTGAATGGGGTGGCAAGTGTGCGCACGGTCTGCGGTGCGGCGGTCATGGGAGTCCTTCGCTGTGTGTTGAGAACCACTACTTGCTTGTGACCCACACTACGCTCCTAAATTCTTAGGCGCGGGGACCTTCGGGGGCTTCGCGTGCTCCCGAATATGTCCTGGCAGCACTCACAGTCGTTATGGCCAGAGCACACGAAAAAATCCCAGGCCTGACGACTCGAAGTCGCCCCGACCTGGGATTTCCTTGGAGCTGAAGATGGGGCTCGAACCCACGACCTGCTGTTTACAAGACAGCTGCTCTACCAACTGAGCTACTTCAGCATTGCGGCGCTCGCACTAGTGTAGCGTGCGCCGCGAGTTTAGTTACCCGAATCGCTTGCGCCACCGGCGTCGCTAGCACCGGGCGTGCCCGAGGCGGCCACGGCTTCCTTCAGAGCACCGGGCTGCTGCCAGGCGCCGTCGGCCCCCCATTCTTTGCCGTTGATGAACACGGCGGGAGTTGCGGGCGAGAGCTTCGCGCCAACGGGCTCGAGCACGTCCACTGCGTAGCGGCGGAACTTTTGGTCCTTGATGCACGAGAGGGTGCTGTCCTTCGCTCCGGCCTGTTTGGCGTACGTGACGAGCTCTCTGTCGCTCAGGCCGGGGCCACCCTCGGCCGGTTGGTTGGCGAAGAGGAGTTCGTGGAACTTCAGGAACACCTCGGGCGAGTCTTCGAAGGTGCACACGGCGGCTCCGCCGGCGCGGGCGGAGTACTCCGTTGTGGACATCTTCTTGGAGAGGAAGGTGCGCACGTGGAAGTTCACGGTCGCATCGCCGCTCTCGATCATCTCGTGGAGGTCGGCGCTGTTGATCTGTTCGAAGTTGCCACAGAACGGGCACATGTAGTCGAACACGACGTCGACGACGGGTTTCGTATCGTCGGCCTTGAAGGCGAGAGTGGGCTCTTCCTTGCTGATAGAAGCTGGCTGGTTGAGCGGCAGTTCAGGCTCAGGCGCGTTCGCCTTATAGATCAGGTAGCCGAGTCCAGCGACGAGTGCGAGTGCCACGACGACGATGGCGGCGATGATCGCCACGCGGACACGCTTTTGACGGCTCAGCTCTTTTTCGCGCTGCTTGCGAAGCTCGATACGCTGCGCTTCGCGCACGTCCTGCGCTGACGGCTTCTCGGCCATTAATCCTCCGGAGGGGTCGAATGCGGTAAACGGCGAATCGCCGCGTGCCAGCTTAGAGGATACGCGCGTGGATGCCTCATTTCCTCCAGGGCGAGATGTCTTCGAGGCGGAATTCACCCACGTACGGGAAGTAGTCGATGTGTCCGCCGCGCGAGGCAATCGTGAAGCACACGGCTGCGATGAGCACGAGGAGGAGGGCGGCGAAGATCGCGGTCCACAGCCCGCTCGGTGTGGCTGCGTGCAAAAGGCGGTGGCTGCCGTGGCGCGTCGTGCGTGAGCCGATGCCCCACCACAGCGACAGGGTCGTGACGCCCACGAGTACTCCCGCGTACACGGCGTAATGCACCTCGAAGCGCGCGAGCCACACGAGTAGGGCGTCGGTCGCGAGCAGAATTCCGGCCGTGACGATCACGGGGATGAGCGCTTGAAGGAGCGCCTCGAGAAGGGCACCGAGGAATCGCGGTACTGCCAAGAGCGCGATCGAAGCGGTGATCCCACCCGAGCCTTTCCCTCTGTCCTGGCCTTTTTCCTGCGCGATCCATGAACGCTGCCACGTTCGTGCAAGGGCTGTCATCAGCACGAGCAGGATGAGCGCGGCGAGCGGCACGAGTGCGCCGAAGGCGGTGAAGAGCGCCATACCGAGCAGCACGAGCGCTGTGCGGCGCTTGGGCTCGCGCAAGTGGTAGGGCAGGGGCTGCAACGGCATCGCGTACGGCTGCGCGCCGGGGGCCGGAGGGTACTGCGCCGCGGGGAAAGGGCCCTGCAGGCCAGCAGCTGGCATGGGCGCCTGCGGCGTCGGTTCCGACGGTTGCCACGCGGGCATCGCACCCGCGTGCGGAGCGACGGGCGGCGCGGCAGGGGTCGAGATGGGCGCGAATCGGGCCGTGGGAGTTTCATCGAGAACGGGCATGACTTGGGTGGGTTCCTCGTTGGAGACATCCCACTCATCCGTGTCGTCCAATTCATCAGTGGCGTCATGCATTGCCCCCGTGCTCTCCTCCTCTCCCCCTCCTGACCTCGGGGGGCTGTACGGAGGTAGGGGCGCCGTCGCCTCAGCTGCGCGAGCTGCTGCACCCGATGGTGCCGCGGCGCCCGAGCCCGCCGTTCCGGCGCCGATAGGGCCATCGAGTGTGCTGCGTTCACCTGTCTCAATCCGAGAAGTCGGGAGCTCGCCGGGGGTGGAAGGGGAAGACGGGGACGAGGAGGTTGGGTCGTAGTTCCCATACACCCATGCATCCACATCGTGCTCGAGAGCCTCGATGAGCTTCTCCGGCGGCGTGCGATCGCCAGGCTCAGGGGCAAATGCACCCTTGAACCATTCGATGCACGGCTCCGGCAGCCCTTCGAGGTCGGGGCCAGACATCCTGGCAAGGTTGTAGACCGTGCCGAGTCGCCCCTTGCCGAAGGGCGGGAACCCGGTCGCGGCGTGGGCGAGCATCGCGGCCCAGGCCCACCAGTCGGCAGCGGCGTCGACGATGTTGTTGCTGATCACCTCAGGGGCAAGGTAGGAGATCGTGCCCATCATGAGCCCCGTTGAGGTCATGCGGGACTCTTCGGCGGCTTGGGCGATGCCGAAGTCGATAATGACCGGATCGACTGGGTCGATGTCGAAGTCGAAGTGAGAGCCATTACCGGTACGAAGCATGATGTTGCTTGGTTTGAGGTCGCGGTGCACGATCCCCTTCTCGTGAACGTCAAGAAGGGCCTTGCCGAGCGGCAAACCGATTTCGCGTACGCATCGCAGCGGAAGGTGCCCCCAGTCGTCAATGACTTTCTGGAAGGTGGGGCCCGAGATGTACTCGGTGACGAGGAAAGCGACGTCGAGGTCGAATTCGGCATCGAGCACGCGGGAAACGTTCGGGTGATTGACGCGTTGAAGCGCGCGCATCTCTCGGCTGAGTCGGGCACGGGCGCGCTCGTCGCCGGCGATTTCGGGTCGAAGCACCTTGAGGGCGACGTCGAGCCCGGCCGCGTCGGTTGCGCGGTAGACGATTCCCATTCCCCCGCTGCCGATCCGTTCATGAATGGCATAGCCCGAGTCGACGAGCATCTCACGAAGGTGCGATTCGTAGAAACTGGGGCGGCGCTGGGGTGTGCGCGCGCCGAAGTTGCCGCCTGGATTCGTGGGGGTACTCATGCGCCCCATGCTACCGATCCCCTCAGGCGGAGCCCTGAAGTTGTCACCCCCTTGAATCTAATACCCCTAGGGGGTATATTGGATGCTGTGGCGCCCACCGCGACCACACGAACCAGGACCATCACAAACATCAAGGAGCACACCATGACCACCTCGACCTTCAAGATCACGGGCCTCACGTGCGGCCACTGCGTCAATGCCGTTAAAGAAGAGGTCGGCGAACTCGCTGGCGTTGAGAGCGCCGAAGTCGAACTCGTCAAGGGCGGCGAATCGACCCTCACGATCCAGGCAGATCGCGCCCTCACCAAGGCCGACATCGCCCCCGCAATCGAGGAAGCCGGCGAAAGCTACGCCATCGTCGGATAACTCCTCCCCATCCTGAACCCGGCCGCACCACACCCCGAAGGACCCCATGAGCAGCACTGAAACCCACACCGCACCGCGCACCGTTACCCTCGATGTCACCGGCATGACGTGCGCGAGCTGCGTCGCGCGCGTGGAGAAGAAGCTGCGGCGCGTGGGCGATGTCGACGCGGTCGTCAACCTCGCACTCGAACGCGCGAGCGTGCAGGTGAGCGACCCGTCGATCACCGATGCGCAGCTCGTCGAAGCCGTCGAAAAGGGCGGCTATGGGGCTCACGTGCGGGAGGCGGCAGCCGAAAGCACATCGATCCACGGCCCCGACACAAGCGCCGAGGAGCGCGCCGCGCGCGACAAGCGCGACACGCTAATCCGCACGGTCCTCGCAGCAATCCTCTCGGCGCCAATTTTCCTCATCTCAATGATCCCGGCGTTGCAGTTCCCCGGCTGGCAGTGGGCGATGCTCATTCTCGCGACGCCGGTCGTGTTCTACTGCGGCGCGCCATTTCACCGTGCGACCTGGGTGAACATCAAGCACGGCGGCTTCACGATGGACACCCTCGTCACGATGGGAACGTTTGCCGCGTACCTGTGGTCGATCTGGGCCCTTCTCTTCGGCGGCGCAGGCGAAATCGGCATGACGATGGACATGAGCCTCGGCGCCGCTTTCAGCCGGAACCAACACGGTGCGCACGAAATCTACTTCGAATCGGCAGCGGTCATCACGACCCTCGTGCTCGCGGGGCGCTACGCGCAGGCCCGCGCCATCCACCAGTCGAGCGCAGCCATCCGTTCGCTGCTTGACCTCGGCGCGAAGAATGCCACCATTGTGGAGCTTCAGTCCGACGGCAGCACCGCCGAAGTTGAGGTTCCCATCGGCGCGGTGCAGGTCGGCGATGTTTTCGTCGTGAGGCCCGGGGAGAAGGTCGCGACAGACGGCGTGGTCCTTGAGGGTGCCTCAGCCATCGACCGCTCGATGCTCACGGGAGAAAGTATCCCCGAGGACGTCGCGCCCGGAACCGAGGTCACGGGCGCAACGGTCAACACCACGGGCCGGCTCCTTGTGCGCGCTACGCGCGTGGGCGCCGACACCGAGCTCGCCCACATCGCGAAAATGGTCGAGGATGCGCAAGCTTCCAAAGCTCCCGTGCAGCAGCTCGTTGACAAGGTCTCGAGCATCTTCGTGCCCGTCGTCATCGTGCTCGCAGTCCTCACGCTCGTCGCGTGGCTCGCACTCGGGGGCACCACGGAACAGGCATTCACCGCGGCCGTCGCCGTTCTGATCATCGCATGCCCGTGTGCGCTCGGCCTCGCAACCCCCACGGCCATCATGGTGGGCACGGGCCGTGGCGCCGAACTCGGTATCCTCATTCGCTCGGCAAGCACGCTCGAGAGCTCTCGCGACATCGCAACGATCGTTCTCGACAAGACCGGCACTCTCACGAGCGGCGCGATGCGTGTGCACTCCGTGACACCCGCCGAAGGCTGGAGCGAAGCAAACGTCCGCGCGCTCGCGGGTACCGCCGAATCGGGTTCGGAACACCCCATCGCGCGCGCGATCGTGGAAGCGGCCGGCGGCAGCAGCGATGCCCTCACACTCGAGGATGCGCGGGCTCACGTCGGCCGAGGCCTCACGGCGCGCGTGAGCGGGTCGCTCGGGGGAATAACGGGGCCGTGGGAGGTTGAGATTACCGCGGCATCCGACGCTGGCCAGGCAAGCGCCGGAACCGAAAATCCCACCGTGCCCAGCCTGCCCGCCCCTCTCGCCGCTTCCCTCCGCGAAGCCGAGCAGGCGGGTCACACGACCTCCATCGTGCGCGTCAACGGCGAGATTGCGGGGCTCGTGCGCGTGAGCGACACCGTGAAGCCCGAAGCGACGAAGGTCGTTGAGGAGATTCGCGCGCTCGGCATCGAGCCCGTCATGGCGACCGGCGACAACCCTGCCGCGGCCGAGCACATTGCGCGCGAAGTCGGCATCGAGAAGGTTCACGCCTCGCTTACCCCCGCGGCAAAACTCGACCTCGTGAAGTCCCTTCGCGGCGAAGGGGCAAGCGTCGCGATGGTTGGCGATGGCATTAATGACACGGCGGCCCTCGCCGAAGCCGATCTTGGCTTCGCGATGGGCACCGGCACCGATGCCGCGATGAACTCGGGCGACATCGTGCTCACGGGCGGCGATATCGCGCAGATTCCCACCGCGATCCGCCTTTCGCGGGCGAGCGTGCGCACGATCCGCTGGAACCTCTTCTGGGCATTCATCTACAACGTCATCGCCATTCCGCTCGCGATGCTCGGGCTCCTTGGCCCCGTGATCGCGGCCGCGGCCATGGCCTTCTCCAGCGTTTTCGTGGTGAGCAATTCGCTGCGGCTCAAGCGGTTCCAATAACAATTGTTCTGTTCTCATGATCTCCAGGAAAATAGGAGTCAGCTCGCCCTAGGGTGAAGCCATGAGATCTGAACTCTTTTCACCCGAACACCAGGAAGTCCAGACCAACGACCGCTGGGCTCTCCAGTCCAAGCGAATGCTGCGCTGCCGTCTCAATCCCGGCGCACCCGAAATCGTCTCCTCCTCCGGGGCCATGGTCGCCTACCAGGGCGAGATGAAGTTCAAGTACCAGGGTTCTGGCGGCGGCATGAAGCTCGTCAAGAAGCTGGCCACCGGCGAGGGCGCCAACATGATGCGCACCACCGGCAACGGCGAAATCTTCTTCGCCAAGAACGGCTCGCAGATCTTCCTCATCCAGCTCGAAGGAGAAGCCCTCTCCCTCAACACCTCGAAGATGCTCGCTTTCGACTCGAGCATCGAGTGGGACATCAAGATGATCGGCGGCGGCCTCGGCGCGGGCCTCGTCGCGGGCGGCTTCACGAACCTGTTCCTCCAGGGACACGGCATGGTCGCGATCGCCTCGCACGGTGAGCCGCTCCTGCTCGACTGCTCGCAGCAGCCCACGTATGTGGATCCGCAGGCCGTCGTGTGCTGGTCGGCAAACCTCCAGCCGCAGATCAAGAACGATTTTAATGCCGGTGCACTCATTGGCCGCGGCTCGGGCGAAGCCTTCCAGCTGGCCTTCCACGGCCCCGGTTTTGTGGTTGTGCAGCCGGCCGAATACTAAAAACACCATCCACTCTTGAGGGTCTAGAAAGGCGGCCCGGCACGCCCCGCGACGGGGGCGCCGAGCCGCCTTTCTACACCCTCGGTTTTCCTTCGTGGAGGGCCCGACGGCACCTGAGCGCTCGTCGGGCCGCACGCTGCTCACACTTTCTCGCCCAAGACGAGCTTTAACGCTAGGCTCGAGTATCGAAAAGCCCGAAGTGCACACGCACCGGGCATACCCGCCGAGCTCAAGGACCTCCGTGACCAGCACCTTCACCGACATCCCGTTCCGCATCGCCGTGATTGGCTCCGGCCCGGCCGGCGTGTACGCGGCGGAGACGTTCAACAAGACGCCGCACGTCAAGAAGGGCCGGCTCGCAATCGAGGTCGATATTTTCGATGCGCTACCCACACCGTTCGGCCTCATTCGCTACGGAGTCGCCCCCGACCATCCGCGCATCAAGGGCATCACGACAGCACTTCACCGCATCCTCGACCGTCGCGACATGCGCTTCTTCGGCAACGTCGCATTCGGCACGGATCTGACCCTCGAGGACCTGCGCGAACGCTACGACGCGATCATTTTCGCCACGGGAGCACTCAAGGACGCCCAACTCGACATCCCCGGGATCGACCTCGAGGGTAGCTTCGGCGCTGCCGACTTCGTCGCGTGGTACGACTCGAACCCCGATTACCCGCGCGAA
This sequence comes from Dermabacter sp., assembly GCF_032550575.1. Classification (NCBI taxonomy): domain Bacteria; kingdom Bacillati; phylum Actinomycetota; class Actinomycetes; order Micrococcales; family Dermabacteraceae; genus Dermabacter; species Dermabacter sp. The sequence continues at coordinate 105,451 of NZ_JAWFZC010000003.1, read as the reverse complement.
TGGCGACTCGATGCCGAATCCGTTGCCGTGATCGGTAACGGCAACGTCGCGCTCGATGTCTCGCGAATGCTCGCCAAAAGCGCCGACGAGCTCCTTGCGACCGAGATCGCCGACAACGTCTACGAAGGCCTCAAAGCCTCACAGATCACCGACGTGCATGTATTTGGCCGCCGCGGCCCCGCCCAGGTGAAGTTCTCCCCGCTCGAAACGCGCGAGCTCGCCCATCCGAAAGGCGTGCAGGTCATCCTCGACGAGCGCGATTTCGCGCAGATCAGCGACGAGGAATGGGAGCGCATCCGCGCCGATAAGCGCATCGATCAGGTCGTGAGCACGTTCGAGGGCTGGCTCGAAGCGCAGAAGGAGCTCGAGGCGAGCGGCGCTGAGCCCACGGACCGCGATGGCGGCGAGGTCAAGCGTCGGCTCCACCTCCATTTCTGGCACCGGCCCGTCGAAGTGGTCGGCGAGGACGGCCGCGTGACGGGCATGCGATTCGAGCGCACCCGGATCGCCGACGACGGCATGCTCGAGGGCACCGGCGAGATTGTCGAGTACGACGTCCAGCAGGTCTACCGCGCCGTCGGCTATTTCGGCTCGGAGTTGCCCGGGGTTCCCTATGACCCGGTGCGCGGCGTTATCCACAACGACGAGGGCCGTGTCACGACCGCCGAGGGCGCTGTTGTGCCCGCGTGCTACGCGAACGGCTGGATCAAGCGTGGGCCCGTTGGGCTGATCGGTGCCACGAAATCGGACGCAATCGAGACCGTCACCCACATGATCGAAGACATCGAGGAAGGCGTGCTCGAGCCGTGCCCGGATCGCGACCCCGACTCGATTGTTCGCCTGCTCGATGAGCGCGGCATCCGCTACGTCGATTGGGACGGGTGGCTGCGCCTTCACGACCACGAGATCCAGGCGGGTGCGAAGCGGAAGGATTCCGACGGTAACGCACGCCCATCGCTCAAGGAGATCGACCGCGAGCAGATGATCCGGATCGCGCGCGGCGAATAACCGGCGCGCCACACGCTGCTAGCGGCGGATGCTCGCGAGGTAGTCGGCGATACGGTCGATCGCGTTCTCGAGCACGTCCACGTCGGGCAGGGTCACGACGCGGAAGTGGTCGTGTGTGGGGATGTTGAATCCCGTGCCTTTTGTGATGAGGATTTTCTTTTGGCGAAGCAGGCCGAGTGCGAATTCTTCGTCGTCCTCGATCTTGTACATGTCGAGGTCGATCTTCGGGAACATGTAGAGCGCCCCCTTCGCCTTGTTGACGCTTACGCCGGGGATCCGTGCAAGAGCCTCGTAGGCGACATCGCGCTGCTCACGCAGCCGGCCACCTGGGGCCACGAGGTCATTGATCGTTTGATAGCCGCCGAGCGCCGTGGGGATCACGTGCTGCGCGGGAGCATTGGCGCATAGGCGCATGTTCGAGAGCATGTCGAGGCCTTCGATGAAGCCTTTGGCATGCTCTTTCGGCCCGTACAGCACCATCCAGCCGGCACGGAAACCCGCGACCCGGTAGGCCTTGGACAGGCCGTTGTAGGTGATCGTGAAGAGGTCGGGGGCGAGCGAGGCGATCGAGGTGTGGGTCGCGTCGTCGTAGAGGATCTTGTCGTAGATCTCGTCGGCGAGGATCATGAGCCCGTGCTTGCGGGCGATGTCGACTATGCCTGTGAGGTTCTCTTTCGTGTACACCGCACCGGTGGGGTTATTGGGGTTGATGACGACGATGGCTTTGGTGCGGGGCGTGACCTTGTCGGAGATGTCTGTAAGGTCGGGCAACCAGTCGTTGTCTTCATCGAGGCGGTAGTGCACGGGAGTCCCGCCTGCGAGGGTGACACACGCGGTCCACAGCGGGTAGTCGGGCATGGGGATGAGCACCTCGTCGCCGTCGTTGACGAGTGCTTGAGCGGTGAGCTGGATCAGCTCGCTCACTCCGTTGCCGAGGTAGATGTCGTCGAGGTGGAGCCCTGGCAGGCCGCGGGTCTGGTAGTGCTGGGCGACGGCGCGACGGGCCGCGACGATGCCTTTGGAATCGGTGTAGCCCTGGGAGACATGAGCCTGGCGGATGAAGTCGACGAGGATCTCGTCGGGCGTTTCGAAGCCGAACGGCGCGGGGTTGCCGATGTTGAGCTTGAGAATGCGGTGCCCCTCGTTCTCCATGCGCGCAGCCTCGTCGAGGACCGGCCCGCGGATGTCGTAGAGGACGTTCTGTAGCTTCGCCGCCTGCGTGAATTCCATGGGCTGAGTGTACTCCCTACCCTCCGCGGTCAATCTCCACACGCTCTGCGCTTCCTCGACCCCGACACCGGACCAGGATCCCCGAGGCTGCCCCTGCCCGTCATCTTCTCCGCCCTGACTGCGGAGGTAGACGCGGGTTTATTTTGGTGCGAAAATAAGTGGGTCACGGACGCCCCAAGCACAAAGGATCTCCTTCATGCCACTCGCCCGCACCGCCCACGCCACCGCTGCTTCGCGTTCTTTCCGCGCGTTCCGCTCCTGTGCCACTCGCGCTCTCGAAACCGAGCGCGCGCTCTATCTGAGTCGCGCGGGGGTGGGCATCGTCCTCGACCTGACCGAGGGCCGCATGCCCGCGGTCGCCTATTGGGGCTCCGACCTCGGCGACCTCACGCGCGACGAGCTCGACCTCATCCTTGATGCTGCAACGGTCGCCCCGAACCAGAACGCCCTCGACATTCCCCCACGCACGGGCCTCCTCCCCCAGGATGCCGACGGTTGGCTCGGCGAGCCCGGCCTCCTTGGCGGGCGCGACAACGGCTCCGGCTTCGCTCCGCGACTCGGCCTTGTGGCGCACACGCTACGGCAGAACGCGCCCGACGGTTCCGGAGAAAAAGACGTCCTCTCCCTCACGCTCGAGGATGCCGCCCTCGGTCTCGAAGTCGTGCTCACCCTCGAACTACTGAACTCTGGGCTCGTGCGCATGCGCGGCACGCTCACCAATCGCGGGGAGGGAAACTACCGGCTGCAGTCGTTCACGATGGCGCTCCCGGTGCCGTCGGAAGCGAACGAAATCCTTGATTTTGCTGGCCGCTGGACCCGCGAGCGCGAACCTCAGCGCTTGCCGGTGCGCGTGGGCCAGCACCTTCGCGAGAACCGCCGCGGGCGCACCGGGGCCGATTCGGCGTTCCTCATGCACGTGGGCGAGCGAGGCTTCACCTACTCGTCCGGCGAGGTATGGGCGCTGCACACGGGCTTTTCGGGCCAGCACCGCCACGTCGTGGAGCGTACGAGTGCGGGAGAGACAATCCTGGCGGGCGGCGAAGGGCTGTTCGCCGGCGAGGTCGTGCTCGCGCACGGCGAGAGCTACGAGTCGCCTGACGTCTACGCGAGCCACGGCGTGGGCCTCGACGAGGTCGCGCAGCGCTTCCACGCGTGGCTGCGCTCGCGCGAGAACCACGTGGACACGAACCGCCCCGTCACCTTGAACGTGTGGGAAGCCGTCTACTTCGATCATGACCTCGACCGCCTCAAGGATCTCGCGGATCGCGCCGCGAAGCTCGGTGTTGAGCGCTACGTGCTCGACGATGGCTGGTTTGGCGATCGCCGTGACGACTACGCGGGCCTCGGCGACTGGGTTGTCAGCACGGACGTGTGGCCGAACGGGCTCACGCCGCTCATCGAGCACGTCAAGGGCCACGGCATGCAGTTTGGCCTGTGGTTCGAGCCGGAAATGGTCAACGAGGACTCGGCAGTGGCGCGCGAGCATCCCGAGTGGATCATGGGCACGACGATGCAGCGGTTGCCCGAGCAGTCGCGTCACCAGCAGGTCCTCAACCTCGCGATTCCCGAGGCGTACGCGCATGTGCGCGATCAGATGGTCCAGGTCCTCGAGGCCAACGACATCGACTACATCAAGTGGGATCACAATCGCGACCTCATTGAGGCGGGCTTTCGCGAGACCGGCCAGCCCGCGACTCACGCGCAGACCCTCGCCACCTATCGTCTCCTCGATGAGCTGAAGGAGCGCTTCCCGGGCCTCGAGATCGAATCGTGCTCATCGGGTGGTGCACGCGTTGACCTCGGCGTTCTTGAGCGCACGGACCGCGTGTGGGTATCGGACTGCATCGATCCGCTCGAACGCCAAATGATGAACCGCTGGACGAACCAGCTGATCCCCCTGGAGCTCATGGGCTCGCACGTCGCCTCGGGCGCCTCCCACACGACTGGCCGCCTCCACTCGATCGGCTACCGCGCCGCGACCGCGCTTTTCGGGCATTTCGGCATCGAATGGGATCTGAGGCTTGCCACCGACGAGGAGATGGCGGAGCTTCGCGAGTGGGTGCAGCTCTATAAGGACGAGCGCGATCTTCTTTTCACGGGCGATCGGGTGCGCGTGGATCTCGGGGACGACTCGGTCGCGCTCCACGGCGTCGTCGCGCGCGATGCCTCCCGAGCACTCTTTGCCTTCACGGCTCTCTCACGAAGCGACGCCAACCAGACGGGCCGCCTCTACTTCCCGGGTCTCGACGACGATGCGCGCTACAGGCTCGAGGTTCTCGTGCCGGGAGCGAAGCCCTCGGGTTACGTCCCCTCGCCCGTCATGAGCAGCGCTTCGGGAATCCTCGCGCCCACGCCGGGCAATGCGCGCGAATACGAGCGGCTCAACGCCGAATTCAAAGCGCGTGGAGTCACGGAACAGGTGCTGAGCGGTAGAACGTGGGCGAGCGTCGGAATGACCACCCCGATCCTGAACCCTGAAAACACGGTGCTGCTGCGCCTCACGCGCGTGAACTGACGGCCGCCACACTCCACGTCTTCCCCTTCACGCGTCCGCCCCACCTGGCTGTATCCGGTGGGGCGGACGGAGGCGTTTTGGACTGTGGTACACCGGTGCGGGGCGGGTAGGCGTTCGGTACGGTTACCGCATGAGTGAAGAAGCAACAGCGACGTCCAATCCGCTCCTCGAGGCCTCAAGCCTCCCCTACAACCTTCCCGACTTCGCCGCGATCCGCGACGAACACTACCTGCCCGCGATCGAGCAGGGCATTCGCGAAGCGCGCGAGGCCTACGCTTCGATCGCGAACGACACCTCGGAGCCCACCTTCGAGAACGTCGTCGCGGTGCTCGATCAACCGAGCCGCACCCTGAACCGCGCCGCGACCGTGTTCTACAACATCGCGAGCGCCGACGGCACCGAACCGCTCCTTGAGATCGAGTCGAAGGTGTCTGAGCTCCTCACGGAGCTCGATAACGAGCTGCACCTCAACCCGCAGATCTTCGAACGCCTCAACGCCGTGTACGAGGCCCGCGAGGAGGCGGGGCTCGACGCCGAACAGGTGCGACTCACGGAGAAGTTCCATCAGCGTTTCACGCTCGCGGGCGCGGCCCTGAGCGAGGAGCAGCGCGAGGAGCTCGCGAAGCTCAACCTCGATATTTCCAAGGCGCAAACGGAGTTCAGCCAGCAGGTCACGCGGGACATGAATGCCGCGGCTCTTCACCTCACGAGCGAGGAGGAACTGGCGGGGCTGAGCGAGGATTCAAAGGCCGCCGCGGCGCGCGCCGCGAAGGAAGCCGGCCGCGAAGGTTGGCTGCTCACCTTTATTCTCCCGACGAACCAGCCGGCGCTCAGTTCCCTCACGAACCGCGACGTGCGCAAGCGCCTCTACGAAGCAAGCGTCGAGCGCGGCGACCGCACGTGGCAGATGGCCGCAGAGATCGCGGCGCTGCGCGCCCGCAAGGCGGCGATGCTCGGCTTCGAGGATTTCGCCTCGCTCGCCGTTGCCGACCGCACGGCCCGGACCGCCGCGGCCGTCGATGAACTGTTCGCGAAGACGAGCGCACCCGCGATGGCGAACGCCAACCGCGAGGCCGAAAAGATCGCGGTCCGCGCAAAACAGGATGGCATCGACACTCTCGAGCCGTGGGACTGGGCCTTCTACAGCGACAAGGTCAAGGCCGAAGAGTTCAGCGTGGATACCGCGGCACTTCGCCCCTACTTCGCGCTTGATCGCGTTGTTGAGGACGGCGTGTTCTACGCCGCCGAAAGACTCTATGGCATTACCTTTAAGCGCCGCGAAGACCTCGTGGGTTATCATCCCGAGGTCAAGGTCTGGGAGGTCTTCGACGCGAGCGGCGAGGGGCTCGGCCTGTTCCTCGGCGACTACTTCACGCGCGAGACGAAGCGCGGTGGCGCGTGGATGAACAACATTGTCGATCAGTCGCTCGCGGAGGGCACGAAGCCCGTCGTCGTCAACAACCTCAACATCAGCGCACCCGCCGATGGCGATGTGGCGCTCGTGTCCCTCGACGAAGTGAGCACGCTCTTCCACGAGTTCGGCCACGCCCTCCACGGCCTCTTCTCGAACGTCGCGTATGAGACCCTCTCGGGCCTCAGCGTCGAGCGCGACATCGTCGAGTACCCGAGCCAGGTCAACGAGATGTGGATGTTCCACCCGGAGATCCTGCCGAACTACGCCAAGCACGTCGAAACCGGAGAGGTCGTGCCGCAGGAGCTCATCGATGCCGTGACCGCCTCACAGCAGTGGGGCGAGGGCTTCGGCACGGTCGAGTATCTGCGCGCCGCCGCACTCGACTGGGCGTGGCACCGCCTCCCCGCCTCCCTCGAGGCCGAGCCGATCGAGGATCCGGTCGTGTTCGAGCAGGCCTCGCTCGAGGACGCGGGTCTCATGCATCCGCTCGTCGAGTCGCGCTACCGCACGAGCTATCTCAACCACACGTTCTCGGGCGGCTACGCGGCCGGCTACTACTCATACCTGTGGGCTGAGGTGTTCGACGCGGACACGGTCGCCTGGTACGAAGAGAACGGCGGGCTCACGCGCGAAAACGGCGACAAGTTCCGCGCCTACGTGCTCTCGATCGGCGCAACGCGCCCAATCCCCGAAGCCTTCAAGGATATGACGGGTCGCGAGGCCCAGTACGAGCCGCTGCTCAAGCGGCGCGGTCTGATCTAGTCGCTAGTTCACGTCAGGGGCGGCGCCTTCGGGTGTCGCCCCTTTCGTTGCAGCACGGCGTCCACGCCATCGACGCACGAACCGCACGAGCACGACGATCGCGACCACCGCCGCGATCAGGATGAACACCGCGGCGATGCCCGCAAGGATCGGCAGCAGCACCGCGAAAATCGCGAGGATCACGGCAGCAATATCCTCGATCACGCTTACGACCACGTTCGAGACAGGCTCGGGAGAGACGTTGACCGCCGCGCGAGTCGCAGCTTTCGCGCCGTGCGTGCCAAGTGCCGCAAACGTGCCCACAGCCGCGTAGACCACCGCGGTCGTCGTATCCGTCTCCCCACCAAGCAGGAAGCCGATCGCGCCGCCGGCCACGGGCCGCACGACGGTGTTGATGCCATCCCACACCGAATCGAGAAACTGCACCTTATCCGCGAAAAAATCCACGATCACGAGAATCGCGGCGATCACCAGAACGTCGGTGCGCTGCATCACCTGGGGAATCTCCTGCACCTCGAGAAAGCGCCCCGCGAGGCCGAGCACGAGCAGCATGAGGTACGGGCGCACTCCGCTCACCACGCCGGAGCTAAGGGTCATCATGAAGGCTTCCACGGCGTCTCCTTCGGGTGGGGCCAAGGGGGTGGGGTCCGACGGTGGCCGGCAACCGTCGGAACTACCGTACCCAAAGGCGGTGTGAACCGTCGCGGGTAGGGTTGACGCATGGCACAGTTTAGGCGTCCAGCATCTCTGTCCCCCCAGCGTCAAGAGGCGATCGAAGGAGGTGTCGATCCTGCCCTCAAGAATCAGGCGGCGCACGAGAGCGCCGCGGCGCTCCTGCGGGAGACGCGCGAAAATGCCCGACCCGAGGTTGTCGAGCGCGTGCTGAAACTTGTTGAGCGGGAGGGTCTCGAGGATCTCGCTGCGCTGTGGTCCGGGGCGGAACCGGCCTCGCTTCCGGGCGCCCTGTGGCGACTGTACGTCCTGCACACGTGGGTTCAGCGCGATACCGACGAGGTTCGGCGCCTGTTCGAGCTTGGCCAATCCACGGCGCCGGGCCTCACCTACCTCGTAGGGTTTAGCGATCCGCCCACGATCGATTCGATGCGCGTGACGCTCGATGCGATTCTCTCGGGCGCATTCACGGGCGATCTTTCGGTGGCGCTCTCGCGCGCGGCGGCCGTCGCGATGCTCGCCGCTTACGGATCGGCCCACGCCGCCGACTCCCCCGCCTCTCGCACCGAACTCGCGCGTTCATTCGGGACCCCCGCGACGCCCGAGGAGCTCACCAAGCGCGCCGATCGTCTCCTCAAAACCGGCGAGGCACTCAACGAGGCAGCCCGATCAGCAGCGGCCGGCACGCTCGCGTAGCAGCTAATACGTGGGGTTGAAGCACATACCCCCTTCACTGTTAGGCTTGTGTGCGCGCCGGGCCGCGGTGGCCCCGGGCTCCAACATTTGCCGCTACGAGCGGCCTTCGCGCCGACAGGCGCCCCCGGTCCGGCGCTTCACCCCTCTTCGTGAGGTGTTCGACCCTCTCCACGCCCAATTTCGTTACGTTCGAGCGGTACCCTGAGGCCATGCCGCTGTTTTCCCCTCCTCGCGAAAAGTCCGTGTATCACATCTTCACGGACCTCGCGCAATGCGTACAGGTCAGCGCAGAGACTCTAGCGGAGAGTCTCGCCCTCGAAGGAGAGGGTCGGTCCTCGGCATTCGACCGCCTCCAAACGCACATGATCGATGCGGCCGAGCTGAACCACAGGATCGCGAACAGGCTCGCCACAAGTCTCATCACGCCTTTCCAGGCCGATGCCCTTCACGGCGTCGCCGCCGCCATGAAACTGTGCGTCAACGAAATGGAACGCACGGCTGATCTCACCTTGAGGCTCAAGATTGACAAGCTTCCGAAGCGGCTTCTCGAGATTCTCTCGATCATTGAACGCGCATCAGAACTCGTCGTGCAATGCGCGTGGAAGCTCGAGAACCCGAAGCAGCTTTCCGGCTTCGACGAGGATATGCGGCGACTCACGACCCACGCTTCCGAGCATTCCCGCACCGCAATCGCCGAGTTATGGGACGACTGTTCCACCCCTTCGAGCTTTCCCTCAGCCGCGCGCTCGCGCGAAGTGATCGGCGCGCTCGAGCGCGTACTACTCGCGTTCCAGGACCTTTCGCGCTGCGTCGATTTGCTGCGCGTCAAGGACGTCTGATGCTCGCCTGGAGCATCGTTGCCCTTTCGATCGTGTGGGCGTTCACGAACGGCGCCCAGGATGCCTCAAACGCGGTGACTACCACGATCGTCACGCGAGTGCTCCCAGAGAGACTTGCCCTCGCCTACGCGGCGATCATGAACGGCGCCGGCGCGATGTTTGGCCTCGTGAGCGTTGTGTTTCTGCATCTCTCACTCGTGAGAGTCGTGGGTGTTCCCGAAGCCCTGTTTGATGAGCCTCGTACTCTTGGACTCGCGCTCGCGTGTGGTCTTTCGACCGCAATCGTATGTCTCCTGATCGGGTGGTGGCGCGGTATCCCCCTTTCGGGTTGGGTGACGACCCTCGCGTCACTCGTGGGCGCCTTCGCGGGAGCGCTTGCCGACGTGCGCCAGCTCGGCGGTATCGCCTTGCTCTTCATCCCCGTATTCATCGGGCCGCTTCTCGGCTTCGCGTTGAGCTTCCTTCTCACGCGCGCCGTGAGTGGGCTGCAATCCAAGCGCCGTCTCACGGCAGAAACGGTGCGTTGGACGCAAACCCTTACCGCGGGGCTCGTCGCTTTCGGCCACGGACTCAGCAACATTCGACTCCCGCTCGGAATCGTCGTTGTCGCGTTCGCAGGACTTGGCGAGCAAGGAACGCTCGGTTCGCACCCGCCGGGTCCTGAGTCCGACGGCTCCCTCGGTCACCTCCTTTCTTCTCACGCGGGCATGGCCGCGCTTCCGCTGTGGATCGCGGTGTTGCTTTCAAGTGCGATGGCGCTCGGCACGTTTATGGGTGGGCGCGAGATCGTTCGCACTCTTGGCCGACGCCTGACTGACCTCACGGTGAGTCAGGGTCTCGCAGCGGAAACGTCGACCGCCGCGCTGCTCTACACCGTGAGCGTGTGGCTCGGATTCCCGATGTCGTCGTCGTTCACGATCGTAGGATCGATCGTTGGATCCTCGCTCGCGACCTCGAAGAAGTCTGTCGCATGGCAGGTCTTCGGGCGCATCGCCCTGTGGTGGATACTGACGCCCCTCGCTTGTGCGGGGCTCGCGTGGGGCACGGTTGTGCTCGCCCTCCCCTAAACGCTTGCCTGCGTTTCCACATTGCTGCAAGGGCAACCTTGTAGGCTATGCGTGCAGAGCGTCACGCCCGTGATCGCGGTCCCTACTTCATACGGAGGCACACGTGTCCGATCCCTTCAACGGCAATGATCGCCCGCGCCCCACATACGGGCAGAGCGCAAACGAAGCATCCGGCCAGAACTCCCCCTATGGCCAACCGAGCGCCCCCGAGGCGCAGGGGTCGAACCAGTACCAGAGCTCACCGCAGTACTCGCAGAACGGTCAGCAGTATCAGCAGCACAGTCAGCAGTACTCGCAGCCTCAATACACGCCCCAGGCGCCGCAGGGGGCCTTTGGCGGCTATGGCACCCCTCAGAACTATGGAGGCGCAGCACTCAAGCCCAAGCAGAAGCCTATCGGAATTGTGCTCACGCTCATCGGCGTTGCGTTCCTTGTTATTTCGCTCATCCTTGGCGGGATTGCGATATGGCGCACGGGTGCTGGTCTCATGGATGAGATAGGCGACCTCAGCTCGCTCGAAAAGACCAACAGCAAGTTCGAGGGTGGCAAAGCCACGTATGACTTTGAGGTCGACGGCTTCGAGGTTCTGGCCCTCTACATCCCGGAAGCCGATAAAGACAACGCCACCTGTAAGGCCGTCCTCGAAGACGGCACTGAACTCGAAGCTCAGACAGATGCGTCGGATAGCGACTCCCTCGACATCAACGGCCAAAAGTACGTGCCGTACAAGGACTCGTTCCTCGCTAACAATGTCAGTGGCAAGGGCACGCTCACGTGCGAGAACGTCAGCGCCGCCGTCTCCGTCATCGGCCCGATCAACCCGATCAACATGGTTGGTGGCGGCATCGGCTGGGGCATCGGCGCACTCGTTACTGGTCTCATCGGCGGCCTTCTCTTCTTTGTTGGTGTCGTCGTCATGATTGTTCGCGCGATCGGCCGCAGCAGGAACTAAAAGCGCCCGTGAGGGCACAAAGGCACTAAGGAGTTTTCCATGGTTCACGAACGGGCGGGGAAGCTCCCGCTTCCTTCCGACCTGATCGACCCGGCCGCGGTTGTCGACGCCTACTATTCGCTGCAGCCGGATCCAGAGAACCCCGATCAGGCGGTGAGCTTCGGAACCTCCGGGCACCGCGGGAGCTCTCTCGATACTGCGTTCAATGAGGACCACATCGCAGCCACGACGCAGGCGATCGTGGAGTACCGTGCGGGACAGGGCATTCGCGGCCCGCTCTTCATGGGGCGCGATACCCACGTATTGAGCAAGCCCGCGTTCGACACCGCCCTCGAGGTGCTCGTGGGCAACGACGTCACCGTGCTCATTGACTCGAGCGATGGGTACACGCCTACGCCGGCTGTTTCACACGCGATTCTCGTGCACAATCGCGGCAAGAGCGCGAGCGATGAGTCGCGCGCCGATGGCATCGTCGTAACGCCGAGCCACAACCCCCCACGCGACGGCGGCTTCAAGTACAACCCGCCGCATGGCGGCCCCGCGGGCACCGACGCGACGTCCTGGATCGCTAATCGTGCGAACGAGATCCTCGCGGGCGGGCTTCGCGAGGTACGCCGCGTCAGTGCGGCGAAGGCGGTTGAGGGCGCCGGGCGCTACGACTTCACGACGACTTACGTCGAGGACCTTCCTTCCGTTGTGAACCTCGAGGCTATCGCGAAAGCAGGGGTGCGAATCGGCGCCGATCCTCTCGGTGGCGCGGCCGTTGAATACTGGGCCCGCATCGCCGAGCGTCACGGGCTCGACCTCACGGTTGTCAACCCCGAGGTCGATCCGACGTTCTCGTTCATGACCCTTGATGCCGACGGCATCATCCGCATGGACTGTTCGAGCCCGTGGGCAATGGCCTCGGTTCTCGAGCAGCGCGAAAAGTTTGATATCGCAACGGGTAACGATACGGATTCTGATCGCCACGGCATCGTCACGCCACAGGGCGGTCTCATGAACCCCAACCACTACCTCGCGGTTGCCATCACCTACCTGTTCAATAACCGCCCCGAATGGCCGAGCAACGCCAAGATCGGCAAGACCCTCGTCTCGAGTTCCCTCATTGACCGCGTCGGCGCAAAGATCCGCCGCGAGGTGCTCGAGGTTCCCGTGGGCTTCAAGTGGTTCGTGCCCGGCCTGCTCGACTCGTCAGTGGGCTTCGGCGGAGAGGAAAGCGCGGGGGCATCGTTCCTGCGCATGAACGGCGATGTGTGGACGACCGACAAGGACGGCATCATCCTCGCCCTGCTCGCCTCGGAAATCACGGCCGTCACGGGCAAAAACCCGCACGAGCATCTTTGCGACCTCGTTGAGGAATTCGGGGCGAGCGCCTACGCGCGAATCTCCGCACCGGCCGATCGCGAGGCGAAGGCGAAACTCAAGAACCTCTCTCCCGAGGCTGTCAGTGCCACGAGCGTCGCAGGCGAAGAGATCACGGCGATCATGACGAGTGCCCCTTCGGGTGATCCGATCGGTGGTCTCAAGGTCACGACTGAGAACGCATGGTTCGCGGCGCGCCCCTCGGGCACCGAGGACATCTACAAGATCTACGCCGAATCTTTCAAGGGCGAAGATCACCTCAAGAACGTCCAGGCCGCAGCCAAGGACGTTGTCGATGCCGCTTTGAACGAATAAGCCCTTCTCAGCGCCTCTTTTTCAGAGAATCGGGAGTGTCCGGGTGAACGGGCACTCCCGATTTCGCGACGAAGCGATGACGATTTATGCACCAATCGGTCCAGTTTTTATTACAAAACGATAACAGGGGTGACATACACACTTACTGGCGCGTACCCTAGTCACCGTTGCGCGATTCTCGCGCCGCCATTTTCGCGCTCTACATCGCTCTTTCCCGGGGAGACTGCATGTCCATTTCACGAACCGGCGCGCGCCGCACAGCGCACCACGCGCCGGCACGCAGTTTCCAGTCCCGACATCGCCGCCGTGCCGCGCGCGTGGGCGCGATCGCGTTGGCACTTTCACTGTCGGGAATCCCGGCAGCGCCTCTAGCCTTCGCGGCGGGCGATTCTACGCAACCGTCGGCACCTTCTGCCTCTGACAGCCCCACGAGCGGCGCTGAGCCGGCTGAGCCCGATGCCCCCAAGTGCGTTGTGCCGGGTGAGGAATACTTCTTCTTCGCGGGCTTCCGCTGGGTGAAGTGGTGGATTGAGCACCCGGGTGAGGATCCGTGCTTTCTCTGGCCCCCCGCGCCCGAGCCCGAACCAGAACCGTCACCGGATCCCACGGAAGAACCCGCCCCGGAGCCAGCACCCACCCCGGAACCGTCGGCGGAGCCCGCCCCACAGCCGAGCCCTAAGCCTGAGCCTGAGTCTGAGCAACTTCCTACGGACGCCCCGGCCGTCGCCTCCTCACCGCACGAGCGCCCCGAGTCTCTTGCACCGGATCTCGCGCCCGAGCACACCACTGAATCCGAAATCAATGCCGGGTCCGCACCGGCGGCCGAACCCCCACTCGACTCCCCCGCGCCGCTGCTCGTGCCCGAACAAGAGACTTCGGGACTCGCTCTCGCGCCGGCTCCGACGAGCCAACAAACTGAGATCCCCGCCCTCACCGTTCCCACGACCGAGGAATCGCAAACCGCCCCACCTGGCGTTCGCCTCAACCCCACGCAGGCCCCCACCGACGGTTCAACTCCGCCAGCAGATGACGTTCTCGGTGCCGACGAAGAGAAGGTCGACACGATTCTTTCCGTGTGGACCAACCCCGATGGCAGCGCCCTCGGCACACTCAAAACCATCCTCGCGAGTACGGTCGCGGTAGGCGTTGGTGTTGCCGGCGGTCTTGGTGCCCTCACGCTCAGGGCGCGCGCAAAGTGACCGTAGGGGCCCGCGAGTCAGCCTTGTTCAGGCAAGGGCAGCGCGATCCGGCCTAGGCGATCTCGCCGCGCTCACGAAGGCGCGACTTGATGAATAGCAGGATCGACGGGACCGCTCGCTCCATCTTGAGCACGGTGCGGTCGAAAAACTTCTGGCTCTCGTAGAACGGATCGGGAACCTCGAGATCCTCGGGTTCAGCAACTGCCGGTTTCGCCGGATCGAATTCGCCCCACATGTGAAGCGTGGGCGGCTCGACGCCTTCGGGAATCGCCTCGAGTTTGCGCGTCATTTCCGCGAGGTGTTTCGTGCTCATCGTGAGCACGAGGTCCCATTCGCCGAGCTGGTGGACGGGAACGGTGCGGGCTGCATGCGCATCCGGGCTATAGCCAGCGCGCTCGAGGGCAACGACGATGCGATCGTCCATGGGGAACCCTTCGGATTCGTACGTGGTTCCCGCGCTTTCAACCTCGACAAGACCCGCGAGCCCGGCCTGCTCGAGGCCAGTCTTGAGCATGACGGCGGCCGCGGGCGAACGGCAGATGTTCGCCGTGCACACTGTCAACACTCGGTACTTGCTCACGCCCCTATCTTGCCGCATTTTTGGCGCGAGCGTTAAGGGTCGTACCCGGCGCGTCTACTAGGATGGGGAGGCTCCCACCGGGGGCCTTTGCCGCGATCTGAAGTGCATGGAGGTGCGCGTTGGGTTCATACGCGTTCTCGCGACTGGATCGTCCCCACTGGTCGGCGCGCCTCGAAGATAAAAAGAACACCGCAATCGCCCGTGTGTTGCGCGCCCTCGGCTACGAAGCGCGCATCCAGCCGTATACCGCGTACGGCTCCCCCACAAAAGTACGCGTGCTCGGGCGCGTTCTCTTCGCGGGCGCCGGTACGCGCCCGGATCATTTCGATCCTCCGGTCTACGACATGCGCTCGCTTGCGCGGCGCGGCTTTCGGAATTTCACGTCGCAGATCGACCCGCACGTTCGAGTTACGGTCACCGTGAGCACCGCCAAGGGCCCACAGGTCTTTGAGACGTACGCTGACCGCTCCGGCATTATCGACGAGATCATTGGCGTAGAGCTCGCCCCCGGCATCCACGAGCTCTCCCTCAGCACCGATGGTACAAACACCGTCACGGCGAACGTCCACGTTTTCGATGATGAGGCGCAAGAAATCGCGGTTGTCAGCGACATCGACGACACGGTCCTCATCACGCTCCTGCCCCGCCCCCTCATCGCCGGGTGGAACGCCTTCGTGATCTCCCAGGCCTCCCGCCGCATCGTTCCCGGAATGGCCGTTTTCTACCAGCAGCTTCGCCGCCACTACGGTGAGAACACCCCGTTCATATACCTCTCGACGGGAGCGTGGAACGTCGCGCCCGTGCTCGAACGCTTCCTCTTCAAGAACGGGTACCCTGCCGGCCCGCTTCTCCTCACCGACTGGGGCCCCACCAACACGGGCTTCTTCCGCTCGGGCACACGCCACAAGCTCACGACTCTCGCCGCCCTGCGCGAGATGTTCCCGAACACGCGCTGGCTCCTCGTGGGCGACGACGGTCAGCACGACCCCTCGATCTACGGAAGCGTGGTCGATGAACATCCGGAATCGGTCGCCGCGGTAGCTATCCGCGAACTCACCGACAACGAGCAGGACCTCGCTCACGGCGCCGAACGCCCCCTCGCGTCGATCGGTGCCCTCGGGCGCGCCCTCGTGGATGCCGTACCGAAGGTGTGGCGCAGCACGATTGGCCTAAAGGGTTCCGACGATCGCCCGGCATCCGTCGGGCCTTCCTCAAACGGTACTGCCAGCGCCAGCTCCACGCACGCGCCCGGGACTGCTCTCGAGAGCGTGCACGAGCGCCAAGGGGTGCCGTGGGTCAGCGCACCCGATGGTTTTGGCCTTATTCGGGCGGCACGCGCGATCGGGATCCTCGGCCACCACTAAAATCAGGGTGGAGAGAGGGGCAGGCATGGGCGAGAGAACCTTTACCGTCCGCTACAACGATGGCGGTCTCGCCGACGCCGCGAGTCCGCGCGAGGCGCGCACCCGCCGCTACTGGCAGGCCCTCCTCGCGTTTTGTGCGCGGCACGTGACCGCGCTCGTTACGCTCCTCATCGCGGGAGTTCTCGCGGACATCGCCTTGAAGAAGGCGTTCGGAATCCACATCTTTTTCATTTCACTCGTCTCCTCGGGAACGGTTTTTGCACTCCTCGGGTACGTGTTCTACCGAGACGGTCGCAACCTCTACGATCGAGTGTTTCTTTCGCGTCGCGAGAACCCGCCCAGTCCACCCTTGGCGCCAACGGGCGCGGAGGCCTACGAGTGGGGTCGTGCGATCGACGGTGTCGGACTGTGGATTGACCCCGAATATCTCGGCCTCGTCGCAGACCCGGGACGCTACGAGACCTACCCGTGGAGCGATGTGCGTCTCGACAAGGCCACGTTTCGCGGGATTGGCAGGAGCGATTTGATCGTTCACTTGCCTCACCGCCACTTGCGCTACAGCGGCGACAAGCTTGGAGTGACCGCGGCAGACATCATCGCGCGCGCCTCGAGCCTCGCGCGCTAGAGCACAAGTGCCGAGGCTCCCTCTCGCGTAGTCACAGGGGTGTCGCGCCGCCCCTACAGCACGCTCGCGAGGAATGCCTTGAGCCGCTCCGAGCGCGGGTTATCGAGGATCTCGCTCGGCGACCCAGCCTCGACCGCCTTACCGCCGTCCATGAATACGACGTGGTCGGCAACCTCGCGCGCGAAGGCGATCTCGTGCGTCACGACGACCATGGTCTGGCCCTCGGCCGCAAGATCCTTGAGGACCTGGAGCACTTCGGCAACGAGTTCGGGGTCAAGTGCCGATGTCGGCTCGTCGAACAGCATGATCTCGGGCTCCATCGCGAGGGCCCGCGCGATTGCGACGCGCTGCTGCTGCCCGCCTGAGAGCTCGCTCGGATAGTGGTCGGCGCGGTCGCCGAGCCCCACGCGCTTCAGAAGCTCGAGTGCCTGTGCCCGGGCCTCGGCTTTCGACATGCCCCGCACGTGGATTGGGGCTTCGCTCACGTTCTCGAGGGCCGTCATGTGAGGGAACAGGTTGAAGCGCTGGAACACCATCGAGATGCGGGAGCGCTGCGCGGCGATGTCCTTTTCGGAAAGTTTTTGCCAGCGACCGTCGGCAAGCGGTTCCGGACCGTACCCTTGCAGCTCTCCGTCGATCAGGACTTTCCCGCCCGTGGGTTCCTCGAGTTGGTTGATGCAGCGAAGGAGCGTGGATTTACCCGAGCCCGAGGGGCCGATGAGCACGCACACGTCCCCGTCGCCTACCTCGAGGTCAACCCCCCGTAGGACGTGCAGGTCCCCGAATGCCTTATGGATGTTCTCGAGCCGAACCTTCGGCGCTACCGCCATAGTCATGTCCCCTTCCTCGCCACTGTTTTCTGTTCTTGCCACATGTGCCTCTGCGCTCACAGCTCAACCTCCGGCAGCGGGTCCTTCGGGGTTGTGCCGGCCGCGTTCACGGATGCCTGGCGCGAGGCTCGTTTGCCGGGGCGCACCGCGGCGCGATCGTCGAAGCCGCGCCCGAAGTAGCGCTCGATGTAGTACTGGCCCACCATGAGCACGCTCGTCACGGCGAGGTACCACAGCGCTGCGACGATGAGCATCGGCACGGGCTTGAACAGAAGGTTCGCGATCGAGTTCGATGCGTAGGTGAGGTCGAGCGTGAACGGCACCGCGAGGACGAGCGAGGTCGTCTTGAGCATGCCGATTGTTTCGTTGCCAAGCGGCGGGATAATCACGCGCATGGCCTGCGGAAGCACGATCCTGCGCAGGATGAGCGAGTTCTTCATGCCGAGGGATTTCGCGGCCTCGCTTTGGCCACGCTCGACGCTCGTGAGCCCCGCGCGCATGATTTCCGCGAGGTAGGCGCCTTCGTTGAGGCCGAGTGCGACCGTGGCTGCCCAGAACGCGGTAAAGAAATCTCGCGTCGAGAAGCTGAAGAGTTCGGGCCCGAACGGCACACCGATCACGACCTTCGGGATGATCACCGTGATGAGACCCCAGAAGACGAGCTGCGTGTAGACGGGCACGCCGCGGAACACGAAGATGTACGCCCACGAGACGCCGCGCAGGACGGGGTTGGAGCTCAAGCGCATGATCGCGGCGGTGAGGGCGATGATGGTGCCGATGATCATCGACACGAGCGTGAGCAGCAGGGTCCAACCAACGCCGCGAACGACCTTCACGTCGAAGAGGTAGGTGCCAACGACGTCCCATTCAAAGACCTCATTGCCTGCGGCGAAGACAATGAGCCACACGCTGAGGACCGAGGTGATGACCGCGGCGATCCATGTTCCTGGCCTCGGGGCCCGCTTCGCGCGGATCCGGTTCGGGATCGGGGTATCGATACTCGTATTCATGCCTTTTTGACCTCTGCTTTCTCGATCAGCCCCGCGTCGTTGCCCCATGCACTCATGATGGTGCGCATTGCACCAGTGTCGATGAGGTGTTGCACGGCAGCGCGCAGCGCTTCGGCGAGTTGATCTTCGCCCTTTTTGACGACGATCCCATTGAGTGCCGATTCCTCGACGTCGCCTACCTGTTCGAGGCTTCCGCGCGAACGCGCGATCGCGTAGCTCGTGACGGGTGAGTCTGCGATGAGCACATCGGCCTTACCGCCCGCGACGTTCGTGACGGCGTCTGAGTTATTGGCGTAGGCGAGGACGTCGACGGGGCGTTGGCCTTCGGCGCGGCACTGCTCATCGGCGGCGAGGGCGATTTCCTCCTGGTAGGAGCCAACCTGCACCGCGGGGCGTTTGCCGCACAACTTGTGCGGGTCGATGGAGTAGGGGTTGCCTTTCTTGACCGCGTAGGAGATGCCGGCTTCGAAGTAGCTCACCATCGTCACGGTTTGGAGCCGTTCCTCGTTGACCGTGAAGCCGGAGATTCCCACGTCGTACTTGCTTCCCACCGCGGGGATGATCTGGGAGAACACCGCCGATTCGGTGCGTGTTTTGAGCCCGAACACGATGCCGAGTGCAGTGAGCAGGTCGATGTCGTAGCCGACCGCCTTGCCGTTACTAAGGAATTCGCCGGGCGCGTAGCTCAGTTCGGCACCGTTGACGAGTTCGCCTCGCGCGCGGATCTCCTCGGGAAGGAGCGCGGCGATGTCCTCCTGGTACTCGATCCCGCTGAAGTCCACTTCGGGAATGAGGCTCGCTTCAGCGGCCAGCTCTTCGGAAGCGCGCGTGCACGCGCCGAGGCTCGGGACTAGGGCGCTTGCCACGAGGGCGGCGGGGAGGGCTCGCAGGAATGTGCGCCTGGAGGTTCCGACGGTTGCCGCACTGGCGTCGGACCCACATTCACCGGTTTGAATCATTTTGCAATAGTATGCATGGCTATGCGTTAGATGCAAGGCGTTCACAGTGTGACATGTAGCGGGGTCGAAAGCCTCGGTGACGGGCATTACACTGGAATCACAAGCATCTCTCGGCAAGGAGGCCACCATGAACGAGAGCACCCCCACCAGCCGCGCAACCATGAATGAAGAAAGCTACGCGCATTTCCGCCGGCTCGGCACTTCGGGGCTTCTGCTCCCGCCGATCTCCCTTGGGTTCTGGCACAACTTTGGACGCGAACGCTTCGAAGGCGGCTTCGAACACGATGTTCGTGAACGCCCCAAAGCAGACTTCTCGCGCCAGCGCGAGATCGTGCACTACGCCTTCGACCACGGCATCACCCACTTCGACCTCGCCAACAACTACGGCCCGCCCGCCGGCAGCGCCGAAGAAACCTTCGGGGAAATCTTCCGCAAGGACCTCGCGGGCCACCGCGACGAGATCCTCGTGACCACGAAGGCCGGCTTTCGCATGTGGCCCGGGCCGTACGGCGATGGCGGCAGCAGGAAGTACCTGCTCGCCTCGCTCGACCAGTCACTCACGCGCCTCGGCCTCGACTACGTCGACATCTTCTACCACCATCGCCAGGACGACTCGACCCCGCTTGAGGAGTCGATGGGGGCACTCGCGCACGCCGTCAAGAGCGGCAAGGCGCTCTACGCAGGCATCTCAAACTACTCCCCCGAAAAAACCCGCGAGGCTGCAACGATGCTACGCACGATGGGTGTTCCGCTCCTTGTCAACCAGGCGAGCTACTCGATGCTCACCCGCACCCCCGAGGAGAGCCCGAGCGGTCACGCGGAAGATTCGCTCCTCGGCGTATGCGAGCGGCTCGGCATCGGGGTCGTCGCGTTCTCTCCGCTCTCGCAAGGGCTGCTCACGAACCGCTACCTCACGGGCATTCCCGAGAAATCACGCGCCGCGCAGAACGTGTTCCTCGGGGAAGACGTCGCGAAGGACCCCCGCTACCTCGAGAAGGTTCGCGCGCTCAGCCGCGTCGCCGACGACCGCGGGCAGAGCCTCGCACAAATGGCCCTCGCATGGGTTCTGCGCAAGCGCGTCGTGACATCCGCGATCGTCGGAGCGTCGAGCGTGCAGCAGCTGCGCGCGAACATCGCCGCCGCACGAACCATCGTGCGCGCGGGCGAGAGCGTTCCGGCAACACACTTCAGCGACGAGGAGATCTCGAGGATCGATACGATCCTCGCCGATCCCGTTCTAGAAGACTGAGCATCTAACCGTCCTGGGCGGAAGCCTGCAGCTCCTGCCCGGGGCTGCTCTCACACTCGCTGCTCGCACCCTCGAACTGCGAGCGATACAGCCGCGCGTAGGCGCCGCCCGCCGCGAGAAGCTCGTCGTGGGTGCCCTGCTCGACGATGTCGCCGTGCTCCATCACGAGAATCACGTCGGCGTCGCGGATCGTCGAAAGCCTGTGGGCAATAACAAACGACGTGCGGCCCTCGCGAAGGGCGTTCATCGCGTTCTGCACGAGGACCTCGGTGCGAGTATCGACACTTGAGGTCGCCTCATCGAGAATGAGCAGCTCGGGCCGCGCGAGGAAGGCACGCGCGATCGTGAGAAGCTGCTTTTCACCGGAAGACACGCTCGAACCTTCGTCGTCGATGATCGTGTCGTAGCCCTCTGGAAGCTGCTGCACGAAGTCATGCACGTGAGTAGCCTTGGCGGCTTCAAGCACCTCCTCGTCGCTCGCATCGAGGCGACCGTAGCGAATATTCTCGCGGATCGTGCCTTTGAAAAGCCACGTATCCTGCAGCACCATCCCGGTGCGGCTGCGCAACTCATCGCGCGTCATCTCGCGCGTATCCACGCCGTCAATCGTGATCGTGCCACCATCGATCTCGTAGAAGCGCATGATGAGGTTGACGAGAGTCGTTTTGCCCGCCCCCGTGGGGCCCACGATCGCAACAGTCATCCCGGGACTCGCCACGAGTGACAAATCAGAAATGAGAGGCTTCTCGGGCGAATAGGAAAAGCGCACGTGCTCGAACCGCACCTCGCCACGACCAGGTGATGCGGCCTCGGGTTTGGGCCGGCGAGCGTCGGACCCCTCCCCCGGGCTCTCCGGGACCTGCTCCTCGGCATCCAAAAACTCGAAGATGCGCTCGGCCGATGCAACGCCCGACTGAAGCTGTGTGGCCATCGAAGCGAGCTGCGACACGGGCTGCGTGAACTGGCGCGAGTACTGGATGAAGGCCTGCACATCACCGAGCGTGAGCTGCCCCGAGACGACCTTGAGGCCGCCCACGAGCGCCACCGCCGCATAGGACAGGTTCCCCGCAAACATCATGAACGGCATGATGAGCGAACTGACCACCTGCGCACCAAAACTCGCGCGATACATCTCGGCGTTCTTCTTCTCGAAGCTCGCGCGCAGATCGTCCTGGCGACCAAAAACCGACACGATCTCGTGGCCGGAGAACGCTTCCTCAACCTCCGAGTTGACCTCGCCCGTCGCATCCCACTGCTCCCCAAACAACTTCTGGGCGCGCTTGCCGATCACCGCGGTAATCACAAGCGCGAGCGGGATCACGATGAGCGCCACGAGCGTGAGAATCGGCGAGATCACGAACATCATGATGATCGTGCCGAGCACCGTGAGGCCCGAGGTAATGATGCCGCCGAGAGTGTTGTTGAGCGTGTTTTGAACGTTGTCGACATCGTTCGTGACGCGCGAGAGAAGGTCCCCGCGGCGACGCGAATCAAAGTAGCTGAGAGGCACGCGGTGCAGTTTCTCTTCGACGTCGCGGCGCAGCCTGTAGACGCTGCGGTACACCACGCGAATAAGCATGCGCGTTTCGAGCCACGTGAAGAACGCCGCGAGCACATAGAGGATCGTGACGGTGAGTAGCACCGTGTTGAGCGCACCAAAGTCCATCCCGTGACCGGGATTCAGGTCCATGCCCGAGACCATGTCCGCAAGCTGCTCTTGGCCACTCGCGCGCATTCCGGCGACGACCTGTTCCTTCGTGACGCCAGCCGGCAACCGCTTGGAGACGACACCGTTGAAGATGATGTCGGTCGCGCGGCCGAGGATCTTCGGGCCGATCACGCTCAGAATCACCGAGAGGACGCCGATTGCCATCGCGCCGAACAGCATTGCCTTTTCGGCCATGAGTTCGCGAAGGAGCCGCTTCAGCGACGGCCCGAAGTTGCGCGATTTTTGACCGGGGCGCAGGCCCCGCTCGCTCTGCTTCTTGTCCTCGCTCATTGCTTCGCCTCTTCCTCAAACTCTGAAGCCGCACCCTGCGAGGCCACAATCTCCTGATAGGTCTCGTTCGTCGCGAGGAGCTCCTCGTGCGTACCGCGCCCGACTATCCGTCCGTGATCGAGCACGAGGATCACATCGGCGCTCGTGATGGTCGATACGCGCTGGGCGACGATCACCATGAGTGCCTCGCGCGTTTCGGGTTTCAGGGCCGCGCGCAACCGCGCATCGGTTTGCAGGTCGAGCGCGCTGAAGGAATCGTCGAAAAGGTAGATGTCGGGCTTAGACAGGAGCGCACGCGCGATCGAGAGGCGCTGACGCTGACCACCCGACACGTTCGAGCCGCCCTGGGCGATCGGGGAATCGAGCCCTCGGGCATCTCGGCAACGAAGTCGCGGGCCTGCGCGATCGTGAGGGCATGCCACACCTCTTTGTCGCTCGCCTCCGGTCGACCAAACCTCACATTTGAGGCGACCGTTCCGCTAAAAAGATACGGGCGTTGCGGCACGTAACCGAGGCGACCGTGAAGCAACTCAGGCGCCGCCTCACGCACATCCACGCCGTTGACCTTGACGGCGCCGTCCGTCACGTCGAAGAGCCGCGAGATGAGGCCGAGTAGCGTGGTTTTGCCCGAGCCTGTTCCGCCGATGATCGCCACCGTTTGCCCCGCGTGGGCCTTGAACGAAATGCCCTCGAGCACGGGGCGTTCCGCGCCCGGATACGCGAACGTGACGTCGTCGAATTCAAGCTCGGCGCGCTCGCTTACACGCGGGTCCCCCGGTTGAACGGCGACCTCAGGAGCAGGAAGCGCCACCGAAGTATGCGTATCGAGCACCTCCGTGATGCGCTCTGCGGAGACCATCGCACGCGGAATCATCATCGTCATGAACGTCGCCATCATGACCGCAATGAGGATCTGGATGAGGTAGGAAATAAACGCGACGATCGAACCGACCTGCATCTCGCCGCGGTCGATTGGGCCTGCCGCCGCGAGCAGCACGAGCACCGAGCTGAACGACAGCAGAAACATGATGATCGGGTTGATGAACGCGATCAGATGCCCCACCCGTCGATTGATCTGTGTGAAGCGCTCGTTCGACACCTCGAAACGGTCCCGCTCGTAGGGCTCACGCACGAATGCACGCACCACGCGAATGCCCGTGATCTGCTCGCGAAGAATCAGATTCAGCTCGTCAATCCTCTCCTGCATCTCGCGGAACAGGGGCGCCGCACGCAGCACGATGACACCGATCGCGATGAGCATGAGCGGCACCATGACCGCGATCAGCCACGCAAGCTGTGCCTCCTGCTGGAGCGCGAGAACGACCCCGCCGATGCCGGTAATCGGCGCGGACACGAGGAACATGAGACCGAAGAACGACAGGTTTTGAAGCTGTTGCACGTCGTTCGTGTTGCGCGTAATAAGCGAGGCGGGAGTGAAATGACTGATTTCTTTCGCGCTGAAGGACTGCACGCGATCGAACACATCGGAGCGCACGTCCCGCGCAAGCCGCATCGCCACCCGACCCGAGAAGTAGTTCGCGGCGCAGAGGGCGAGAATATTGGCAAGGCTCACGAGGAGCATCCAGCCGGCAAGGCGCCAAATCGCGTCGATATCACCCTTGGCGATGCCGAGATCGATGATGTCAGCGTTGAGCGTGGGCAGGTAGAGGGCGGCAAGCTGCGCCGCAGCTTCGAAGACCACGACGAGCACGAGAGAAAGCCACGACATTTTTGCGTAGCGCCACAGGAGTCTCAGGAGGGTCACGAGAGAGAAGAACCTTTCGTGCTCGTGCGGGTAAGGAGAGGCCGACGCCTGCCACGCCCGCAGTGACAATGCCCAAAGAATACAACCGATGCTGTTTCGCGACTATGGTGATCGCGCACGGCCGATTCTGCCGTGCACCGAGGGGCTGTATTAGCCTTGAGCGGTGAGTAAAACGACCCAGCGCATCGTCGTCCTGATCTTCGCTCTTGCCCTCATCATCCCCGCGGGGCTCGTGGGGATCGGGCAGTTCACGCAGAATGATCAGGGCGGTCGGCAGGTGGCCGACTCCGCGCAAGACACGCGCGCAAAGGTCGATCCCGCGACCCAGCCAAAGCCGACGAACACCACGGAACCGTCGCGCGCGGACTTCCCGGGCATCGACGACGAAACCGAGGCGGGAGCAAAAGCAGCCACCACATATCTCTTTGCCGTGTACGCCTACATGATCGGCACCGGTGACACGAGCGCGTGGCGCGAACTCATGGACCCGTCGTGCGAGGAGTGCATGCGCTTTGCCGACAATGCGGAGCAACTTCACGCCGCGGGAGGCTGGATCGTAGGCGGCGAGATCACACTCAGCGACGAGAAGGTGACGCTCACGAAGGGCAACGGCGCGAGCGATGGCGCCTCGACGACTGCGAAGGTCGACGCGACGTTCCACGAGGCCGCCGCAAAGCTCATCGATGACCCGACGCGCGAGCCCGCAACGCGCGGGGCGTCGCAGGGGAAGTTTTCCGTAGGTCTTCGTTTCGTTGACGGCCACTGGCGCGTGACGTCGATGGCGGTTGGTTAAGACAGCCGGCTAGGCGGGCCTGTACAGAAAGAGATCCGTGCGGTACGGCATCGCGACCCGGCTGCCGGGGTTGTAGCCGAGGTGCTCGTGGAGGTACCAGTCGAGATTGTCGAGGACCTTCGCTCGGGTTTTTTCCGAAGCGGTGAGATAGTAGCTGCGGGTCGTTGCAAGCCGTACGAAGTCCCACGTGGGGCGCTCATCTACCCAGTGTTCGACGTGCCGCTTCACAAGCTCGAGTCCCTCACCCACATCGGGGAGAAAACCTTCGCGTTGCACGTCGCCCGCGTGCGCAATCCGCGAATATCGATGCACCCACGGCACGCTCACATCGAGCGTGTTCCACACGAGAGCGAGCACTCCCCCGGGTGCAAGAATCCTCCGAACTTCGGCGCTCACCGCGCCCGTCTCAAACCAGTGCCACGCTTGCGCGGCAGTCACGATGTCTGCGCTTCCCGCCTCAAGAGTGGTGGCCTCTGCCGGCGCCACGCACGCCTCGAACCGCTGCGCCATTTGGCTCGCGACCGCTTGCGTGCGCGCCACTTCAAGCATCGACTCGCTCGTATCGAGCGCAGTGACGCGACAGCCTCGCTCAGCGAGCGCGAGCGAAAGCTTTCCCGTTCCGGCCCCTAGGTCAACCACGCGGGGGCGTGCAGCGGTTCCGATGGCTGCCACGATCAGGTCGAGAGCTTCAGCCGGGTACCCGGGCCTCAGCTCGTCGTAGCCGTCGCCCTCGCCTAGAAATCCCTTCGCGAGTTCCTCTTTGCGTTCCCGCGAGCCATAGCGCGGTTCATCCCGGCCCGAAATGTTGGGGATCGGGCCGGGAGTGCTTCGCCTGTCGTTCATGGTCACGAAAGACCACCCTAGCCGCGGCTCTTGATGCTCCGCGTGATGGTCTGCAGATTTAGCAAGGTTAACGGCACAACCGCCACACGGCGGCGAGCTCGTGCCCGCCGCCGATGGCGCCTCCATTCGGGCTAGTCGACGGGGCTGACCCGCACGAGGTTGTGGTCGGGGTCGGCTATCACGAAGGTGCGACCAAAGACGTCGTCGTGCGGTTCCTCGATCACGTGCACTCCTTTCGCGACCCATTCCTCGTAGACGTCGTCGATGGCAGAGGCGGGACCGGGAATCATGAGCCCGATTTCGTTCGTGCGCGGTGTCGCTGATGCGAGATTTTCGTCGTGACCGGTCCAGATTGCGAAAAGCACGCCGGGCGCGACCTCAAAAGCGACGTACCGCGGGCTGGTGAAGGTGGGTTCGATTTCGAACAGGCGACTATAGAAATCGGTGGATCGCTCGACGTCGCTGACGTAGGTCAGAAACAGATTTGGAGCCGGCATGGATCTCTCCTTATGTCAGTGGATCAGGGAGCCCCATATAATCAGGCATAGACGACACCTGCTGTCATGTTTTCTTTAAGGATTGGGAATGAAGTCGTCCCGCTTGTTGTCCATCCTGCTGCTACTGCAAACCCACGAACGAATGACCAGTCAAGAACTGGCTCGTCGTCTTGAGGTATCTTCACGCACGATCCTGCGTGACATCACGGCGTTGTCGGCTGCTGGGGTGCCGATCTACACCGAGCGGGGCCGGGGTGGAGCCATCGTGCTGGATCACCGGGCCCGGCTCGACGTCTCACGCCTCGATCCAAATGAACTGCAGCTGCTATCCGTCGCAGGACTAGATGAGGGTCTTCTTGAGCAGATCGGGCTCCATGCTGTACATGTCAGAACCCAGCAGAAGCTGACCGCTGTTGCGGCGCGTAAGCAAACCTCCGCCGCTCTGCCCTTGCCCGAGGTGCTCCACGTCGACCCCTCTGGATGGCTCACGGCCGAGCAGGAACTCGACGTGGCCGACCTTCTCACCGCTGCTCGAAATAGACAACGCATCCGCCTCCGATATCGACGCAGCGGCGAGAGCAGCGGGCAGTGGGTTGTCGCGGACCCTTACGGTCTCGTGAACAAAGCCGGATCCTGGTATCTAGTGGCTGACGTCGCCTCACAACCCCGCATGTTTAACACCAGCCGCATTGAGACCCGCGAGCTACTTACGGATTCCGCAGTGCTACGACCGGACTGCGATCTGCGCTCAGTGTGGCAAGAATTGCTGACCAGTTTTCAGTCGGCGCCTGGTATCGAGGTGCACGCACAGCTGCGCTCGACCCGCCTAGATCTGGCCCGACGAATCCTTAGAGGGCGAATGATCCGTATCGACGGCTCCGAGGACGAGTGGACTCATATCGTCGTCCACTATCCAGACGTTGAATCGGTTCGGCAGCTCCTCCAATTCGGAGACCACATTCGGATCTTAAGACCAGCCGCAGCGGTGGTTCGATTCCGCGAGATCGCGGCCCAGATCGTGCAGTTTCACTCAGCACAAAGCACTGCCGATCATCGCCGCCGCGATCGCTAACCAGCCCTCGAGAAGAGGTGGATGCCAAGCGCGACGATGAACACTGTTCCGCTCGCCATCGCGAGCAGGAGTTCTACGAGAATGCCAATCCCGAGGGTTTTCAAGGTGGAGAGCGTCGAGTTGAGGGCGTCGTGGAACTCGCGCTTGCGGCTCAGCTCTACGAGGAAGAAGCCGAGAATGAACCCGATGAGGAGGCCCGGGCCGGGAATGAGGAACAGGCCGAGGATCGCGCAGCCGATCGCGACGAAGATCGCCCACGTGGGCACTTCGCTCTGTTTGAGCTTCCGCCCAGTGAGCACGTAGCTGCTCGCCATGCCCGCGATCGAAAACATCGCCACCAGCGCGAACGCAACCCAGCCCGTCCAGCCGCCGATCCCTATGGCCCATACGAGCATTCCGGTAAGGATGAGGAACGACCCGGGAAGCACGGGCAGCACGATGCCCGTGATACCTACCGCGAAGGCGAGCGCGGCGATGATTGTCACGATGATGTCCACGGGCACGGTGTTCTCCTTAGTGCGTGGCGGGCAAGGGGCAATTTGGACGCCGCTGGCGGAGACTTCAGTCTATAGAGATTCGCGCAGGCACCGCTCGCTACACACTCACGCTGATGCGCGAGGTACCGTCGGACTTTCTTTCCACGTGCACCTTCTCCGCGATCTGTGTTTTGAGTTCGGCGACGTGGGAGATGATTCCCACCGTGCGACCGTGGGCGGCAAGTTGGCGGATCTCGGCGATCACACCCTCGAGTTTTTCCGGGTCGAGCGTGCCGAAGCCTTCGTCGATAAAGAGGGTGTTCATCTGCACCCCGCCGTTTTCTCCGCTCACGACGTCGGCGAGGCCGAGCGCGAGTGCGAGTGACACGTAGAAGGTTTCACCACCCGAGAGGGTCGAGGGCGAGCGAGAGGAATCATTGCGCAAGTCGAGCATGTCGAGGTCGAGCCCAACGTGCTTGCGGCCTGCTTTTTCGGGTTGGGCAAGGCGGATCTCGTAGATCCCACCCGAGAGAGTCGATAGCCGCGCATTCGCGGCCTCGATGACCTTCTCGAAGCGGCGCATGACCGCGAACGTCGACAGGGTGAGACGTGCTTTCGCATCGCTCGAGTTGCCCGTCGCGATATTCGCGAGGTGAAGTATTTCGCTTTGGCGCGCCGAGCGTTTCTCGTGCGCGGTGGCAAGAGCCGTGAAATCTGTGCGTGCGCGTTTCACGCGCTCGAGCTCTTTCGCGCGAGTCGCGTGGGTTCCCGCGGCTTCCGTGTGTGCATCGCGGGTCTCGCGCACGCGCGCTGCCGCGGTCTCGAGCGCCGCGGCTGCATCTCGCTGGGCTTCTTCGCTCGCATCAATGCCCTCGAGACGGCCGTCCGCGCGGGCATCCTCGATGAGCGCGGTGAGCGAAGAATGCTCCTTCACGGTGTCCTCGAGCGATTGTCTACGGTCGGGGGCAAGACGCGCCTGCGCCACTTTCTCTATGGTTTCGAAGCCGCTGCCCTCGAGAGACTCGTTGAGGTGCGTTTGAGCCCGCTCGTGCGCAGAACGAGCCTCCAGGGCTTTGTCGAGCAGTTTCGCGTGCGCGCGAGCATCCTTACCCTCCGTTAGAAGCGCGAGGCGTAGCGCCGCGATGCTCCCGTGCGAGTCTTCGTGGGCCGAAAGCTCCTGTGCAATAGCCGCGCGGGTCTCGGTTAGAGCTTTCTCGAGGTGCTGAGCTTCGAGGGCGGCACGCTCGGCGGCGAGCGCCTCCTCGTGCGCTTCACGTTCGAGCGAGGCCGTTCGCTCGTCGAACCGCGAGATCTCCGTTTTCACTCGCTCACGCTCGCCCTCGGCTTCGCGCGCAAGCTCCTCCTCGCGGGCAAGCGCAACACCCTCGCTCCTCAAGCGTTCGATGAGTTCAGGAAGCTGCTCCTGGAACTTCGCGAGATCCCCCTCGACGCTCTCCCCCCACGCCCGCTCGAGCGCATCGAGGTGGAGTGCCTTGGTGGCGGCAGCCGATGCCCGTGCCTCGCTCAGGCCCTGTTCGGCCTCCACTCGCGCGCGTTCGGCCGCCGCAGTGCGCTCTTGGCTCACGAGCTCATCGTCGGTGTGCGCGGGTGCCGGGTGCTCACACGCCCCGCACACGGGGCATGCCTGGCCGTCCTCGAGGTCCGCCGCGAGCTCGAAGGCGATCGCGTCGAGGCGTTTGCGCCGAAGACGTGCCTCTTCCTCGCTTGCACGCTTGAGAGCCGCGAGCATGTCGCGTTCATGCTGCGCGCGCGACGAGTAGGTTTCGAGGGTCGTGCTCGCCTCCTTCGCGGTGCGCTCGCGCGCGGCATGGGACTCGCGCCTTTCTATGAGGGCCCCGAGGCTCGAGGCCCGCTCGGTTGCCTCGCGAAGCTTCTCGGCGAGCACTTCACGTTCCGACGGCCGCTCGTTCAACAGCGTCGCCTTCTCTTTCGACGCTTCCGCCGCCCTTTCAGCCTCGCGAGCGGCCTCTTTCACCTCGGTCGCACGTCGAGGTAGCGCTGCTTCCTCCTTTTCGAGGCTCGCGAGCGCAGCGGCCGCTCCCAGTGCGCTTTCGCTTCGCTGATGGTTCTTGTCGCTTAGCGCCCCCCACTGGGAGACTTGCCCACGTTCGGCTTCGGGAAGTGCCGTCGCGGCGGCGTCCAGCGCTGCCGCCGCGCTCTTTTCATGCGCGTGGGCGTAGAACGGTTTTTCGGCACGTTCGTGAGAGGCAAGGCTTTCGCGGGCTTTGCGCGCCGCCCCTTCAATCGATGCCCGTTTCTTCTCGTGGGCGTCGAGCTGGGCTTTGCGAGCGAGCAGATCGTGGCGTTCGGTGGCTTTCTTCGCGGCTTCCGCCGCCTCGTTCGAGGCTGCCTTCGCTATGTCCAGGATGCGCATGGCTTCGCGAGCGGCGGCTTCGGAGGAATTCTCGAGCTCCTCGCCAATAGCCCTGGCACGCTCGAGACCCGCCGGGGTGAAATCCCGGGTATCGGTGAGCGCCTGCATGCGCTGCTCATCGCTGACCGATGCCGCCTCGAGGACCCGCTGGAGGGCCGCGCCGAGTTCCGCTTTTGAGGCGTCGACGTCACGTTGAGCCTCGCGTCTGAGTTCGCCGAATGATTGTTCGATCTGCTCGTACAGCTGAGTCTGGAAGATCCGTTCGAGCACAGTCTTGCGTTCACTCGTGTCAGCTTTGAGAAAGCGGGCGAACTCGCCCTGAGGAAGCACGACTGTTTGGGTGAACTGCGCGTGCGTGAGGCCGAGCAGTTCCTGAATCTCCCGGCCAACGTCGGCCGGTCGGTTGGCGATCGGCTCGATCTCTTCCGCGCGTTCGGTGCCAGCGATCGCCTCACCTAGCGCTTCGGGCGAGGCTAGCCGCCAGAGCTTCGCGCTCTGGTTCTCATGCACGGGAGCGCCTTTTCCACGCAGTCGAGCGCGCTCGTAGGCGGGGGTGCGCCGCACGCGGTAGATCCCTCGTGGAACCTCGAAAAAGAGGTCCACGACGCTCGGGTGCGTATTGGGCATGAAGTCGCTTCGCACTCGCGCATCGCTCGAGCCGCCGCCCGCAACATTGCCGTAGAGGGCAAAGACGATCGCATCGATGATGGTGGACTTTCCAGAACCCGTGGCGCCCTCGAGGAGAAAGAGGCCGCTCGCGCCGAGCGCATCGAAATCGAGTTCGACTTTCTCCCTAAACGGCCCGATGCCCTCAAAACTCAGGTGGTGAAGTTTCATGGATTCAGGAAGCCTTTCGCTGTGCGTGCGACTCCGTGAGATCGGCACGTGCGCGCGCATCGGCGAGCACCTG
Organism: Dermabacter sp.; assembly: GCF_032550575.1. Classification (NCBI taxonomy): domain Bacteria; kingdom Bacillati; phylum Actinomycetota; class Actinomycetes; order Micrococcales; family Dermabacteraceae; genus Dermabacter; species Dermabacter sp. The sequence continues at coordinate 74,050 of NZ_JAWFZC010000003.1, read as the reverse complement.
CTCGATGATGTCTCGTTGCACGGCGCTCGGTTCGGCACCCGTGACGTAGTCGAAGAATTCCGAGATGACCTCCGTCGGTGAAGCCTCGCGCGTCACAACCGGCGCGGCACTAGATTCCGTTTCGCGTGTGGAGCGGAACTCCGTAAAAAGGAGATGTGGAAGCGCCGCGCTCAGGACCTGCTGAAGGTGCGCGGGGCGAGTTTCCTCCCGCACGATCGCGTGGACCCAATCCTCCGAATAGTTCGGGGCACTATCGAGAATCTCTTTGAGAGAGCCGTCCAGTTCGATGAGTCGGCGGCGCACGGGGGTGGGAATACGTTCCACCTCGACCAACCCCGAGGAGTCCATCTCGACAAGAAGAACGGCTTTGGTGTGGTGACGCTCCGAGAACGAGAAGGCCAGAGGGCTTCCCGAGTACCACGCGACGGGCCGCTCGCCAGGGACAAGCGCACTCATGTTTTGGCAGCCGTGGAGGTGGCCGAGCGCGACGTAGTCGACCCCCGCAAACACGCCACCGGGAACAGACGCCACACCACCCACGCTCAGGTCGCGTTCGGAATCCGAGCCGTCCCCGCCCGCAACGAAGGTGTGGGCAAGCACGACGCTTCGCGGATGCCCGAGAATCTCGAGTTTTGCACGGACTCGATCCATCGCCTGCACCGTAACGTCTTCGTGCGTGCGAGGAAGCGGGTCCCCACCCTTGGGAGCGAGGCTGTAGCGCGCAAGATCCGGATCAAGGAAGGGCAGCCCGAAAAAGAGCACCTCACCGTGCTCATCGGCAACCGAAACCGGGTGCTCGATCCCTTCGACATCCGCGAGAATGTGAATGCCGGGCCGCATGAGTTTTGCGCCAAAGCCGAGCCGCACCGCCGAATCGTGGTTGCCTGGCGTGAGGATCACCGTGGTTTCTTCCGCGAGCGCTGCGAGCGACTCGTGCAGAAGCTCAACCGCCTCGACGGGCGGGACCGAGCGATCGTAGATATCGCCGGCGATCACGAGAGCGTGCGCTCCGGTTTCACGGACCTTCGCCAGAAGGAAATCCTGGAACTCCCGCTGGTATTCGTGCAGGTTCTCACCGTGCAAGGTGCGCCCGAGGTGCCAATCCGACGTGTGAAGAATTTTCATGCTTTCACTCTAAGAGGAGGGTGGGACATTTAAACTCACCTCATGACGTCTGCGCCTTTTTTCGCCTTCGTAGCCGCCCTCGCAAATGCCGTGTTCTTTCTGCCCAAAGTTCCCGAAGCCGCCGAGCCGGTTGCCTTCCTCCCCGGCGCGGATAAATTGGGACACATCCTCGTGTTTGCTTTCACGACCTGGGCGTTTTCACGACTTCTATGTCTCGAAGACTCGCGGGCTCTCTCGTGGTCCCCTCGTGCTGAGAGTGGCGCGCACCAGCGTGGGAACACGAGGCTCGAGACAGTTTTCGGGGTCGTGAAGGTCCGACACTTGCTCGTTCTCATTGCCGTCCTCCTCCTGTGGGGCGCCGCGATCGAAGTCCTGCAATCGTTCATGCCCGCGCGCTCAGCAGATGTCACCGACGCGCTTGCCGACGCATGCGGAATCGCCCTCGGAGTCGGAGCGCTGTGGATCGAACTCGCGCTCGCCCAGCGGTCCCGCACCCGCCGCACCGCAGGATAACGACTGCGACATGATCGCGAGCCTCACGACAGTCGCGCGGCTCACAGGATGTGGAGCTTTCTTTCACGTCACCGATTTACCGTTATGGGCGGCCATAGCCGAGTCGCATCACTGAAGGACCAGATCGTTCATGCCCCTGCTCCCCGCGTTCTATCGCAAGACCGTGCCCGCCAAAGATGGCGCAAGTTGGCCCCATGTCGTGGTCGTTGGCGGCGGCTTCGCCGGCGCCCACCTCGTGCTTGCCCTGCGCGATGCTCGCGTGCGGGTCACGCTCATCGATCGGAACGTGTACAAGACTTTCCAGCCGCTCCTCTATCAGGTTGCGACCGCGGGCCTCAACTCTGGCGACGTCACGATGTTCCTGCGCGGGCTCTCCCTCCACGCCCCCAACATGCGCTTTCGCCAGGGAGAGGTCACGGGGATTGACACCGACGATCAGGTCGTGAAGCTTTCCGACGGAGGCTCGGTGCGCTACGACCACCTCGTTTTGGCAAATGGCGCCACCACGAACTATTTCGGCACCCCGGGCGCGGAAGAGTTCGCGATGCCGATGTACACCCGCTCGCAGGCTCTCGAGATCCGCGAGCGGATCTTCGCGGAGCTCGAGCGTGCCACGCAGCTCACGGAGATGAGCTTCACCGACCGCCTCGCCATTTCGATTGTGGGCGGTGGCCCCACGGGCGTGGAAATCGCGGGGGCACTCGCTGATTTCCGCATTAGCGAGCTCGATGTGCTCTACCCCGAGGTGGACCCGGGAACGCTCGAGATTTCCCTTATTCAACGCGGCGATGAGCTCCTCAAAGCCTTCGAGCCTCAGCATCGCGAGTATGCGGCGCGCGAGCTTGAAAAGCGCGGCGTGACGCTGCGCCTTGGCCAGGGTGTCGAGGAGGTCGGCTACGACTTTGTGCGCCTCGCCGACGGCAGCTACGTCGAATCAGACATCACGATCTGGGCCGCCGGCGTGAGCGTGTCGACGTCCGTCAACGCGTGGGGTTTCCCGCAGGGGCGCGGGGGGCGAATCGATGTCGATCCCACCCTTCGCGTCAAGGGCTATGACAACGTGTGGGCCGCGGGTGATATCGCCGGTGGCGATGATCCACAGCCGCAACTCGCCCAACCCGCCGTGCAAATGGGCCAGCACGTGGCCCGCGCGATCAAGGCCCTCGTCGACGGCGATGAGGACGCTGCACACAAACCGTTCCACTACAACGACCTGGGGGCGATGGCGACGATCGGTCGGCGTGCCGCTATCGCGGAACTGCCCGGAGGCGTGAATCTCCAGGGCTCGATCGGGTGGCTCGCATGGCTGGGCGTGCACGTCTCGAAGTTGCTCGGTACACGCAATCGCCGTTCGGTTGCCGCGAACCTCCTGTATCTCTACAACGGCACGGGCATTTCCCGTGTGCCGAACCCGGTCGTGGGTGACGTGGATTCGCTCGGAGCTCGCAGGGCCTTTCGGGAAAATGCGCCGATTCGCCGGTTCGGCTACCAGGCCGGCAAACGGTTCAAGGATCCGGGCAGGCCGCGCATGCGCCGCTAGGGTGATGCCCCGGGTTTTACACGGGTTTTAAGCGCGCTACACGCTTAACGGTTGTTTCGTGGCCTATCGTGAGGTGGAGCGCGGTGAATCTTCCGCGTGGAATCTCTATCGCTCGCCTGACCACGAGGACGCACCCCATGGCCCAGCCCCGCACGACTGCGCTTCGCCGCCGCCTGAGCGGTGTCGTCGCAGGAGCGAGTGTGCTTGCCTCGGTACTGGCGATCTCGGGTACGGTGCCGTTTGAGACAGTGAGCGCTTTTGCTGTCGACACCACCTGCACACCGGGAACCGTCACCCTTTCCGAAGCAAAGGTCGAAAAGGGAAAGGCGTTTACGGCACTCGTATGCGGCCTCAAGGAAGGCACGCAGGTGCGAGGCGAATACCGCCACGCCGATCCAGCCGTCGAACTCGAAGCGACCGCAACCCCCACCGAAGGTAATCCGGTCGAGCTCCCGCCGCTCGGTTATTCGCGTGACACCGCGATTGTGGACGCCAACGGGCGTGCAAGAGTAACCTTCGTCATCGCGGAGCCCGGAAACTACATGGTCACTGTCGCCCCACTCAAGGGCGGCACGAAGTCCAGTGCGCAGGTCACCGTCACCGAGCCGGCTGAGCCCACGCCAACCCCGACTCCTGAACCGACGCCAAAGCCCGATCCCACCGATCCCACCGATCAGCCCTCGCCTAGCCCGACGCCGAAGCCGGAGCCAAGCCCTACGGATCAACCTGACCCAACCCCCACGCCGACGCCGGATCCCAAACCAACTGCGGAGCCTACCGCCACCCCGAAGCCGGATCCCACGGAGAAACCTGCACCTTCACCAACGGAACCGGCGTCCCCATCCTCGTCAGCGCGCCCTTCCCCGCGCCCTGAAACGGAAGCGCCGCTCCCCGCCGATCCGGGCGACAGCCCCGGCAGCACCGAACCCTCGACGACGCCCTCGCGCGAACAAACGGGTGAGCCCGAAGGATCCTCAACCGAGGCTGGCGGATCGAGGTTCGTGCGCTCTCACCCCTCCGCCATGTCCCGTATTCCTCAGCGAAGCGGCTACGGACGCTCAGCCGACTTCGGCGCCGTGGGAAGCGACTATTCGAAACTCAGCCACCACGGCACGAGTGGCAACGGCGATGCTGGCGGCATCGTCAGACCAGGCCCAACCCCGAGCCCGACGCCCGGTCAGCCTCAAGAGGAGCCGACGGAGGGCTCCACCCAGCTCATCACCGATCCCTCGCGGCAGCCGCTTGGCCTATCGGTCGCATGGCTCATCGGCGGCGTGATTGCGGGCCTCGGCCTCGCGGCTACGGGCGCGATCGTGCTAATGCGCCGCAATAGCTAGGCCAGGTACGCGGCGAGCGCCTCGAACTGATCGCGCGGGTGAAAGCCCGCCTCGGTAATTTTGCTCAGGTCGAGCGCGGAATTGATGGGGCGAAGCGCGATGCCCTTGTGTGTATCGAGGTATTCGGCACTTGAGACGCTTTGAACGTTCTCCGGGTCGTGCCCCGTGAGCTCGTAGACTCTCTGCGCGATCTCGAACCACGAGGTGATATCGCCTGAGTTCGTCACGTTGTAGGTGCCGAACGGCACCCGGGCGCGCAGCACAAAATCGATCGCACGCGCGATTTCATCCGTAAAGGTCAAACGCCCAAACTGGTCGTTGACGACCGAGGGCGACTCGCCATTAACGGCGTGTTCACGCATCGTCGCAACAAAATTCTTGCCCTCGCCGACAACCCAGCTCGTCCGGAGAATGTAGTGCGTATCGAGGGTCGAGACCGCGGCATCACCGGCCGCTTTCGTCTGTCCGTAGACGCCGAGCGGGGCGAAGCCTTCCTCCTCCGTGTGGAACGCGACCGAACCATCGAAGACGTAGTCACTCGAGATGTGCACGAGCACGGCACCCGCCTCACGCGCGGCCGAGACCAAAAGTGCAACCCCCTTGGCGTTCACCGCCCATGCTTCTCGGCGCCCCTCGGCACTTTCCGCGCCGTCTTTATCGGTATAGCCCGCGGCGTTCACGATCACACTGTAGGGCGAGAAATCAAAAGCGGCGATTGAGTCATGGGCGCCGACATCGAGGACCTCGCGGTCCACGAAATCAACATCGTCGCGACCGAGCCACAGCCCCTGGAGAGCTCGCCCTAGCTGTCCCGCGGCACCCACCACGAGGGTACGCTCGGGCGAGGAGGCCGCTTCTTGCCATTCGCGTTCGGCAGGCGGGGATGCAAAGTCGTGGGACACGGGCATTCCTTACTGTTCGTTTTTCGCGTATGTCGCTTCAGTTGCGGCCTTTGAGGCGCGCCACCACTGTTCGTTCTCGCGATACCACTCAATCGTCTCGCGGATACCGGCATCAAAGTCGCGGTGGCGAGGGCGCCACCCGAGTTCGTCCTCAAGCTTGCGTGCGTCGAGCGCGTAGCGCACGTCGTGCCCGGGCCGGTCGGCCACAAAGTCGATGTCGTCTCCGTCGCGCCCGAAGGCCTCGAGAATGACCCGCGCAACCTCGCGGTTGCTTCTCTCGCACTTCGCACCCACCAGGTACGTCTCACCGATGCGGCCCCGCTCGAGGATAGCAAGAACGGCCGAAGAGTGGTCGTCAACATGAATCCAATCGCGAACGTTCGCGCCGTCACCGAAGAGCCGCGGCCGCACTCCATCAAGAAGATTCGTGATTTGTCGGGGAATGAACTTCTCAACGTGCTGGCGAGGCCCGTAGTTATTCGAGCAAATCGAGATGGTTGCCCGTAACCCGAAGCTGCGTGTCCAGGCGCGTACGAGAAGATCGCTCGAGGCTTTCGTCGCGCTATAGGGAGAGCTTGGCCGGTAAGGGGATTCTTCCGTGAACCGCCGATCATCCTCGAGCGGTAGATCGCCGTAGACCTCGTCGGTAGAGACGTGGTGGAGACGCACGCCGAACTCGCGCACCGCTTCAAGCAGGGCAAAAGTGCCCACAATGTTCGAGCGCACGAACACGGTCGGGTCGCTCAGCGATCGATCGTTGTGGGACTCGGCAGCAAAGTGCACAACCGCATCCGTTTCAGGATCGAGGCTTTCGACAAGCGCACGAGTGGCTTCACGATCAGCGACATCGCCAACAACGAGACGCACGCGATCCTGGGGAAGACCCTCGAGGTTTGCCTCATTCCCCGCGTACGTCAAAGCATCAAGAACTGTCACCGAATAATCGGTGTGCGTGACGACATAGTGCACGAAATTCGAACCGACGAATCCCGCGCCACCGGTCACGATCAAGTGTGCAGCACCACCCATAGCTGCTAGTGTGCCACGACGACGAGCGCCAGACTGTTAGGCGAGTCTCCCGGCCCTCTCCCCACGCCCCAGCGCCATGATCGTAAAGCCCGCCTCGCGCCAGCGGGCCAGATCGAAGACCCCGCGTCCGTCGATCACCGCACGCTCGGCCACGAGCTCCGCGACACGAGCAGGATCAAGGTCGCGGTACACCTGCCACTCCGTCGCGAGGATGAGCAAGCGCGCGCCGCTCATCGCCTCCTCGAGATCGTCCACGAGGGTCAACTCCTCGTAGCGGCCTCGCACGACCGCGAGAGCCTGCGGATCCGTGATCCGCACATCAGCACCGTGGCGCGCGAGGGAAAGGGCGATGTCGATCGCGGGCGAATCACGCACGTCATCGCTATAGGGCTTGAATGCCGCGCCGAGAACCGTGATGGGCACCCCCGTGAGGTCCCCGTTGAAATACTCGAGGGCGAGCTCCACGGGGCGCGCGCGACGCTTCTGATTGATGCGATCGACGTTGCGGAGAAATTCGAAGGACTCCCCCACACCGTGCTCCTCCGCACTCGCAATGAAGGCCCGCACGTCTTTAGGGAGACAGCCGCCGCCGAAGCCGATGCCGGCTTTGAGGAAGCGTCGGCCAATGCGCTCGTCAAGACCGATCGCCTCGGCAACCTCGACAACGTCGGCGCCCGTCGCCTCACACATCTCCGCGACCGCGTTGACGAAACTGATCTTCGTTGCGAGGAACGCATTCGCGCTCACCTTCACGAGCTCGGCGCTCTCGTACCCGTACACAAGGCGGGGCGTCCCGGCCTCGAGGATCGAGGCGTACACCTCGTCGAGATGCGTGATGGAAAACTTCTGCTCCTCGTGCACGCCGTATACGAGGCGATCCGGGCCGAGCGTATCTTTCACCGCGTACCCCTCGCGCAAAAACTCCGGATTCCACGCGAGTTCGACGTTCGGAAGATCCGCAAATGCCTCGCTGAGGCCGCGCGCTGTCCCAACGGGCACGGTCGATTTGCCCACCACAAGGATCCTGTCGCGCGTCGATCCGGCGAGAATTTCCCTCAGGCCCTTGCGTACAGCATGGAGAGCGGCGAGATCCGCGGAGCCGTCGGACCCCTGCGGCGTACCCACGCACACAAAGTGCACGTCGCACTCGCGCACATCCGCGAGATCCGTCGAGAAATGGAGATTTCCGCGCTCGAGAGCTGCGGAGAGTTTTTCGGGGAAACTGGGCTCGAAAAATGGCGCTTCACCGCGCTCAAGCTTGGCGATCCTCTCGGTATCCACATCGATCCCCACGACATCGTGCCCCAGTTCCGCCATGCATACCGCGTGAACTGCACCAAGATATCCGAGCCCAATAACCGAGATTTTCATATATATCCTTGTGACGAAGAAGTAAGCGAATCTTTGACGGCGAAAAACCGTCATTGATTCGACCCTACCGACCGCACACTCACACCCCGGCCCGGGTTACCGAGAATTCACCGCGTACTTTCAGCCGTTCACGCGCCCGTTAACAATGTCTGGTTTCCGACGGTCGCCGCGACCACTCGACCCCACACGGATCAATCGTGCGGCGACGAGTGCGGGTCAGCGATCACGGCCGACTCGTAGTATTCGCGCAACTGTTCTTCTTGCGTGAACGTCAAATGACCGAGCCCGTTCGCGCGCGGGGCATCCTCGAGAATTTCGCGCCGAACCGCGGTTCTGGGGCCACTTTCATCAAGGTCAATATATTCGTAGGGAATATAGATTTCACGCGTACCGAAAGGCCCGAGTGCAAGCGTCACAAAAGAGATTTTTTGAGTGCGATCATTGAGGAAAATTTCGCACACTTTACCGAGGCGCGCACCGGAGGCATCGCGCACGAGAGCGTTGCGGAGTCGATCAAGCTCAACCTCGGTCGCCATACACGCTACTTTCTGCTCGTCGGGGTAAACGGATCGGCTTCGCGCAGCGGGATGACGAACATGCGCAAGAAAATCGAGAGGTCATGGTCATAGAGGCCATCGCCCATGAGGGCATCGCGCATGAAGACCCCCGTCCACATCGCGACGATCGAGCGGGCAATCCACTCGGGGCTCGCACCTTCGTCGAGCCAGCCCTTTTCTTCGTACATCTCAAAAAGGGCGGTGAGCTTCTCTTCTGCCATCGTCTGCATTCCCACGATCGCTTCGTGACCGGGGTGATCCTTTTCGACAGCCTCGGCCCTCACGACGGCGAACATCACGGACTGGTACTGCCGCACCGCATCCCAGTCACGAATCGCCGCGGGCTCTTGCGCCGTCTCGACGAAGTCATCGATGAGCTCTTCAAAATGGCGTGCCGCGCGCTCGAGGACCGCCTGGAGCAAGGTTTCCTTACGGGAAAAATGATGGAGCATACCCGGGTGGGAGATTCCCACGCGCTCGGAAATATCGCGAAGCGACGTGCCACGGTAGCCGTACGTGGAGAACAGGAGCGTCGCTTCCTCGAGGATGACCTCGCGAGTGCGCTCTCCGCGCGCCCGCGTGAGGTTGACTCTGGCGCCGTGATCGGGCGATGGATCGGCCGTGCGACGGGCTGCTCGGCGATCGGGGGTCATGGGCAACACTCCTAGGCTCTGTGACGGCGCGTGAACCTTGTGGCTGCTACGCACGCTCGCCCGCACAACACTGTAGGGTCACGACCTGCACGTACGCTAAGTTACGGCGATGAGCATGGGGGTGGATTCACGGGCGAATACCAATATTTCCAGCAGTTACTCCCAGTATGTCACAGCTTCGAGGCTTCAGCCCGCAAGCCGCTCGCATATCTGCACCGCGTTGAGGGCCGCGCCCTTGCGAAGGTTGTCCGAGGACACGAAGAAGATAAGTCCGCGACCATCCGGAACCGCCTGATCACTGCGGAACCGCCCCACGAATGTGCCGTCGCGCCCTGCAGCAAGGCGCGACGTGGGCACATCAACGAGGTCGACGCCCACCTGGGCCCGGACCGCTTCCTCGGCTTCGTCCACGGTGATCGGCCGCTCAAACTCGGCGTGGATGCTGAGCGAATGCCCCGTGAACACCCCAATGCGCACGCACGTGCCCGACACACGGAGATCCGGAAGATCGAGAATGCGCCGGGACTCATTGCGGAGTTTTTGCTCTTCATCGGTCTCGAGCGAGCCGTCGTCCACAAGCGCCCCCGCGAACGGGACCGCGTTGAACGCGATCGGAGCTGGATACACGCATGGCGCCGGCTCAGCATCGACTCGGCCATCGAGGGCGAGCGACTCAAGGTCATTCACGTGGGCGCGCGTTTGGTTCGCAAGCTCGTCGACGCCTTTGAGGCCGCTGCCGGACACAGCCTGGTAGGTCGCAACCGTGAGCCGCTCGAGCCCGGCGCGCTCGTGAAGAGCCTTGAGGGTCGGCATCGCCGCCATCGTCGTGCAGTTCGGGTTCGCAATAATGCCTTTCGGCGCTTTCTCGGCACACTCTCCGTTCACTTCGGCGACAACGAGCGGGACATCCGGATCCTTACGCCACGCGGAACTGTTGTCGATCACAGTGGCACCGGCGCGTGCAAACACGGGAGCGAGGCGCTTCGAGGTCGCACCACCCGCGCTGAACAACGCGATATCGACCGTATTGCCCTCACCCTCGAGCACTGCGGTCTCGGCGTTTTCTACCACGAGGTCCTCGCCATTGACACGCATACGCGTACCCGCCGAACGCTCGGACGCAAAAAGGCGGATTCGCGAGTGCCGCACGCGACGCTCTTCGAGAAGCGCGAGCATGACACGGCCCACCTGGCCCGTTGCCCCCACGACAGCAATGACCGGCCCCGACGGGTCCCTATCCATAACCTTTTCGCCCATTGCCCTCTCCTTTCGGTCGCGCTCAGCGACCCGTTCCGGCGTAAATGATGGCTTCACCCTCGCCGTCGAGGCCGAAAGCCGTGTGGAGCACCCGCACAGCCTGGTCGAGCTCGTCGACGCGAGTCACGACGCTGATGCGGATCTCCGAGGTCGAAATCATCGAAATATTGATCCCCGCGTTCGACAGCGCGCGGAACGCCGTCGCGGACACGCCGGGGTTCGACTTCATGCCCGCGCCAATAATCGAGACCTTGCCGATCTGGCCGGTGTACCGCAACTCGCGATAGCCGATCTCGCTTCGCGCTGCCTCGAGCGCACGTGTGGCAGCCTCGGCGTGCGCCTCGGGAATTGTGAACGAAATCGCGACTGTACCGTCGACAGTTGAGACATTCTGGACGATCATGTCGACATGCGCGCCGACGGACGCGACGAGTTCGAAAATTGCCGCGGCTTTCCCGGGCGTATCGGGGACCTCGACGAGGGTCACCATACCCTCGCTGCGGTCGTGGGCGATGCCCGTGATCATCGGGGCCTCATGGCCCCCTTCTGTCAGGAATGCCACGGGGGCCTCCTCCTTCGTAGGTGAAACATCACAGGCGCCCGCGAGTGCGCCAAGGCGGGTAAGGTCGGGGTCGATCGGGAAGTCCCGATCGGGATCCTCGCAAATCACGGTGCCGATACGGCCGCTGTGGCTCGAACGCACGTGGAGTGGAACCTCGAAACGGCGCGCGTACTCGACACATCGAAGGGCGAGAATCTTCGCTCCGGCAGCGGCCATTTCCAGCATCTCCTCGGAGCTGATCTCGGGGATGCGGCATGCGCTCGACACGATGCGCGGATCGGCGGTAAAGATTCCATCCACGTCGCTGTAGATCTCGCACACGTCTGCCTCGAGCGCTGCCGCGAGGGCGACGGCGGTGGTGTCGCTCCCGCCGCGACCGAGAGTCGTGATTTCCTTCGTCGTGCGCGACACCCCTTGAAAGCCCGCGACGATGGCGACGTGACCGTTGTCGAGCGCGCTGCGGATACGCCCGGGGGTCACGTCAATGATGTGGGCGCCGCCGTGAAGCTCGTCGGTAATCATGCCCGCCTGCGAGCCCGTGTATGCCCGCGCGCTCACGCCATTGGCGTTGAGGGCCATCGAGAGCACCGCCATCGAGATGCGTTCGCCCGCCGTGAGCAGCATGTCGAGTTCGCGGGCGGGCGGCTGCGCGGTCACTTCTTGAGCGAGGTCGATGAGTTCATCGGTCATGTCCCCCATCGCCGAGACGACGACCACGACTTCGTGGCCCGCCTTCGCGTACAGAGCGATGCGCGCGGCGACGCGCTTGATCGCGGCGGCATCCTCAACGGAGGATCCGCCAAATTTTTGTACGACAAGCGCCATGGGCGAGCTTCCCTTTCGCGCGCGGGGTTACCGCGGTAGTGGCATGAATGCGGGGTGGTGCCATTGTGACAGGCGAGGCCGCGGGGATGAGTGCAGCGCGCCCGTTGCGTCTCACACTGTGAGGCGTCCCGCGTGCAGCTCCTCGAGACTCTCCGGGATATCGTGCTCGCCTTTGATCGTGGGAGGCTCGACCGTGGCGGGCGTCACCTGTTCTTCGCCGAGCCCAAAGTCGGGCAACACACCGGTTCTCGAGGCCGCCTTGGCGATTTGCTCGAGCGTCGCGTCTTTCGGTAGACCAAGTTTCATCGCCTGACGTTCGCGCAGAGCCGCCCTCACGCGCGGATCGTCCGCGAGATCCGTCCGTGTGCCGCGCTGAGGTGCAATGGCTGAGAACGGCACCTCTCTGCGCATGTACCAGCCCGCAGGGCCGTAAACGATCGTGCGCAGGTCAATCGCCATCGCGCGGTAGGTGGCGATCATCCCCAATGCGCTCGCCGCGAATCCCGAGATCCCAAGAACCCAGAGGTGCACTGGGCCCGCGAGGGCTGCGTCACCGGTCACCTGGAGCACGACGAGCAACGCGATGAGGCACACGGCTTCCACTGCGGCGAGACCAAGGGTTGTCACCCACACGACGCCCCGCTCCCATCGATTCACGGCCATGCGCTCAGTAATCGTGGGATAGGTGCGCTGATCCCGGACCCCCCGTTTTGATGGCGGTATGAGGTGGAACAGGGAGAGCACGAGCGGTGGCAGCCATGCGAAGGCGCCCAGCCACGCAATGAGCAGGATGAGTGCCGCGATGCGCGTCGTGAGGGAAAAATCCGTCGCGCCGGAGACGTCGCCAACGCCGCCATCGAACGTAAAAAGTTGCCCGAAATCGGCAAAGTAGTAAAACGGCACAACCAGCACAGCAACGGTCAGGACCTGCCACCAGCGGTACCGGGCGATAGTGCGGAACGACTGCGCCACGACGCGCGGGTTTGCGATGAACCTATTGCGCGGCAGGTGCCGACGATCCTGCGCGAATAGAACGCGCGTGTAGTGACCGTAGTTGTCCGTGCCAATCGCAGCCTGGCGCCTCATTTCCAGCTCGCCGAGTCCCGGCAGCTTCAGCGGGTTTGATGCACGCGCGAGTCCAGCCGCGAGAGGCGCGCTCAACAGTGCGATCACAAGCATCTGGAGGTACCCCGACACGACGATGTAAGAAAAGTCGGCGAGGATGAAGGTGTTACCGGGAAGCGCGGTAAGGATCATCGATAGGACGATCACTGCGAGCTCGGGGCACAGGATCCACTTCGCAAACGACCAGCCGATCGCCCTTCGAAACTCCTTCTCCGTGAGGTACTCGCGGGGGCGTAGCCGCGCAACCGACCGCAGACCGAGCGCTGCCGCCCCCAGACCGGCGAGCGCGCCTAAGGGCGCCGACCCAAAAGCTATGAACAGCACGACACCCGGTGACGCGCCGAGTCCGTTGAGGAGCGATGCCACGAACGATGGCTCGGCAATCGCGAAAATCGGCAAAAACAAAAACAGCGGGGTCAGCGAACCGAGAAACACCATCGCGAGCGCTCCCCAACTGACAAACCCCACAATTGCCATCCACACCCAAATCTTCCGGCCCGTGGCCGCGCGCATCGACCGCGCGGATTCGCACAAGACTTCCTCGGGAAGGTCGACGACGTCGTCTCCCGTGGGCAGCCTTTCCGGCTCGGGCAAGTCGAGCAGTGGCGGAAGTGACTGCGCCGAAGGCCCGGCGAGCGTCGGAATCCCCATGCCCTGGCCCGGCCTTCCCGGGTGAGTGCCCTGCACCATCGAAACCCCCTAGAAAGTGCGCCGCCCCGCGAACGCGCGGCCAAGAGTCATCTCATCAGCGTAATCAAGGTCCCCGCCGACCGGAAGGCCCGAGGCCAGACGCGTGACCTCGACTCCGGAGTCCGCAAGCGTGCGCGCGATGTAGGTGCTCGTCGCCTCGCCCTGAACGTTCGGGTCCAGCGCAAGGATCACTTCGGTGATGCCTCCTTGCGAGACGCGATCCTGAAGTTCCTGAATACGCAGGTCCGCCGGGCCGACTCCCCCGATTGGGTCGATCGCGCCGCCGAGCACGTGGTAGCGACCCCGATACTCGCGAAGCCGCTCGATCGCAAAAACATCGCGGGGCTCCTCCACAACGCACAGGAGCTCACCGTTGCGACGCTCGTCGAGGCAGATCGCACAGCGTTCTTCCTCTGCGATATTGCCGCACACCTCGCAAAAGCGGATGCGCTTTTTCACCTCGGTGAGGGTCGAGGCCAGCCGTTCGATCGACGCGCTCTCCGCACCGAGCACGTAAAACGCGATGCGCTGCGCCGACTTGGGGCCCACCCCGGGGAGCATCCCGAGTTCGTCGATCAGATCCTGCACGATTCCCTGAAACACACCTAAACTCTATGGCACGGGTGAGACAAATAAACTCGTAAACTCGCCCCACGCCCGTTCTCAACGCGAAAGCACACCATGACCATCCACACGACTCCCGGCGGAAGCGATGTCGAAAACGGCCGCGGCTACACGACACTCACCGTGCTCGATCAGCCCTCCGTGCCGCTCGCCGCCGTCCGCGTCAACGACCTTGCGATGGACGCGCTCGGAGACTATGCGAGCGTGGTTGCTGATGCTCTGCCCGCGGCGCTCGAGCGCGAAGGCGCCGAGATCACCGGGCACCTGGTTGTCGTGTTTTACCGCGTTGGCGGCATCGACAGCGCTCACGCGCAGAGCGATGTCGCTATCGGTTTCCCGATCGAACGTCCGCTTTCGAGGGATATCGACGTGAGGTCCGACGCTTGCCCGGGCGAGACCACACTCCACGCAAGTACCGTCACCCTCCCCGAGGGGCGCATCGCAGCTCTTTCGCACAACGGCCCCTACAGCACGCGCGACGACTCGTGGAATGCCCTGCTCACAACTCTCACGGACCGCGGGCTCGAGCCCACGCCGCCGTTTTGGGAAGTGTCGATTCCCGTTGCCGAGCAGGACACGGTCGTGACAACCTCACGCACCGATCTTTTCGCACCGCTTGCCCCGCTGAACTAGGAGCGGGCCATGCTTGCCGACGGTCAAGACGACCCCCTCGATTTCAGCGCCGTTCGACTCGCGCGGGCCTACCGCGACGGAGAGCTCACGCCGAGCGTCCACGTCGAGCGCGCACTCGAGCGCGCCCATGAACGCGGCGCGAAGGTCGGGGCGTTTTCGTGTGTCACCGACGATCGTGCCCGCACGCAAGCCGAGCGCGCCGAGGAGATGCTGCTCGCAGAACGCTCTGCGGGCAAAACGCCAGCGCCTTTCCTCGCCGGCATTCCCCTACCGATCAAAGACCTCGTCGAAGTCGAAGGGCTGCCATTCGAGGCCGGCTCCCCCGCTCTCGCAGGAAGCATATCGACTCGCACCGATGGCATCGCCGAGGATCTCATCGCCGCCGGCACCCTCACGCTCGGGAAAACCACGACGAGCGAGTTCGGGATGAGCGTGTTTAGCGAATCGCCACTCGGAGCGGCCCGCACTCCGTGGGATGTGCGGCGCACCGCAGGCGGTTCGAGCGGCGGCGCCGGTGCAGCCGTCGCGTGCGGCATCGCGCCACTCGCCCACGGCAACGACGCCGGCGGAAGCGTGCGTGTGCCCGCTGCCTGCAATGGCGTCCTCGGCATGGTGACCTCGCGTGGAACGGTAAGCGCCGGACCACACGGCCTCGACGGGCCGGGACTCGCGCGCCACGGAATGCTCGCGCGCACGGTCGCGGATCTCGCCCTCGGCATCGATCTCATCGCCCACGCACGGCCAGGCGATTCATTCGCTGGCACGCGGCCCACACGGGGCGCGGGCTGCGGCGCAACCTCTTCAGTCGAGGCGTCGCTCGCTGCGCTCGATGCGCGAAAGGTTTCACCGCTCAGGATCGGTGTGCTCACCTCGCCCATGGTCGCCGAGGTAGAGCTCGCGGCCTCCTCTCTCGAAGCCGTCGAGCGTGCCCGCTCGCTGCTCGAGGCCCTCGGGCACACAACCATCGAGATCCCCGCACCGATGACACCGAAGGATTGGCAAACGTTCATGCCCGTGTGGGCTGTGGGAGCAGCGTCGATTCCGCTGCCGTACGGTCCGGCCGGGAGCGCCGAAGCCCGCGCCGGGGAGGAGGCAGCGGGCGTTGGAGCACTCACGCGCTGGCTACGCGGCATCGGCGCCGAGGTCACCGGACTTGAGTACGCCGCCGCCATCGCGCGCATCCAGGAACTTACGCGACGCATGGCCGAGGCGTGGGAGAGCTTCGACGCGATCCTCACGCCGATGCTGTCCGAGCCGCCCGTGCTCGCGGATCGCATCCCCGACGACCCGCGCGAGGACTTCGATTTTCAATCGCGCTTCACACCGTTCACGAGCGTGTGGAATATGAATGGGTTCGCCGCCATGAGCGTGCCACTGCATCGCACAGTGGTCGACGGAATCGAACTGCCCGTAGGCGTCCACCTCGGGGGAACTCGGCCGGGAGCCGAGACCACTCTTCTCAGTATCGCCGCGCAGCTCGAGGCCCTCGACCCCTGGCCCCTACTCGTCGCGCCCTGAAAAGCCCAGGCGCGGCTCGCCCCTTCCGCCGCTCTCCTCGCCCGTGCCGTCACACTTCATGAAAAAACAGCCAGCACCAAGCCCTCACCGACCCCCAAGCCCACAATTTCTTCATACTCCGAGACGCGATCAGCGCCCAGAGTGAAGGGCCGACCCCAGAGCCGAGGCCAGAACAGCCCCTGCCGCCGCTCTCCTCGCCCGCACCGTCACACTTCATGAAAAAACAGCCAGCACCAAGCCCTCACCGACCCCCAAGCCCACAATTTCTTCATACTCCGAGACGCCATCGGCGCCCAGAGCGCAACGCCGAGAGCGCAGCATCGACGCCCGAACACAAATTTTCATAAGCGAGATCAGGCAAATCGAGATAGGGGCTCAGGGCTGCTCGTCGATAACCTCGAGCACCTCGCCGCCGAGGAATTCCTCAACAATGTCTCGACCGGGGCGGCGCTGCGAGCCAGTTGACGACGCGTCTTCGTCATCGAGCGAAGCCCCCTGGAAGGGATCATCGTAATTATGACCCTCGGCGCTCACGTGCGATTCTTGAGCCTTGGGCGAGTGCTGGCTGCGTCCATTGAGCCCATAGCCAGCATGTGCACCGCTGCCGTGTCGATTGGCTTGCGCTTCGTGGAGGGCCTGACGCGCAAGCGCAGCACCCGTCAGACGCGGCGCACCAGCGGGACCCAGACCCGGGCCCCGCTTGAGCTCCTGTCTTTCGGGAGCCTGATCGCGTTGCACATCTGGTTGCGTGCGTAGTCCCCAGCTGTCTTCATCTGTCGACGTAGCGGTTGCTGTCCCCGACCATGCATCGGTCTGCTCCGCATCAACCTCGGCCTGAGCCCGCCCGATTGCTGGATCCTTTTCGTGCCCCGCCGGGACGTTCGCCTCGGGTGCATCTACGAGAGTCGCCGCAGGTTCAAAACCCTGACCGAACGCGCTTGCCATCGCCTCCTTGAGAGCCTTCTGGCCGTGGGTGCGAGGCTCTCCCTCGCCTGGTTGTGCCGGGATGCGCACCGGCTCCGTGACCCCGCGCGGCATCGAAGCAGTGTCGCGCGCGGGCGTCGGTTCTTCAAACTGCGCCCGAGGTTCAGGCTCCGGCTCGGAGGTGCGCTGCGGTGTGTAGTCCTCAGACGGGGCATCCTCGTCACCGGGAGGCTCCTCGTCGAAGAACGGCGGCACGTCCGCGTCCGGCTCGCGAGGGGCGGCAACTGCCACGGGAGGCTGGCCCCCTGGAGACGCCTCCGCGTCGCGCGTTGCGCGTGCATTCGCTGCGTTCTGCCCGGGCACGTGCGGTGAAGGCGCCGGATGCTCGGCTGGAGCAACGGCATCGCCCCACCGCTCAGTGGGCGCGGCGGCCTTGGGGGGTCCACCTTCGCGTGATCGATTGCCGTTCGCGGGCGAACCATTGGAGGGAGAACCGCCGCGCCCATCTCCCGGCGGCACATCGCCAGAGGTAGCCTCGACCGTCACGTCGATGCGCATGATGCGCCGCACGGCCTCGGCCATATGCGGCGCGTGCTGGCCGCGATAGAAAGCATTGACGAGCCCTTGGCTGCGGAAACTCAACACGAGGGTCGAGCCGTCAAACGACTGAATGCCCGCATTTTGAGCGATAAGCGCCCACGATGCGCGCTTGAGCGTCTGCAGCGTATCCATAAGCGCCGACCAGTGCCCCTCAACATCGCTCGCACTCGCGCCCGAATCCGCCGGTGTGGCCTGCGGGTTCGCTCCGTCCGTCGCAGAATGGGCCGGTTGCTCAGGGGTCGGGTTCGGCTTCAGGGAGTCCGACGGTTGCTGCGACACAAGGTCGCCCCATGAATCATCGCTGTTGCTCGGCACTGGTCGCCGTGGCTGCGATTGAGGTTGCTCCGGCGTCGGCCGAGAGGACTGCGCGTTTTTCACGGGTTCCGCTTCAGGCGAGGCTGGCACGTGCTCCGGCCCTTCTTGAGCCTTGGGCTGCGTCCGAAGCTGGTCTGCCTGCACCGCTCTCTGCTCTTCTCGCGCGGGGTCTCGGTGCGCGTGCGGCGACGATTCCTCGGCCTGCGGCGCTCGCGAGACCTGACCTTTGTCGCGGCCCGCGGCCGCCGCTGCCTGTTCCCGTGCAATTTGCACGGCGCGCTGACGTGGAGACAGGGGTTGGCGGGAGGCGTCGGACTGCGCAGCCCCGCCCCCATTCGCGCCACCGAAAGAGGCGCCCGGGGCGCCGCCCACCGCGCCGGGGCGTGCCCCGATTGCGCCCTCCCCCGTACCCGTCGCCGGGCTGAGAAGGAGCCTCGCGGCGAGCAATTCGAGATGTAAGCGTGGCGAGGTCGCGCCCACCATGGAGTTGAGGGCTTCGCTCGTCACCTGCGCCAAATGCGTAAGCGTGCGAGGCTCGAAATCCTCGGCCTGGGAACTCAGGCGTTGGACCTGGTCGCTAGGAACGTCCGGAAGCAGCTCGCGTGCGCGCTCGGGCGCAGCTACGAGAACGATGAGATCACGGAAGCGCTCGAGCAGGTCCTCGACAAAGCGCCTAGGCTCGTGGCCCGAGCCGATCACCTCGTCGAGAACGCCGAACAGGGTCGCGGCGTCGTGTGCCGCGATGGCATCAACCGCGCGATTAAGCAGTTCAACGTCGGTGAAGCCGAGCAGGTTCGTCGCAACCTCAAGCTCGACACCGCGTTCGTCAGAGCCGGCGATCAGCTGGTCGAGCACGCTCAACGTGTCACGGGCCGAGCCGCCGCCCGCACGCACGGCGAGCGAGAGGACCCCGTCCTCAACAGTGACGCCCTCCTGAGCACAAATCTGCTCGAGGTAGGGAAGCAGCACCTGCGGCGGGATGAGGCGGAACGGATAGTGGTGGGTGCGCGAACGAATCGTGCCGATCACCTTGTCGGGCTCGGTCGTCGCGAACACAAACTTGACGTGCTCGGGCGGCTCCTCAACGAGCTTGAGCAGCGCGTTGAAGCCGGCCGAGGTGACCATGTGGGCCTCGTCGATGATGAAGACCTTGAAGCGGTCGCGGACCGGAGCAAAAGCTGCACGTTCACGCAGGTCACGGGCATCATCCACGCCGCCGTGGCTCGCCGCGTCGATCTCGACGACGTCGAGACTGCCCGCCCCGTCGCGTGCGAGATCACGGCATGAATCGCACGTGCCGCAGGGCGTATCCGTGGGCCCCTCGGCGCAGTTCAGGCACCGCGCGAGGATGCGTGCCGACGTGGTCTTGCCGCAGCCGCGCGGGCCCGAAAAAAGATAGGCGTGGCCGATTCGGCCCGACTTCAACGCGCGCCGGATCGGCTCGGTGACGTGGTCCTGGCCGATGACCTCGGCGAAGGACTCGGGGCGATAACGACGGTAAAGAGCTGTAGCCACGACACCAGCCTAATGGAGGGCAGCATTGTGGATGAGGTCGAGCGTCGAGTGCGAGTGCTGGCTGGGCCCGGACCTCGCGGAGATTGCGTTCCACACCATGAAGAAAACCTCAGAGCTGCTTGCCTTCGAGAGCCTGCAGCCCCGGAATTTTTATTAAAAGTGACGCGGTCCAGTTCATCGCATCCGCTTACGATGAAAACCCTGCCTGATGGCCTCCCTCACTCGAGCCTCGCACTCGTTCCAGCGGTAAAACACCTGGTCGTAGGTCAGCCTGATCACCCTGTAGCCACGGAGCTGAAGATCCGCATCGCGCTCGCGATCTCGATTGAACCCGTGCCGGCTAGCTTGATGATGCTCGAACGAATCGAGCTCAACGACGAGCGAGTCCCCGATCAGGAAGTCAACGCGCCCAATGGCATCGATGTACACCTGCTGCCGAAAACCGACACCCAGGCGTTTCATGCGAAAGGCGAACGCCGATTCCGTTCCCGACTCTGAGAAACGGCCCGGGACTCCAATCTCCTTGGCCTGGTATGCGAAGCACTTTCCCAAGATGCGCTCAACTTCAAACGGGGCTACCTTCCCAAGGCGGAGGGCAGACTCGAGCACAATAAACGCCTGTTCAGCAGTTCCGCAGTGGACAGCCTCAGTCAGCGAATCCACGATGTCCAGCACGGGTGCTTTCGACGGGTTGCGGGTCCATCGGCGGTGGGATCCCACGCTCGCCTCTCGGGCCTTGCCACTTGCGAGGCGATTGTAGGTCGTGCACAAATGCGGCGGGCCAGACATTCGCGGGACCCAGAGACCATGCCGTTCAAGTGCCGAGAAGCACGTGACCCAACAGCCAAGCGTGACCGCGCGTATAGCAAGATCCTCCGTCGAAAGTGGGGTGAACGAGTAGCATCCGTACGCGACCCGCACGAGGTTTCCCTTCGCGAGAGCGCGGTTGATGGAACGCCGGGTCCAACCTGCCTCGAAAAGTTGCGCCGCACTCACAGCCTCGTGGGAAAAGTCGATTCTCATACTCCAAGGATTGAAGTTGAGAGGTATTCAAATCACAGGGGTAACGCCGCTGTTGACAACCGCAGGCTGTGAAGCGAAAGCCGCGGCAAGAGGAAAGAGTTTGCCACAGCCCCTCGCCTGCAATCCCTCACCACCCCACTTCCGCCCCCACTTCCGCCCCTCACTGCCTTCTTCCCCTCACTGCCTTCTTCCCCCGCGTCGCCTCCTCTTCCCCCGCCTCGCCCATCTTCTCCCGTTTCACTTCATGAAGAAACAGGGGCATGGCAAGGGCAGCAGCCCCGCATAACTCGAGAATTTTCATAAAGTGCGACGGCGAGGGAGAGAGGGAGCAGCGTGGGAAGGAGGAGACTGGGACGGCCCCGCGCCTCAGGGGCTGGTGGCCTAGGCTTAACCCATGACATTTGCGCAGTGGACCGAAGCACTGATCGGGGCGGTCGGTATCGAATGGTGGCGTATCCCCATCGTGGTCCTCTCCGCCGTCGTGATTTACCTCGTCTTCTACCTCCTCATCCACATTTTTGGGCCGCGCATCCTCACGGGGTCGACGAGCTTCGACGCCGCCGTCATCATCATGCTCGGCGCAGTCGCAGGCCGCGTCGTGATTGGACACCCACCCACCCTCGCCGCAGGCGTGATCGGGCTCGTCACCCTCGTTCTCATGGAAGTGATCTTCGGCGCGCTCAACACGGCACTGTCACGATCGACAAAATATCCCGCGCTTGGTCTCAACAAACGACCCGTCGTCGTCTTCGCGCACGGTAAGAAAATCGAGCACTACGCGCGGCGGGCCCGCGTCACGGACCAGGACCTCGCATTCGCGTTCCGTCGCTCCGGCATCGCTACCCGGAGCCAGGTTCAGTGCGCGATTATGGAGCCGAACGGCTTCATTAGCGTCATCCGCGAAGGGGAAAATATTGACCCCCTCCTTATCAAGGGGGTCGTGGGGCAGGAATTTGTTCTTCCCGAAGACGACTCGCTCGACTAACCCCTGCTCGCTGACGGCATAAAACGACTCCCCGCGCACCTGCCAGAGCCTTCGTACCCTTGCTGCCGTCAAGCCCTGGGGGATTCCGATGGATGACACCACGCGGGGAGTCGCCCTCAACGATACAGGCTCGCAACGTATTTCGCACAGCCACCGTCGGCCACTGTGATGTAGACGAGCCCCATTCTCGGAGCCGACCACATCGCGAAACGCGGTGGACACGGCGCGCTCCTCCTCCCCACACTATGGAGGTTCAATTCGCGACCCACGCGAACACCCCACATGGAAAGACCACGATGACCGATCATCCCCACCACTTGGGCGTGGAACCGTCGGCCCCGAGCACTGACCGACCCGCCGGTGTCCCCACCACTTCGCACGCCGCCCCCGAACAACAGCGCGCTAACCGCGGCGCGTTCTCCGGCCGCACAGCGTTTATTTTTGCGGCGATCGGCTCGGCGGTGGGGCTTGGCAACATTTGGCGCTTCCCGTACACGGCGTACGAAAACGGTGGCGGCGCATTTATGATTCCGTACCTGATCGCGCTCCTCACCGCGGGTGTTCCGCTCCTCTTCATGGATTACGCGATTGGGCACCGGTGGCGTAGTTCCGCACCTCTCGCCTGGCGGCGCATGAACCGCAAGGCCGAGGCTATCGGCTGGTGGCAGGTCATGATCTGCGTAGTGATCGCGGCGTATTACGCGGCAATCCTCGCGTGGTCTGCGTGGTACTTCATCTTCAGCTTTAACAAGGCGTGGGGTGATGACCCAGGGGCGTTTTTCGGTGAGTTCACGGCGTCGGTCCCCGCTGAGACAACGGGGATTGGCTTTGATTTCGTGCCGAAGATCCTCATCGCGATGATCGTCGTGTGGGTTTTGAGCGTCGGTGTTCTTGCGCTCGGCGTTCAAGGCGGGATCGCCCGCTCGAGCACGATCTTCATCCCGCTTCTTATCGTGATGTTCCTCGTGCTCGTCATTCGTGCGGTGACTCTACCGAACGCAAGCTTCGGCCTTGATGCACTCTTCACGCCCGACTGGGGTGCTCTTACAGACGGCTCGGTGTGGATCGCGGCCTATGGGCAGATCTTCTATTCGCTCTCGGTTGCGTTCGGCATCATGCTCACCTACGCCTCGTACCTCAAGAAGAAGACCGACCTGACGGGCTCCGGCCTCGTTGTCGCCTTCTCGAACTCGGGCTTCGAGCTCCTCGCCGGCATCGGCGTGTTTGCCGCTCTCGGCTTCATGGCGGCGTCAACCGGCCAACAGGTGACCGACGTCGCGACCGACGGCATCGGTCTCGCCTTCATTGCCTTCCCGGCAATCATCAATCAGGCCCCGCTCGGTGCTCTCATTGGTGCGCTGTTCTTCGGCTCTCTGCTCGTGGCCGGCTTCACCTCGCTCATTTCGATCCTCGAAGTCATCATCGCCGCTGTGCAGGACAAGCTGGGCCTTGGCCGCGTTGCCGGCACGCTCGCCGTGGGCATCCCCATGGCGATCCTTTCGACCCTCGGCTTTTCCACGACGACGGGCCTCAACTTGCTCGACGTCTCCGACAAGTTCGTGAATTCGTTTGGCATCGTGGTCGCTGCCCTCGTGGGGACGCTCGTTCTCTCCTACGTGATTCGCGGCATCCCCGCCCTGCGCGACCACTTGAATATGTACGGCTCCTTCCGAGTGGGCGATTTTTGGTACGTCATGATCTCGGTCATCGCCCCGGCGATCCTCGCCGTCACCCTCGTGCTCGATGCGCGCGAAATCCTCGCGAACGGCTACGGCGGCATGCCCTCGTGGTTCGTCAATACGTTTGGGTGGGGCATGGCGGCGACACTCGTCGCTTTAGCCATCATCATGAGCGCAATCCCGTGGCCGAAAGCCTCCAATGCTGGCAAGCTCGACTCCGACGGCGACCCGATCGCTCAAAGCATCGTGCGCGGCAAGCCGCTTGAGGCCCCCACGTCCACGACGCAGTTCCCGCAAGAGCTTCGCGCCGACGATGACCCCGCGCGCGCCGGACTCTTCGCGCGCCTCTTGACGAAGGGAGGGAAGCGATGAATGCGTCAGCCGTTGTTTTGCTGATCGTCTCGATGCTTATGCTCTGGGGCGGGCTCGGTGCAGCGATCGTGAATCTACTGCGCCATCCCGATCTTTCTGCCGAAGACGACTAGCTCGTGTGACCTTCGACCCGTCTGTACCGAGCGATTCCGGCCCGCACATGCGCCGCGCATGTCTTTTTGGGTACACTGGAGCGCGTTGCCTTTTGTGGCGGGTATGTCCCGCCCACGGCAGCGAACTGGAGGATTCGCCTAGCGGCCTATGGCGCACGCCTGGAACGCGTGTTGGGTTCACGCCCTCAGGGGTTCAAATCCCCTATCCTCCGCTGATTGAACGGGCACCGCCTCAGCCTTCATGGTTGGGCCGGTGCCCGTTTTTCGCGCTGGGGCTCTCGCAGTTCCACCAGAACCGGTACGTAAACTCGGTGCGCGCCCCTTTCAATCACGACGAAGCGACGACCGGCGCCTGGAGTCCCGCATGTGGCACATTACCCCGCTCGACAAGATTCAACAGTGCACCGCACAGAGCGCAGAGGCGTGCTCACAGGAACCGCCCGAGCACCACTTCCCCACGAAGATTGCTGCAAGCCTCTATCTCGATGAGTTGCACGCCGAGAGTGTCATCGACCCCATTTCGGGTTTCCACATTCGTGAGCTGAGGCGTGTGCGGCCGAGGAGCGGGGCCCCCGATCGCTTCCTTCGGTCCCTCAAAGATGACCTCGACGAGAAATTTGAGGGGAGCGAGCCGGGCGAAATTAAGGGTGTAAACATGGTGACCACGGCGACGAGCCGGGTCTTACCGGTTTCGTATGGGATCTTTCGTAACGTAAGGAGCGACGGAAGCGGTACGTGGAAGCTCGTGTTCGCCGATCGCGCGGATAAGCACGTTAGGCATCGATTTTCGACGAAAGATTCCGGTGAAGGGGATCCACGCGTGACGGGCGAAATCGACGAAGCCGTTGATGCTTTCCGCGACCTGATTTACAAGGAATACGGAAGTGCAACGTGGGAGTTCCGCCCCGAAAGTACGGAAGAGTTCGATCGGGCCATTGCCGCCGACATGGCCGCCATCCTTTCGTGCGTGTACTACGTCGAGGAGTACCTCTCTCCGTTAACCTCCGGCAACGACCGCCTGTACATCGGGAGCGCGAGTTACCTCTTCAATCACCTGATTCAGTCCGACGGTTCCCTTGCAGGGCAGGTTCCCTACTTTTCCGGATTCGACGCGCGGGACATTAGCCGTCTCTTCCGCTGCTCGCCCGCCGTGCGCGATCGGTATGCGCGTATCGACATCACCGTGGCCGAAGAACCCGATGCGTACCTGCGCAGGGCGATTGGCGACCGAGCCCCCGCGTGGGCGCTTCGGAACGCTCAGGGGCGCTGGCAGTACGACGAAATCGGGGACCGCGAGCGCGGCTCGAATGTTCTCACCTCCCCCGACGATGCTTTTTCGAAGGTCATGGAGCACTTTGAGCGGCTCGAGCACGTCCAGGGGTTTGCTGCTTCCGGGGACAAGGTTCAGCGCAGTCAGTACCGACGTGCGGCCACGAGACGAGCGGAGTGGGCAAGGGATTTCATGCGCAACACCGATGCCTTCGTGCTTGCGCATAATGCGGCACGTGCACAGGCCGCGAAGAACGCGCAAGGCTAAATGTTGGGTTGGCGTAGCCGGGAAGCTGAGCCTGGCGGCATCAGCTCTTGAGGTGGAGTCCGACGGTGGCCTGGATACCGTCGGAATCGCAAACCCCGAGGTGCTTCACTCCCCCGCCGGAGATTTCACCCCGTTTGACCGGATCGCGAGGAAACTCTCTGGCGCCTAGGCCGCAAGCTCCGCCTCCTGCACACGGATGATCCGACGAAGCTCCCCTCGGGAACTGTGTCAACGTCGAACACGAAGCGGACACCCTTCGATGCTCCATACATCGCACTCCAGGTCACCCGGCTGATCGAGAGAAATCGACCCACGATTAAATCGAGGCGCGAGGGAGCACAACGACGCACTTTCCTTGCTCGATCGCGCTCTCGTGACACACAACACTCACGGTTTTAGGTTGCCCTAACTTCTTTGTTAGTGCATCCTGGATTTCTCGCGTCATAGGGCGCGAGAGATGGATCGACATCCGACGTGCACGGATGCACGCCTGCTCGGCACGTCTTCACTCCAGCATCAAAGGGATAACGTGAACCTTCGAAAGTCAGCACGCGCTGCCGTCGTTGCCTTCGCTGCCATGGCGCTCGCACTCACAGGCTGCTCAGGCCAAACCGCACGCCAAGACGACGGCAAGAAACTCTCCGTGTACGCGACGACGGGCTACCTCGCCGATGCCGTCGCGAACATCGCCCCAGACGCCGAGATCACGACGATGGTGGGCCCCGGAGGGGATCCCCACACCTACCAGCCCTCCACCCAAGACATCGAAAAAATGCGAAGCGCCGACCTCGTTTTCTGGAACGGCTTGAACCTCGAGGCCCACATGACCTCTCAGCTCGAAAGCTTCGGCGATCGTCAACTCGCTGTCGGCTCGAAGGTCCCTGAGAAGCTTCTCCTGCCGTGGCCAGAAAAGGACGACAAAGGGCGCCCGCTCCATGACCCTCACATCTGGAACAGCCCTGAAGCATGGCTCATCGCCGTTGACTCGGTTGCCGACAAGATCGCCGAGGCCGACCCCAAAAACGAAAAAACCTATCGCGCGAACGCCGAGAAATACAAGGAGAAAATTCGCGCAGCAGTGAGTAAGGCCGACGCAAAACTCGCAAAGATCGATGCGCCCCGCATCCTCGTGACGGGGCACGACGCCTTCAACTATTTCGGAAAGCATTTCGATCTCGAGGTTCACGCGACCGATTTCATCTCGACGGAAGCCAAGCGGAGCGCAAAGGAAATCGACGATCTCGCAACCCTGATCGCCTCGAAGAAAATTCCCACGATCTTCCTCGACAACCAGGCCAACCCGCAGGCCATCAAGAGCCTCCAAGAAGCGGTGCACGCGAAAGGGTGGGACGTCAAGATCTCGGATGCCGAGCTCTACGCGGATTCCCTTGGAGCGGAACCCGGGGTCGACACGTACCTGGGAGCTTTCACCCACAACGTTGACGCTGTCGCGGAGGGGCTTGGGAAGTGACGGCGCAACCCCCTGCTAAGAGTGTCGCCGCGCCCGCGTGTCGCGTCACCGACATGACAGTCGCCTACCGCGAAAATATCGTCCTCAAAGGTGTCACGCTCGAAGTGGCACGCGGCGCCTGCATGGCGATCGTCGGACCCAACGGCGCGGGAAAATCCACTCTGCTCAAAGCCATGCTTGGGCTCGTTCCACCCCTCACGGGCACGGCCGAGTTTTTCGGGCAAAGCCTCCGCGTGGCGCGTTCGCGAGTGGGGTACATGCCGCAATCTCTGAGCGTCGATTGGGACTTTCCCGCGACCACGCTCACCGTTGTGACAATGGGGACCTACGGCACTCTCGGGTGGTTTCGCCGGCCGGGGCGCCGCGAGCGTGAGCGTGCGCTCGCGGCGCTTCGCCAGGTCGGCCTCGAGGATCTGAGCACACGCCACATTAATGAGCTCTCGGGTGGTCAGCGCCAACGCGTCTTTCTCGCCCGCGCCCTCGTACAAGAGCCAGACCTCCTCATCCTCGACGAAGCATTTCAAGGGGTCGATGCGCGAAGCGAGCGTGCAATCTTTGATGTTCTTGCCGACTTCCGCTCGAAAGGGCGCACCGTTGTGCTCGTTCATCACAATCTTGCGACTGTTCGGGAGTTTTGCTCTGACGTTGCGATTCTCAATACTGAACTCATCGCATCGGGCCCCGTGGAACGCACCCTCACAGACGTAGCTATTCGGCGCGCGTATGACCTCGATGGATGTCTCTCGCGCGCCCTCGTCTCTCGCGAAGAAGGCCACTCGTGAGCATCGTCGATTTTCTTTCGGTCTACACCTACCGCACTGTTCTTGTGGGGACGAGCCTCATCGGAGCCATTGCTGGGGCGCTCGGCTGCTTCGCCTATGTGCGCCACCAGTCGCTTGCGAGCGACGTCATCTCGCATTCAGCCCTCCCTGGGGTTCTCCTCGCCTTCCTTTTTTCAACGCTTGGTCCGGGCGCCTTCATACATTCGCCACTTCTTCTCGTCATAGGAGCGGCGGTCACCGGAACGGCAGCGCATCTCGTCGCGAACATCGTCGCGTCTCGCACACCGCTCACGATCGATGCCGCGATGGCCACGACGCTCTCGCTCTTTTTCGGAACCGGTATGCTGCTCCTTCAGTTCATCAGTAAAAGTTCCCTCCCCGGTAAGGGTGGGATCGGTGCGTTTCTTTTCGGTAACGCCTCAACGCTCACGAAAGCCGACATCACCTCGAGCGCGGTAGTCGGCGGGTGCGCAATCCTCGTGACGCTCGCCCTGTGGAAAGAGTTTTCGCTGCGCGCGTTCGATCCGGAGTTTTGCACGGTACTCGGACTGAACGGCAAGGCGATCGATGCGGCCATGTTCGCCATGCTCGCGATCGCCACGGTCGCGGGGGTAAAAGCCGTCGGGCTCGTGCTCATGGTGGCTTTCGTTGTGACCCCTCCGGCGGTCGCACGCCAGTGGACCCGCGAGCTTTCCTCCATGACACTTTGCTCCGCTCTCGTTGGTGCGGGCGCAAGCAGCCTCGGCGCCTATGCATCTGTCGCGCTCGGGGAACTGCCGAGCGGACCCGTGACCGTTCTCGTGCTCGTCGGGGCTCTCGTCGTGTCACTCCTGTGCGCCCCTCGACGTGGAATCCTTGCGCGCATGGTCGCGTCTTCGACAACGCGCCGCACTTTTCGATCGTCACCCGGGCAAGGGAGGAAACCGTGAACTTCATCCTTGGTACGTGTGCCCTAGCTGTCACGACGGCACTCGCTACTGCCCTTCCCGGAGTTTTCGTCGTACTTCGCAAGAGTTCGATGATGGTCGATGGTATGAGCCATGCGGTTCTTCCAGGAGTCGTGATCGGCTATGCGCTGACGCACTCTCTTACCTCTCCCCTGCTCATCGTCGGCGCCGCAGGTGCGGGGCTCCTCGTCGTGCTCGGAAGCGAGGCACTCTCACGCACGCGCTTGCTCGCGGGAGATGCGTCGCAGGGCCTTGTGTTTCCGGCTCTTTTCAGCGCCGGCGTTCTTCTCATCTCGGTCGATTTCGGCAATGTCCACCTCGATGAACACGCGGTCTTGGTGGGCGATGTCAATCTCGCCGCATGGACACCTCTCACCATCGGCGGCATCGACGTTGGACCGCAATACCTCTACGTCATGCTCGCGGTTCTCGCCCTTAACATCGGCGTAATCGCCGCGTTGTTCCCACGATTGACCATCACCACCTACGATCCAGCATTCGCCCAATCAATCGGCGTGCGCACGGGAGCCATCAATGTGGTCTTCATGTTTCTCACATCGCTCACCGTGACGGCCGCTTTTCACGCCGCCGGCGCTGTCCTGGTACTTGCCCTCGTCGTGATTCCCGCCGCGACAGCGCGGTTGTGGTCCAGAGACCTTCGAGACATGCTGATCGGAAGTGTTCTCGTCGCTACGCTCGGAACGCTCGCTGGGTTTTGGCTCGCCTACGTGCTCGGCGCGGCGACGAGTGCGGGCATGGCTGTCGTCTATGGCCTCATCTTTTTCTGCGTACTCGTCGCCCGCACGGTGCTCTCTCGGGTTCGCCCCTCTATTCGAGAACCGTGACCCACACAGCGTCAGTCGCAGTCTTGCCGAGCGCCGCTGTCCCATTCACGCCGTCGACCTCAAGGTCGAGCGTCTCGGAGAAAGGTTCCGCTTCGCGTGCACGCACAATCGCCCCAAAAGTGAGCCCTTTCCCCGCGAGGAACTGCAAAAGCGCTGGATCAGCATCCGACACTCGCTCCACTCGTGCCGACTCCCCAGCCGCAAGATTTGTGAGCTGGAACGCGGGGATCGTTTCAAGTGTTCCGTCGGGCCCTGGAATCGGATCACCGTGCGGGTCTCGTGTGGGATGCGCCAGCGCAGCGTCGATTCTCTCCACCATAAGATCGGAGACCGCATGCTCAAGCACTTCTGCTTCGGCATGCACCTCGTCCCACCCGTAGCCGAGCTTTTCGACGAGGAAGGTCTCGATGAGTCTATGTCGGCGCACCATAGCGAGGGCGAGGCAGCGTCCTTCTTCCGTGAGCGTGATTGCCCCGTAAGGCGAATGCTCCACGAGCGCCTGTTTCGCCAGTTTCTTAATGGTCTCGGATGCCGTTGCCGGTCGAACTCCCACGCGCGCGGCAATCTTCGAGGTCGTCACGGGTTCGTTCGACCACTCGCCTAGAACCCACACAGCCTTGAGGTAATCCTGCACGCTACCGGAGAGCTTCTCTACTGACACGCCACCACAGTAGCAACACAGCTCTCTCATGACCGGCTCACGGCTGAGCCGATCAAAGGCTATTCGGCCGTGCGGCACCAGTTGAGGCCGCGTGCCGTGAGGCGCGCGAGGTGGGCCTTCATCGTCTCGAGCTCACGTGCGTTGCCGGCCGAACCGGACCACACCTGCTGCGCGACCGAGCAGCCTCGGGGCCACAGGAGGTACTCGGCTTTCACCCAGTCGTGGACGTATTCGGTCCACAGTTGGAATTGCGCACCGAGCAGTTCGCCTTTGCCTTCGCCGCCAACGGCGTCGAGGAGGTCGCTGAGGCCCGCGACCTTGCTGAGCGGGAGGTTGCCGCCGATCGTGAGCGGGTGGTCCTCTCCGGAGTGCTGGCGGTAGTCGAAATACGTGAACTCCGTGGGCGCGGCGATAGCGTCGAAGCCGGCGTTCATCGCCGCCTCGACCGCTTCGGATTTGCGCCACACCATGACCGTCGTCCCCTCTGGCACGGTGCCGTCGAGCACTTCGTCCCATGCGATCACGCGGCGGTTCATGCCGAGAACGTGCGTGCACACTTCGTTCTCAAACCAGGCCTGGGCCTCGGCAGGTGTCGTTGCACCGATACGTTCCATGGTTGCGCGCGACGGTCCGTGTTCGCGCCATTCCTTACCGGGGCATTCGTCGCCACCGACGTGGATGGGCGAGCCGGGAAAGAGCGAGGCGACGTCGGTAAGCACGGCGCGGCAGAATTCGACGGCTTCGTCGGTGAGGGCGAGAACGTGTTCGGAGATGCCCCAACACGTACGCGGGTGTTCGATGGGGACACAGCCGAGCTCGGGGTATGCGGCGACGACGGATTCCATGTGCCCGGGCATGTCAATTTCGGGCACGACTTGGATGCCGAGCTTTCCGGCTCGTTCGATGAGCGCGGTTATCTCGTCGCGCGTGTAGTAGCCGCCGCATTCGATTCCATCGTGTTCCGCGACATCGTCGCAGTCGTTTTCGTCGGGCGGCGGCTGATGGCCCGCGAGGGTTCCCGGGCGCCGTGATCCCTTCTCGATGAGCTTCGGGAACCCTTCGATGGGAATGCGCCAGCCCTGGTCGTCGGTGAGGTGAAGGTGCAGCACGTTGAGCTTATGCATCGCCATGACCTCGAGGTGCCTGTAGAGGCCCTCAAGGGGAAGGAAGTTGCGGGCGACGTCGATGTGGGAGCCGCGCCAGTGGTAGCGCGGGGCGTCCTCGATCTCGACGCACGGCACGACGAGGGAGGAGGGCTCCATGGGGCCCGATGAGTAGATTGCGGGCGGAAGGAGCTGGAGGAGCGTCTGCACGGCCCATCCGGCACCGCGGTCGTCGGCGCTCTCAATCTGGATGCCCTCGGCGCTTACGCGCAGGCGGTAGGCCTCGTCGCCGAGGGAATCGTCGCGGGAGAACAGCACTCCGCCGGAGCCTTCGCACACGCGCACGCCGGCTGCGCGGGAAAGGCGTTCCTCGAGATAGTCGGCGGCATGCCCGCCTCCGGTCACGGGCAGGGGCGAGGGGAAGCTGAAGTGGCCGTCCAGCTCGCGCACGGTTGTTGGTTCGGGAATAAGGGTTCTCATGTCAGCTGCTCCGGTGTCCACGAGGTCACGATGTCATCGTTAAGAGTATCGACTGCCAGCGTCCCGATTCCACGTGCGTCGTCGCCGATCGTCACGACAAAGGCGCCCGAAGCGACAGCGGCGCGGGCTCCCGTGGGCGAGTCTTCGAAAATGACGCAATCGCGAGGGTCGGCTCCTAAGCGCCTGGCCGCTTCACGGTAGAGGTCGGGGGCGGGCTTGGGGTTCATGTGTGCACTGACGCCGAGGGCTGCGGTGAACCGCTCCTGCCAGCCGATCGCGCGCACGCACTGCTCGACGATGCGTTGCGGCGAGTTGGAGCCGATCGCGAGCGGCACCACTTGGGCGAGGCGAGACGTGAGGGCGTCGGCTCCAGGCATGGGCGCGAGGTCGACGTCGAGTCGCTCGCGGATCGCGTCTTCGAGTCTCGCGCATACGTCACCCATGCGCTCTTCGCGTTCGTCCCCTCCCCCGAATTCGTCAAGGAACGCGTTCGCGAGGTCTTCGACGGTGCCGCCTCGGTCTCCGTAGCCGCGAAAGACTCCCCCTGCATCACGCCACAGGGCAGCGGCTGCTTCGTGCCACGCCTTTTCCGAATCGAAAAGTGTGTCGTCCATGTCAAAGATGACGCCGGCAACCCGGCTCGGGAGTGTTTCCGCCACGGCCACCCTCACCACTCGAAAGCGAGGTTGCGCGTGGGGCCCACCTGCTCGATGTCGCGTAGCACTCCCACTCCTTCGGCGTCGTAGCTACCCTGGCGCACGCCCATGGCATCGAGGAGGTCCCACATGACCTGCTCGCTGTGGAGCACGTCGCGCGAGGTAAGAACCTCAGGCAAGGGCGCGCCGATGCGGTGGGTAATGAGGAAGCTGCGGCGCACTTCGACCTCGTCCTCGCCGTGGCCGCCTTCGGGTTTGTGGCCGTGGTCGGTCGTGACGGCCACGAGCCAGTCCTCGCCGAGCTGCTCGTGACGCTCGGCAACAGCCTTGATGAGGTGACGGGTGAGTTCATCGACGTGGCGGATCGCGTCCCGATACTGTTCCGATTCGGCGCCGTGCGCGTGGCCCGCGCCGTCGACGCCCTCGAAGTACACGACCGCCGCGTCGGGGCCCTCGTGGAGAAGCTTCCACGTCGCCCAGTGCGCAACGTCATCGTCCGCGCGATCCAATCCGTCCTTAAGGTCGGGGTGGAACGTCTGGTGCTGGCCCGTGCGCTGCTGGTCGAAGCGGTGCTGGAGCAGCGGGCCGAGCCCGTGGGGCGCACAGAACGCCTCCCACGTGGCCGCGGCGAGTGTGCGCGCGGCGGGGTTCGCGAAGTACACGCGCGAGAGGATGTCGGGGCGCCGCGCGAGGTCGTGACCGACGAATTCGTTCCACCACACGTTGCATTCCTCGTGGGTGGAGCCCGTGAGGATGGAGGACCAGCCGGGCGCGGAGTCCGTGGGCGGCGTCATCCACATGGGCGTGATGTGCCCGCCCGAGTGCTCGTCGCCGCGAGCAAGCCGCGCGAGCGTGGGCGCGAGATTCTTCGGGGCCTCCTCGAGCGGGAGGGTGCGGTCGAGCGGAGGGTCGTGGGGTCCGACGGCAGGCTCACCCTTATCGTTTACTGCCCGAAAACGGGGATCAGCGCCGTGATCGGGTTTCGCGAAGTGCGGATCCGCCGCAACGAATTCGGGAAGGGCGATGTCGGCCCTCACTCCGTCGAGGCATATAAGAAGAAGTTTCATGCGCGGGCCACCCTTAGGGTCACAATCTGGAATTCGTGCATCGACACCTCGTAGAGCGAGGGGTCCTCGCTACACGCGGTAAGGCCGGGCGCGACCTCCGGCGCTTCTTTTTCGCGCAGGTTCGTCGCGCGGACTTTGCTCGGCGCGGAGGCGAAGCGGACGTGGGCGATGCCCGCACGCCCCTCGGCCTCGTGGAGACGGACGATGAGGTCGCCCGAGCCGTCGTCGGCGGGCTTCACGGCGTCGATGAGAGCGAGAGTGTCGCCCTCACGGTGTTCGATGCTCGCAACGGCCGATGTTTCGAGCGCGTGAGCGGTTTCGCGAAGCGGCTGCGTCAGGCGGAGGCCAGCGGCGTGCGCGTGCGCGAGATCCGCACCACACACGAGGCTGTAGCGAAGCGTGTGCTCACCGAGATCGACTTCCGGGTCGGGCGCCGTGGCCGAGCGCAAGAGCGTGTAGCCAAACGCGACACCACCGCGACGGTCGGCGGCAGCGGCGTCAAGCACGCGGACGTCGTGCCCGTATGTTTGCGAGTTGGCGAAGGCAACCGCGTAGCCGGGTTCTTCGAGGAGCGCCCAGCGGTGGCCGCTCACCTCAAACTGCGCTTCCTGCCACGAAGTGTTCTTCGCGATCGCACGGTCGATATGCCCGAATTGGATCTCCGAACGATCCGTGCGGGCATTGAGTGCAAGCGGGAAGCCCACGCGCAGTACGCGATGCTTCTCGCGCCAATCGACATGCACCTCGAAGTCAACGGCACGAGCGTCCGCATCGAGCGTGATGCGCTGAGTGAAGGTGGAATCTCCGTGGGTGCGGCGTACTTCGACGCACGCGCGAAGCGCCGTCTTCGTCACGACCTTCACCTCGAGCGCTTCCTCAAGCACTGTTTCGCTGCGCTTGTACTGGTGCTGAAGCTCCCACGCATCGAAGCAGCTTGGGAAATCCGGGTGGACGCTGAGGGCGTTGCCCCTCTGGCCTGCGGCGAGCAGCTCGCGGCCGCCCGCGTCGAGGTCGAGAATGGACGAGACCAGACCGTTTGCATCGATCACGACCTCCACGAGGCCGTTGGCAAGCACGATATCGCTCCCGCGCGTCTCGCACGTCACCGGATTCGTGGGCGACACCTCGAGCGCACTCAGGGGAGCACTCGAAAGAGGGGCAACCTCGATGAGTGAGCAACCGTCGGAATGCTCCCACACCTCGCGGCGGATCACGGGCGACGGGTTAACGACGGTGACCTCAGAGCCCGCGAGCGCCGCGGCCTGACCACTGTCGCCGTCGAGGGCCTCCACCGAGCCCGTGCCCCCACCCGCGCGGGAGGCGAGGAGCGAGTCGATGAGAGTTTCGATATCGGTGCGCAGCGCCTCGTACTCGGCACGCGCCTCGCGGTTGACCCAGTGGATCGACGAGCCCGGCAGGATGTCGTGGAACTGGAGGAGAAGGGCGCGCTGCCACAGCTCCTCGACCTCAGCGAGCGGGTAGTCGATTCCTCGCTCGGTGGCGAGAGCGCCGAGCCATTCGAGGACGGCGAGCTTCGCCTCGACCTCCCGGTTACCGCGCTTGAGTTCAGCGCTGCTCGTGTACACGCCGCGGTGGAACTCGAGATACATCTCGCCGCTCCACACAGGGGCGTCGGGATACTCCTCGCGCGCTTTGTCGAAGAAGCCGTCGGGGGAATCGAACTCCACGCGGGGCGCACCTTCCATGTCGGCGAATCGCCTGGCGCGCTCCACCATTTCCGCGACGGGGCCGCCGCCGCCATCGCCGTAGCCGTACGGAAGCAGCGAGCGCTTTGCTCGGCCCTTTTCTTTGAAGTTCCGCTCGGCCTTGAAGACCTCTTCGGCGCTCACGATCGAGTCGTAGCAATCCACGGGCGGGAAGTGCGTGAAGATGCGGGTGCCGTCGATCCCCTCCCACCAGAACGTGTGGTGCGGGAGCGTGTTCGTTTGGCTCCAGTTGAGCTTTTGCGTGAAGAACGTGGTCATGCCACTCAAACGTGCGATCTGCGGGAGCGCCCCCGTGTAGCCGAATGAGTCGGGAAGCCACGTGCACGTGGGGGCAACGCCAAGCTCTCGCTCCATCCAGTTGAGCCCCACGGTGAACTGACGAACGAGAGCCTCGCCACCGGGGAGGTTGGTGTCGGATTCAACCCACATGCCGCCCGCGGGGTGCCACTGAC
The DNA here is from genome assembly GCF_032550575.1 of Dermabacter sp. Lineage (NCBI taxonomy): Bacteria > Bacillati > Actinomycetota > Actinomycetes > Micrococcales > Dermabacteraceae > Dermabacter > Dermabacter sp. The sequence continues at coordinate 38,535 of NZ_JAWFZC010000003.1, read as the reverse complement.
CCTTCGCAATCGATTCTTTCACGCGCGCGAAGAGCGCCGGGGCCCCGTCCTTGAGCCACGCATAATGCTGCGCAGACGTGCACGCGAACGTGAATTCGGGGTAATCCTCGGCAAGGGTAAGGACGTTCGAGAAGGTGCGCGCGACCTTGCGGCGAGTCTCACGCAGGGGCCACAGCCAAGCTGAATCAATGTGGGCGTGGCCAACGGCGCTCATGATCTGGGCGGAGTTACCGGCACTGCTTGCGATCACGGGAGCGAGGTGGGCCCGGGCGGCGTCGGCCCCCTCCTGGATGCCCTGAGCATCGACGACGTCCGCGGCTTCCTCGAGCCTGCGCAGAAGGGTCGCGCGCAGTGTCGAACCCTTGGGCTGCTCCTTGAGTACGCCCCAGAGCACCTCGACGTCGAGCCACAGATGCCACACGCTCTCGTTGCGCACCACGAGGTCGGCACCACCGAACGTCCACACGGGCGTGTCCGGGCGCGTCGAAAGGTCCCCGAGGTCGGTGGGATTGTTCATGTAGTCGCCCATATTGGGGTTTGCGCCGGCCTCGATGAGGAGTTCAACGGCACCGCTGTCGTCGAGAAGCCGCTCCCCCGCCTTCGCGATGGTCGCGGGAAGCCCCTCGCCCGTCAGCGGGATCAGGCGGTTCATGGGGTTCACGCCCTTGAGCGGCGTTCCAGCGGTCGTGTAGGCGAGGCCCTCGGACTGGTTTCCTGCCCAATCACCTTCGAAGCCAAGATCGACCCGCAGGTGCACGCGCTCGCCTCTCGCCTCTGCGGGAACGGTGCCCTTCATACGGAACCACCACGTGCTCCACGCCGGGCCCCAGCGGTCACCCGAGGAGATCGGGTCGTAGTTCGCTTCAGCGGCGGTCGCGAAGTCGACGGGCTCGCCGGGGGACTTCCACGCGGTGACGTCAACCGGGGCAAGGACGCGGAAGAGCTCTTTCCCTAGCCTCTCGTGGAGCCGTTCAATACGGTCCTCGACGAGCGTTGAATCATCAAACATCGCACCTGCCCCTACCTGGTTGTCACACGGCTCGGTTCCGGGTCGAGGAGCACCGAGCGGCCCCCTCGCCCTACGTTCGCACGCCAGTTCATTTGCGCGCCGGACCAAGCCTACATGGGGTCACCAAGGCGAAAAGTCTCGGTCTCACAAAATTTACTGGCCGTTAACATCGCGGGTTTCTACTAGTCGCGGAAATTGATCGCCACCATTCATCCCTACTTACGGAGTACGCAATGAACCTTTCACGTCGTTCGCTTCTGGGCGCTAGCACCCTCGCCCTCGGCCCCATCGCACTCGCTCTCAGTGGATGCTCGACGGGCAAGGGTGGGTCGAGCGGAGGAAATGACGACGCATTCGTGCTCTGGATGTGGCCCGAAGGTTACGGAGACAAGGTCCTCGACGCCGTCACAAAGGAGTTCCCGGACCTGAACCTCCGCCAAGACGTGATCGGTGGCGACTTCAAGCAGAAGCTCACGACCACCTTCAGCGCCGGCTCCGGCCTTCCCGACATCACCGGCGTCAAGGGCGAAGACATCGCATTTTTCTGCTCAAAAGCCGACTACTTCGAGGATCTCAACGAGCTCGGTGCGAAAGACATCAAGGGCACCTACCTCGACTGGAAGTGGGAGCAAGCGACAACCAAGGACGGCAAGCAGATTGGCATCCCCATCGATATCGGCCCCACCGCCCTCTTCTACCGCTTCGATGTGTTCGAAGAAGCGGGCCTGCCCTCCGAACCCGCCGAGCTCGAAGCCGCCATCCGCAGCTGGGAAGAGTACTTCGAGCTTGGCAAGGAGCTCATCGCCAAGAAGCCGGGCACCTACCTCATTCGCAACACCGCGAGCGTCTTCGGCACGGCTTGGCGCCAAGCCGGCCAGGGATTCGTCGATGAAAACGGCACCTTTATCGGCGACCAGGACCACATCAAGAAGGCATGGGACCTCGCGATCGCCGCGAACGACGCCGGTATCAACGGCGCACTCGCCGCTCAAACCACCGATTCGGCCGCCGCGGTCAACGCCGGGCGCCTCCCCGCGGACTTCGGCGCGTCATGGCACCTCGCCGACCTCATGTCCGACGCACCCGACACCACCGGAAAGTGGCACGTGTGCAAGCACCCCGGCGAGGCCGTCAACAAGGGCGGCTCCTTCCTCACCGTTCCGAAGGGAGCGAAAGACCCGAAGAAGTCCTTCGAGGTACTCTCCTTCATCCTGAACGCCCGCAATCAGGCCCTCGAATACACGAACAGCGGCAACTTCCCCGCTGCACCCGAGGCGCACTCGATGCCGGAGGTCGACGGCCCCGTCGAATTCCTCGGCGGCCAAAAAGCCGCGGAGGTCTTCAGCGCCGCCGCCGAAACCGTGCGCCCGCTCTATGAAGACCCGAACTCCGAAACCGTGAACGCGCCGTTCTACGCGGAGCTTGAGCAGGTCGAATCGTCGAAGAAGGACCCGGCGAAGGCCTGGAGCGATGCCGTCACGGCCGCCAAGCGCATCGCCGAACAGGCCGGCCTGACACTCGCGTGATCACAGCGGCAGCACCGGTGGTGGGGCAAGCGTCGGACCATTCCGACGCCTGCCCCACCTCACGGCGCTTCCGCGATCCCGCCTCGCTTAACCACGAAAAGGTCGACTTCAGAGCGGCCTTCAAGAACATCGAGAGCATGCCACACGCGCTCGGCGCCCCACGGCGAGAGAATCGCCGCGTCCCGCGGGTCGATGAGATCCCACGCCTCAAGCTCTTCCTCCTGCAGACGCACTCGATCGCGAAGCTCCGCCTCGGGAACCACCCCGGCATCGAACACGAAGTGAACTCCCATCGGTGCGCCGTAGGCGGCGCTCGACGGCACCCAGCTCACCGAAAGGAGCCGGCCGACCGGAAGATCCAGGTTGAGCTCTTCGCGCAGCTCCCGGGCGGTGGCCTCTCGCGCGTCCTCGCCGGCATCCACGCCTCCGCCCGGCAAGAGCCAGTGGTCGCGGTAGTTCGGTTTTTCCACGAGGATTCGACCGTGCTCGTCGCGGATCACGGCCGCACCCGAGCTGAAGAGGGTAGGCAGCTGCTGGTAGAAGTAGGGGTTCGGGAGGAGGTCGCTCATGCCTCCACGGTAGCGAGGCGGCCTGAGCCCGGTCAGGGTCGGCATGCGCCGGCAACAGTTCTCGTCGATGCTCGTCGAGGTCACCTCGCCCAGTGCACCGCTCTCGTGCCGCATCCCGCACGCCACCCCGGGCCACATAATCTGTATACAGATCTTTTCGATGACAAAAGCCTGTCCCGTCAATTTGCAAAAGACACCCAAAGCCGCGCATCTAATGCGATTACAGTCGACGCGCTCTCGGGCACGAGCAGCCGCCCGCACACCGCGCACTGCGCGCGGGCAAAGTCCCCCGCTCGCGCGCTATACTCGAACGGGCAGCGGAGCCAGCGAATTGGGGCACCGCGGCCCTTCCCGCCACCGTCGGCGGGGCACACACAATTCATAACCCCAACCGTGTGGATAGCTTTATATCCCCGCGAATATTCACATCATCAATACCCGGAAGTAAGGTTCAGTGCTCCGTGTTCGCGACGGCTGCGGACTCAGTAGCTCCTATAACCTCACGCTTTCCGAATTACGGAGTTTTCCATGGATATCTCACGCCGTTCGCTTCTGGGCGCCAGCGCGCTCACCCTCGGCCCCGTCGCTCTCGCCCTCACGGGCTGCTCCACCGGTAAATCCGGCTCCACCTCGGGTGGCGGCAGCGACAAGGACTTCGTTCTATGGACCTGGCCCGAGGGCTTCAGCGAGGACACCCTCAAGGCCGTCAAAGAACAGTTCCCCGACATCAACTTCCGCCAGAATGTCATCGGTGGCGACTTCAAGCAGAAGCTCACGACCACCTTCAGCGCCGGCTCCGGCCTTCCCGACATCACCGGCGTCAAGGGCGAAGACATCGCCTTCTTCCTCTCGAAGACCGACTACTTCGAGGATCTCAACGAACTCGGCGCGAAAGACATCAAGGGCGACTACCTCGACTGGAAATGGCAGCAGGCCACCTCGAAAGACGGCAAGCAGCTCGGTATCCCGATCGACATCGGCCCCACCGCCCTCTTCTATCGCATCGACGTGTTTGAAGAAGCAGGACTCCCCTTCGAACCAGCCGAACTCGAAGCCGCGATTCGCGAGTGGGACGCCTACTTCGAACTCGGCAAGGAACTCATCGCCAAGAAGCCTGGCACCTACCTGATCCGCAACAGCGCCGGCATCTTCAGCACCGCCTACCGCCAAAGCGGCAAGGGCTTTATCGATGAGAACCAGATGTTCATCGGCGATCAGGACCACATCCGCAAGGCCTGGGATCTCTCGGTCAAGGCGAATGCTGCCGGCATCAACGCCGCCCTTGACTCGCAGACCGCTGACTCCGCGGCAGCTGTCAACGAAGGGCGCTTGCCCGCCGACTTCGGCGCGTCGTGGCACCTCGCCGACATGAAAGTCGACGCCCCCGAAACTGCCGGCAAGTGGCGCGTGTGCAAGCACCCTGGTGAGGCCGTCAACCAGGGCGGTTCGTTCCTGACTATCCCGAAGGGCGCGAAGGACCCGAAGAAGTCGTTCGAGCTCATCTCCTTCATTCTCAACGCGAAGAACCAGGCAGTCGAGTACACCTTCAGCGGCAACTTCCCCGCTGCACCCGAGGCGCACTCGATGCCCGAGGTCGACGGTGCCGTCGAATTCCTCGGCGGCCAAAAAGCCGCGGAGGTCTTCAGCGCCGCCGCCGAAACCGTTCGCCCGCTGTATGAAGACCCGAACTCCGAATCGGTCATCGCACCGTTCACTGCAGAGCTCGAACAAATCGAATCGACAGGCAAGGACCCTGAAAAGGCGTGGAACGACGCGGTCACGGCCGCTAAGCGCATCGCCGAACAGGCCGGCATCAAGGTGAAGTAACAGATATGAACAATCCCCAACCCCGGCCACTCGGGGCGCGCATCAAAAAGGCGCTGCCGCAATACCTGGCCATCTCGCCGTACTTTTTCTTCTTTTTCGTGTTCGGTGCGATGCCGGTCGTTTTCACGATGGCGCTCGCGTTCACGAACTGGTCGGGGTTGGGCGACTTCGACTTGATCGGCTTCACCAACTTCAAGTACCTGGTCTCCGATCCCCTCTTCTACAAATCCCTCGTCAACACCCTGATTCTGTGGGTCATGGGCACTGTGCCGACCCTCGTTCTCGCGACGATCCTCGCCCTCATGCTCAACTCGACCCTCAGGTTCTCGACGACCTACAAGGTCATCTACCTGATCCCAAACATCACGTCGATGGTCGCGATGGGTATGCTGTTCAGCTCGATCTTCTCGAGCCAATTCGGTATCGCAAACGCCATCATCAACGTCTTCGGTTTCGAGAACATCGCGTGGCTTCAAACCGAATGGGGCATCAAGATTGCGATCTCATGCCTCACGACCTGGGCGTTCGTGGGCTACAACGCGCTGCTTATCCTCGCCGGCCTCCAGGCGATCGATAAATCCCTCTACGAAGCCGCCGCACTCGACGGCGCAAACTCGTGGCAGATCTTCTTCCGCATCACCCTCCCCCAGCTGCGGCCGATCATCCTGTTCGTCACCCTGATGTCGACGATCGGCTCACTCCAAAGCTTCACCGAATCGCAGGTGCTGACCTCCTCAAACTCTGGAGGTGCAGCAAGTGCGGGCGGCATCAACAACTCTGGTCTCACCATGGTGATGTACTTCTACTCGGTGGCCTTCCAAGAGAACCGCTACGGCTACGGCGCCGCGATTGCGTGGGGCGTTTTCGTTGTCGTCATGTTCTTCTCGATCATCAACTGGCTCGTGACCCGCGAGCGCAAGGACTAAGGGGCGCCTCGACATGACAGCTCAGACTCATACGGACACGATTGTTCGCCGCCGCAAGCCGATCCGGATCACCACGATCCTCAAATACATCGCGCTCACGGCGGGCGCGCTCGTCTCGTTGTTCCCGTTCTACTGGATGTTCATCCTCGCGACCCACCCGTCGTCCGCGATCTTCAAGTTCCCGCCGGATGTGCTTCCCGGTGATCGTCTCGGCACCAACATCGAGACCATCACCTCGAAGATCAACATTTGGGCGGCAATGGGCAACACCCTGGTCGTGGCCCTGTCCGTGACGGTGCTCGGGCTCTTCATTTCGTCGATCACCGCATTCACCTTCGCAAAGTTCGAGTTCCCCGGCAAAAAAGGCCTCTTCCTCATCATCATGGCCACGTTCCTTCTGCCGGCCCAGCTCGCGAGCATCCCGCAGTTCCTGTTCATGAGCAAGCTCGGTTGGACCGGCGACCTCAAGGCCCTGATCTTCCCGTCGCTCGCGAGCGCGTTCGGCGTGTTCTGGCTTCGCCAATACGCAACGAACTCGGTCTCAACCGAGTTGCTCGAGGCTGCCCGCATCGACGGTTGTGGCTTCCTGCGCCAGTACCGCCACGTGTGCCTCCCGCTCATCAGGCCGGCCCTCGCCTTCCTCGGCATGTTCACGTTCATCGGCGCATGGAACGACTTCATGTGGCCCCTCATCGTGCTCACGAACCCGGATAAGCTCACGCTCCAGGTCGCATTGAGCCAGCTCAAGACAGCCCACGGAAGCGACTACGGCATGCTCATGGCCTCGGCCCTGATCGCGGTCGTGCCGCTCATCATCGTGTTCATCATTGGCGCGAAGCAGTTCATTGCGGGTATCGCCGAGGGTGCGGTGAAGTCCTAGCCCGCTCCTTCATGAGCGGGGGCAATCCCTCCCTCGGCGCTCAGGCTTTGCGGGTTTCGACGTTCGCGCCGCCAACGAGTTCGGCAAGCTTCGCGTCGTACCAGGCCGCTGCCTGTTCCGGCGTTTTGTCGCCCACCATCACGGTGTCCATCGCGTCCTGGATAGCGGAGGACACCTCGGGATAGACCGCGAAGGCGGGCCGGTAATGGGCGCCCTCGAGCATGTCGGTGAAGAATCCGACGGTTGGCGAATAGCCCCTGTACTCCTCGTTTTGCGCGACGTCCCTCCTCGTCGTGAGCGTGCCTCCCGAGATGTTGCGCTGAACCTGGTGCTCGAGGCTGCATAGCTCCTTGACGAGTGCGAACGAGAGGTCGCGATCACGCGCGTGCGTGGGGATCGCCCAGCCCCAGCCTCCCGCGAGAGTTGTCGATCCGGGGGCTTCGCCGTGCTGGGTGGGCATGAAGGCGACACCGACGTCATCGGGCCACGTGGGCCAGGGGGCGAGGCTGCCTTCGGCCCAGAGGAATGAGATCCACGATCCATCGATGAGGATGCCGAGCTCGCCCGCGGGGAACATCGTGGCCTGCACGGCCTCCATGAGATTCGGGTCGAAGTGGCGGGCTGCGGGGAGTGTGAGCCCTTCGTCGAACTGGCGCTTGTAGAACGCGAGCGCGTCAATGAAGCCTTGCGATCGCGCGACCCATTTCTTCGTCTCGGGATTGTAGAGCGTGTCGTTCGTGCCGTAGAGGAGCATCTCGAGGCCCTGCATCGAGGCTGATTCGCCCTGCGCTTTTCCGCAGTACATGAACATGCCGGTCGCGCCGATGTCGGCGTCGCGGATCACCGCGGCGGTTTCGGCAATGTCGTCCCACGTGCTCGGCTGCCACTCGGTGGGAAGTCCCGCCTTCTCGAACACTCTCTTGTGGTAGTAGATGCCGCGCGTATCGGTCTCGGTGGGAATAAGGTGCACGCGCCCCTCGGGGTCCTTGGCAGCCTCCTTGGAGGCCGGGTAGAAACTCTCCCAGGCCTCCCACGCGTCAACGAGATCATCGATCGGTTGAAGGTAACCGGCGGCGATGTCGGACTGGAGAATGAAGGAGTCTTCGAACACGACGTCCGGGCAGCTGCGTGGCGAGGACATAAGCAGCTCATTTTTGGTGAAGTAGTCATTCGCCGCGGCCACGATCGGCACGAGTTCGACCTTCACCTCCGGGTGTTTCGCGGTAAAGCTCGCGGCTACTCCCGTCAGCCACTGCTCGAGGTTCCTGTCTGATCCGAACTGTTGGAACGCGATCCGCAGCGTCGAGGCGTCGCGTTCGCTCGCGCACCCGGTCAGCATCGATAGCGGGAGCGTTGCCGCTACACCGCCCGTCACCGTGAGGAAGTTTCGGCGCGACGGCCGGCTCGTGACTTTCACGGCGTGGTGCATGATGGCGGTCCTCTCGTTCGCGGGCCACCGGAGTGCGTGGCTAAGCTGCCCCGTACTCCAGGCGAGGGGGCCGGGGAGGTCCCCCGTAGCCTATCGATAACCGGGCTGTTCGCAGAGCTCTCGCCGGGTCGCGGGCGCGCGGCCCCTACGCCGCGGCGCTTCACTCACCCCTTAACCGCGCCGTCTTCCACTCCCTTGAAGAAGAAGCGCTGGAACACGGCAAAGAACAGGATGATCGGCACGAGCGCAATCATGGTGCCCGCGGCGATGACGCGCGGGTTGGAACCGAAGTTTGAGTTAAGGTACTGCATGCCCACGGTGAGCGTGTATTTGTCGGGATCGCTCAGCACGAGCAGCGGCCACAGGAAGTCATCCCACCCGCCGATGAACGCGAAAATGGCGACGACACTCGCCATACCCCGCACGTTCGGCCACACCACTCGCGTGATGATTTGCCACGTATTCGCGCCGTCGATCACGGCCGCGTCAAGGAGCGCCGGCGGGATCGATCGGCACGCCGCCATCATGAGAAGAACGTTGACAGCACCGATGAGGCCGGGAAGCACGACGCCCGCGAGCGAGTCAGCGAGGCCAAGCGACTTGATCGTGAGGAACTGGCTCATGAGGGTCACTTCGCCAGGCAGGAGAAGCGTCGAAAAGAGAATCCCGAGCGCGATTTTCTTGCCCTTGAACTGCAAGCAGCCCAGGGCGTAACCGGCGATCGTCGAGAACACGACATTCGCTATCGCGAGCGTCACGGCAACGATAAGCGAGTGCCAGGCGTAGCCGAGGATCGGCACAGTGTTGGCAACCTCGACGTAGTTGTGGAGCGTGAAATCACTCGGCAGAAGCGACGGCGGGAACTGATAGATCGGGTCCTTCGGGCCTTTGAAACTCGTGCTGAGCTGCCACAGGAACGGCCCCACCGACACGAAGAACATCGCGACGAGCAGAATGTAGCGCACGATCAAACCGGCAAGCGTCGGCTTATTAAATCCCCCGGATTCCTTGCTGCGCCACGGGCGATTCGTGTTGCGGTAGGTGCGGGAAGAGGTTCCGACGGCTTCCGGGTTCACGTTGCCGGCTCCGGTTTCGAGAGTGGACATTCCGATCAGTTCCTTAGTGCGCGTTCGAGTCTGGCCGGTTGTTGAGGTAGGCCACGAGGATGAGCGGCCCCACCGTGAAGAGGAAGAGGAGCACGGAAAGCGCCGAAGCGTATCCGAGCCTGCCGTTGAGGCCTGAGCCGACCTGCTGGACGAGCATGACGAGCGAGGATGCCTCGCCACCTGGACCGCCCGAGCCTTTCGAGAGCACGTACAGTTCGGAGAACACGCGCATGCCGCTCACGGTGATGAGGGCGCTCACAAGGAACATTGCGCCGCGCACGCCGGGCACGGTGACGGACCAGAAGCGGCGCCAGGCGCTTGCGCCGTCCATGGCTGCGGCTTCGTGGAGTTCGGTGCCAACGTTGGCGAGCGCCGCGAGGTACACGACCATGTAGTACCCGAGGCCTTTCCATACGGTGAGGACGACGGCCGTGAAAATGAGGCCCCATCGCGAGGCGAGGAACGGCAACGGGCCTTGAACGAGGCCGAGGAATTGCAGGGTTTCGTTGATGACGCCGCGTGAGTCGAAGAGCCACTGGAAGATGAGGGCCACGACAACAACCGAGGCGATGACGGGGAAGTAGAAAGTAGTTCGGAAGAACGAGATGCCGGGGATCATGCGATGCACGAGGAGAGCGAGCAAGAGCGGCAAGAAGGTCAGGAGGGGGACGCACGCGACGGTGAAGGCAAGCGTCGTTCCGAGCGATGTCCACACGCGCGCATCGCTGAAGAGCGCCGCATAGTTGTCGAAGGCGACGAAGGTTCCGCCCGTGAGCGGGCGCGCATTCGTGAAGCTCAGGACGACCGTGTTGACGAACGGCCACAGAGCAAAAACGGCAACCCACACAACTGCGGGGCCTACGAGGAGCCACGGGACGTACCACTTGTATGAACGCACGCTACTTCTTTCCTTCCAACGGTGCGGCGTGAAGGGGCCGGGCGAGGCCCGAGGGGCTTCACCCGGCCAGGGGTGTCAGCTGAGCTGATCGTTGCCGTACTTCACGGCTGCGTCGAGCGCCTCTTTAGCCGTGATGTCGCCGCGCATGGCGAGCGCCATCTGCTGCCCCATGTTGGTCTTCATGTCTTCGGTCCACATGACGTTCGTGGGGTCGACAGCGGTCTTCATCGACTCGGCGGCCAGCTCAACTGCTTTGTTCTGCAGCTCGATGTCCGACTTCTCGGCGAACTTGCTGGGGTCGGCTGCCGCTTCTTTCGTGCCGGGCAAAAAGCCCTGTGCGAGCTTGACGAACTCGATCTGGTTTTCGGTGTTCGTCGCGAACTTCGCGAAGGCGAGTGCTGCGGCAGGGGCCTTCGACTTTGCGGAGACGGCGATGCCCTGTACGAACAGAGGCGGCTGCCCCATACGCTTCGTCACGACCGTCTTCTCGATGAGGCCGGGGTTATCGGTCTTGAGCTCGGTCGGGTAGCTCGAGGTCGCCGTTGTCCACAGAACCTTCTCCTGCTTGTACAGCTGGGCGTTACCGGTGTAGTTATCGCTCAGCACCTCGACCGGCATGGCCTTGGCTTTGTACAGCTCCACGTATTTCTGCAGGAAGTCGACGTTTTCGTCGGTGTTGAAGTTGAACTTGCCGTCGTCACCAGAGGTGATGATGATTTCGGGGAGCGAGGAGATGATCGGGGCGGATCCCCCCTGCTTGGCGGCTTCCATGGCCAGGTCGTAGAGCTCGTCGAAAGTCGTGGGCAGCGAATCTTCGCTCACGCCGAACTTGCTCAGCGCATCGATGTTCCACCAGGACATGTCGGTACCGAGGTACCACGGGTAGCCGTAGCTGCCGTCGATGCCCGGCATTTCGTAGGCCTTGACGCCGCCCTCGACGTACATGTCTTTGAGCTTGTCGTCGGCCTTCGCGAGGTCGAGAAGCATGCCGTTCTTTGCGAGTGAGTACGCGAAGTTCGGCGGAACGTTGACGACGTCAGGGAGCGCGCCGGAGTTTGCCTGGCCGAGGAGCTTATCCTCGTAGCCTTCGCCGGGCTGATCCATCCACTTGACTTTGACGCCCGGGTTTTCTTTTTCGAACCTCGCGACGAGGTCTTCAAAGTAGGGGCTGAATTTTTCGTTCTTGAGCGACCAGGTCTGGAACGAAATCTCGCCCTCGACCTTGCCTTCTTTGGCTTCCTTGGCGGCGTTATCCTGTTCGGCGCTGCCGCCGCCACCGCTCAGACCGCATCCCGCGAGGGTGAGCCCCATGAGCCCGACGCCTGCACCGAGAACCGCGCGACGAGTTGTTTTCATTGCCGTGTACCTCTTCCTTGAGATGTCGTGAGCGGCACCAGACCGGTGATAACTAAACCGCTAAAGTTGAGTGTACACGCCTCCTCAGCCACACGAAAGACTGAGGGCCCGCAAGCAGATCGCTCTGCCCGCGGGCCCAAACCCCCACAGCCCCTATGGAATCCAGTTAAAAGCGGGCGCGAAGGGTCACAATCTGGAACGGTCGGGCCGCGATCGTGATCCGGTCGCCGTCAGCGCGCTGGGCCTGGTAGTGCAGCACCGACTCCTCGGTCAGCTCACGCTCGAGAAGATCCACAGCGACAATCTCCTCAGCGCCAGGCACCACAACGACGCCCTCGCCGCGCCTCCCCTCGGACTCGTATAGGCGCACGATCAGATCGCCCGACTGGTCCTCGGCGAGTTTGAGCGTCTGGAGGCGCAGGGAGGTCCCCTCCCCCTCGATGCGCGCAAGCGCAGCGTCCACGAGGTCGTGATCGACATCGCGCGGCACCTGATTGAGTCGCGTGCCCTCGTCGATTGCGTCGGCAATCGACGCACCCGGAACGAGCGAATACCGCATCCGGTACTGCCCCTCCTCAGCGCGCGGATCGGGGAACTCGGCCGCGCGGATCACGGTCGCGCGCACGATCGTGGTCGTGCCGCCGTCGCTCTCGCGGAGGCATCGGCGCACGTCGTGGCCGTACGAAGAGTCGTTCGCCAGCGCGACGGCCGAGCCGGCCCGATCACCCTCGTGCACGCGCACCCAGCGGTGCGCGCACGTCTCGAAGCGACCGAAGTCGTCGAGCGTGTTGACGGGGATGGGGCGTTCGATGTGCCCGAACTGGATCTCGCTCGCCATGTGCGCCGCGCGCAGGTCGAACGGGAGCGCGAGCTTGAGAACCTTTTTGCGCTCGTGCCAATCCACGTCGAGCACGACCTCGAGCCCCTTGGCGCCGGGCGCGAGCACGTATGTGAGCACAATCCTCGAGCCGGTCCCGTTAGAGGGCGCGCCGGGGTACGGACGCTCCTCGGTGCGCACGCCCTCCGTGCGGGTCTCGTAGGTGGCGCGCACGTGCACCGCCTCGCCTTCGCGCTCAACACTCACGGGTCCGACGGCTGCCAGGTCCCTGCCAATGCGCCGATAAAACTCGTCGATGTCCCACGAATCCCACGCGTTGGGAGTATCGCGGTGAAGCTGGAGCAGCGCGCCCTTCGCGCCGGGAGCGATGAGCTCGCGTCCGCTTTCGCCGGCGCGGAGACTCACGAGGTGGCCGTCGGCGTCGATCGTGGCGGACACGTGGCCGTTGCTGAGGGCGAAGCAGCCGTCGGACTCTTCGCACGTAACCTCGCCCGCGGTTTCACCATCGCCGCTGCTCTCCCCCGCGCCCGTGTCCTTTGCCCTCGCGATTGCCTCGAGGGCTTTCTCGACGAGTTCCTCGCCGCGCTCCGCGATGCCCTCGTAGTTGTGTTCGGTCTCCTTGTGCACCCACGCGATCGAACTGCCGGGGAGGATGTCGTGGAACTGGAGGAGGAGGACCTTTTCCCACAGCTCGTTGATCTCCGCATAGGGGTACTCGAACGAGTCATCGAGGCGTGCGGCGAGCGCGCTCCATTTCTCGACGTCGTGCATGAGCGCCTCACTCCGGCGGTTGCCCTGCTTACCGCGGATCTGTGACGAGTACGTGCCGCGGTGCAGCTCGAGGTACAGCTCACCGTTCCAGCGTGGCGCATCGGCGTATTCGGCGCGGCTGCGCTCAAAGAATGCCGTGGGGCTCGAGAACTCGACCTTCGGCGAACCCTCGAGGTTCGCGGCCCGGCGGCCCGCCGCGAGTTGCTCGCGCGTGGGGCCGCCACCGCCATCGCCCCAACCGGTCGGGCTAAGCGCGATGTGGCTGCGGCCCTTGTCCTTGTAGTTCTTCTCGACGTATGCGAGTTCTTTGCCGGTGAGCTGGCAGTTGTAGGTGTCGGCGGGCGGGAAGTGCGTGTACTGGGTCGTGCCGTCGATGCCCTCCCACCAGAACGTGTGGTGCGGGAACACGGAGAACTGGTTCCAGCTGACCTTTTGGGTGAGGAAGTTGGTGTTGCCCGCGGCGGCGCAAATTTGCGGAAGCGCGCCCGAATATCCGAAGGAATCGGGCAACCAGGTTTCTGTGGTTTCGAGCCCAAACTCGCGCAAGAAGAAGCTCTTACCTTGAATGAACTGCCGGGCCATTGCCTCGGAGCCGGGCATGTTCGTGTCGGACTCGACCCACATGCCACCCACGGGAATGAAACGGCCGCTCGCGACGTGCTCCTTGATGCGCTCGAACAGTTCGGGGTAGAAATCTCGGATCCACTGGTACTGCTGCGCCGATGAACACGAGAACGTCAGGTCGTCGTAATGCTCGAGGAGCCAGCACACGTTGGAGAAGGTGCGCGCGCATTTACGCACTGTCTCGCGCACGGGCCAGAGCCACGCGGAGTCAATGTGGGCGTGGCCGGTCGCGATCACGGTCATCGCGGAGGCATTGGCGGGCTTGTCGAGTTCGCGACGCAGCACCTCGCGCGCGTCGTGAGCCGTCGAGTGCAGATCATCCGGGTCGGCGACGTCGAGCGCGTCGTCAAGGCAGCGGAGGATGTCCTGGCGGCGCGTGCTGTCCTCGGGGAGTTCATGCATGAGGCCGTTCAGCGCAACGACATCCTGTTCGAGCTCCCAGATCGTTGTCGAGCGCCACGCGAGGCGAAGTTCCGTGAGGTCGTAAATCGGGTCGTCTCCCGCGCTCTCCCACTCACCGAGCTTCGTCGGCGCGAATGTCCAGTCACCTGCGACGTTGGGGTTGGCGGCAAGTTCGAGGTAGTACTCGAAGCTCGTGGTGCCGGGTTCGAGCGTGAGGTACTGGTTGTAGGGATTGACCGCCTTGACGGTGGTGCCGTCGGTATTCCAGATGAGCGCCTCGGCTTGGAAACCCGGCATGTTCGTAAACGACAGGTTGAGCTGGAGTTCCACGTCGCGCTCGTCGTCGCTCGCCCATCCTTCGGGGACCTCGCCCGTGACGTGCAGCCACAGCGTTGACCAGGGGCGGCCCCAGCGAGCGCCGACCTCGATGGGGCTATAGGTCTGCGCTTTCGCTTCGTCGAAGGGAACTGGCTCGCCGGGCACTTCCCACGCTTCGATCGAGACGGGCGCGGTATCGAGGTGGCGCCTCGCGGGGAGTTGTTCGGCGAGGAACCGTCGGACCCGGTCCTCGCTGTGCGCGCGGTTGTTGAACATCGGTTGGCCTTTCGTCGAGGGTCTGCTGCGCGTTCGGGTTGCGGGCGGGCACGGTCGTGATCGGCGTGTGGCGAACGACGGTGCTCGCGCTATCCGAGCTCGAGGCTTCGGTACTCTCCACGGCGAGCGAAGTCCATCCATTCGCCGAAGACATCGGATCCTGTATTGGTGAGGGAGCGGTTCGAGCCATCGGCCTTCAGCCCTTCCACGATCACGCTCGGCGTCGAGGTTGGGGTCGTGGCAAGCTCGCCGGCTTTCTCGAGAGCGATGAGGTCGCGGAGGCGCTCGCCCGCGGGTTTCACCACTCCTTCGGAATCGATGAGACCCAGGCTATATTCCAGATCTGGGAAGTCGGCAAGCGCTCTCGAAACATCGTGGGAGCACCACCAGGTGATACCCGAGAGGTTTCGGTACCCACACGCTGCGCGAACGGTTCCCTCGAGGAAATCGGCGGCGTTCTCGGGGCTCACCCACGGCGTTGGCGCGCCCACTTCCTGGAGCCACACGGAGCGGTCCGACGGTTGCCCGCTCACCCTGTGCCAGAGGTCTGCGACTTCGAGCAGGTAGCGGGCGAAGTGGGGAAGCTCGGGGGCATCGACGCCGTAGCGCTGCGCCGCGCCGCCGAAGATCCACGAGTGCACGGTTGTGGAGTCACCAAGTTCAACGGCCGCGCGGGGAGTGAAGGGGTGAGCATCGACGAACCAGGTGTCATCATCAAAGCAGTGGTGGTGTGCTCCCCTCGGGAAGGCCCCGCGCACCTCGGCGAGCAAGCCGTCGAGCCAGGCGTAGGCCTCGCTCGGGGAGATCTCGTGGCGTTCGGGGTGCCGTGGGGCGGCGAACTGACCGATCTCGTTGCCGAGGGTGAGGCCCGAGACATGTGTGCGGGTGGAAAGCTCGGCGGCAAGGGTGCGCGCGAGGGCGCGCTGGCCGTCCACGACGTCGGCGTCGGTGAAAATGTTGCGGCGATGCCACGTACTCACCCACGAGGGGAGGAAGTCGAAGCTCGACAGGTGACCTTGGAGGAGATCCACGGAGACCGTGAGGCCCGCGTCGCCGGCGGCGTCGGCGACGGCGAGGACGTCATCGATGGCTTTCGAGTCGATGAAAGTGCGATTGGGCTGCAGGAGCGGCCACAGCGGGAAGATGCGCACGTGGTCGAGGCCGAGATCGGCGAGGGTCGCGAAGTCGTTGTCGACCGAGCCGAGATCGAGGTTCGCCCAGGAGTGGAACCAGCCTTTTCGGGGGGTGTAGTTCGCGCCCCACGCGTGCTGTTGATTCATCGCGTCACCTCGTTGTCGCTGGATACCCATGCGCTCACCTAAAGCGCTTTAGCTCAAAAGGTATCATGGACTGCATGGCCCGCCCCACCATCGCCGATATCGCCCGCACCGCCGGTGTCTCGAGTACCGCCGTGTCGTTCGCGCTCAACGGGCGTCCGGGAGTCGCCGAACCCACCCGCGAAAAAATCATGGCGATCGCCCACGACATGGGGTGGACCCCAAACAGTGCCGCTCGAGCGCTGTCCACTTCGCGCGTCAACGCGATCGGCCTCATCATCACGTCGTCCTACGCCGAACTCGCGCGAGACGCCTTCTTTCTCCAGCTCATCGCGGGCGTCGAGCACGCACTCTCGTCGAGCCCCGTCGCCCTCGTCCTCAAAATTGTCGAGAACTTCGAGGATGAGCTCACGGCGATTCGCCAGTGGCACGGCGAGTCCCGCATCGACGGGCTCATCCTCGTCAACCCTCGCCCCGACGACCCGCGGCCTGCGCTTACGAACACGCTCGGCGTTCCCACCGTCTTCATCGGCAAGCCCGGAACGAACGAGCCGTTCTCCTCCGTTTTCATCGACGACGCTCTCGTCATGGACACGCTTATCGAGGACCTCGTGGCCCACGGAACGCGCCGCATCGCCTACCTCCATTCGCACGCCCGCTACAGTCACGGCGAGGCTCGCCTCAAGGCCCTCAGGCGCAGCCGCCCGGGGATCACGGCAATTGAGCACGGCATCCCCTTGGGCGAGCTCGACGACACCTGCGCGGCCATTCGCGATTTCGCCTCGATGCTCGACCTCACGGCCGCGACGACGTTCGTGTGCGAGAGCGAGGACCTCACTCTCGCGACCCTGCGCGCACTCAGCGACCTCGATGTCGCCGTCCCCGCAGACGCGGGCGTCGTGTCGTGGGAATCGACCCCGGGCCTCACGCTCCGTACCCCTGCGGTCTCGACGCTCGAGCGAAGCCCCGCCGAGATGGGAAGCGCCGCGGTGGAAGTCCTCCGCGACATGCGCGACAATCCCGGGCCCGAGCCCCGCACACGCGAACTCGCGTGCCCGCGCCTTCACGCGCGCGACACTCTCCCGCCGCGCGTCGAGAGCTAGAGAAGCGGCTCGGCCACGAGCGACGGGCGAGAGATCCCCGCAACGTCGAGGGCAAGCTCGCAAAACATCGCATTGGACCACGAGAACCACTCGCGCGTGAACGCCGTGGGATCGTTGCAGTCGACCCCTTCGTGCATATAGCCGGTTCCACCGGTCGTCGCGAGGAGCAACTCGAGAATCGCCCGCTTCTCGTCGATGTGGGTCGAGGTGAGCCCCTCGATGGATTTCGCGATGGGCCACACGTAGCCCTCGGGCGTATGCGGGGAGCCGACTCCCGCGAGCGCCGATCCCTCGTAATAGAACGGGTTGGCGGTGCTCAACACGGCCGCGCGTGTCGCGAGATACAGCGGGTCCTCGGCATCAATCACGCCCAGATACGGGAGAGACAGAAGCGAGGGGACGTTCGCGTCATCCATGAAGAGGGCTTCACCGGAACCGTCAACCTCGTACCAGAACCGGGCACCCCCCTCATCGCGCGTGATTCCGTGCACCTCAATCCCCTTGAGGATCCCCTCGCGTACGAGGTCGGCACGCTCGCCCAGGGGCAGACGTCGGACCCCTTCACCCTGCTCCCCCGGCGCCTCGCTAAATCCGGCCGTCGCGCATGCCTCCACGAGCGCCGGCACGGCCCTGAGAGCGGCGGCCATGAAGAGGTTTCCCGGGATGTTGTAGCCGAGCGCGCACGCGTCATCGCTCGGGCGAAAGCCCTGCCAGACGAGCCCACACGGCTCAGTGAGCCGCCCGCGCCCCTCGCGTACGAGCGTGTCGGTGGGCGGGCAGTCGCGGCGCACGAACGTGTACGTCGAGCGTTCTTCGTGGTGGGTTTCGGTTTCGAGGACCTCGAGGACGGCCTCAAGGGCTGGGAGCGTGTCGGCGGTGATCCAGGATGTGTTGCCGGTTGCGAGCAGGCGCGCGGCGAGGTCAATCGGGTAGGCGAGCGAGTCAATCTCGAACTTGCGCTCCCACACCCACGGGCTCGGCTCGGGTTCGTCGTCATCCCAGCGGTTTGAGTTGGCTTCCTCGTTAAAGGCGTTTGCGTACGGGTCGATGAGAATCATGCGCCAGTGCGTCGCGAGCAGGCCGCCGATCAGGTCACCGAGGGTTTCGTCCTCGCCGACCAGGCGAAGCAGTGGCGAGAGTTGCGCGCACGAATCTCGCAGCCACATCGCGGGGATGTCGCCCGTCATCACGAACGTGTCCCCCTTGCCGCGGCAACGAACCGTCGTGCGGGCGGTGTTGTCAAGGAATCGCACCACGGCCTCGGCGACGTCCTCGCCAGCAGCGTCGCGCACGCGGGCAGACACGCGTTCAAGGAGTTCAGGGGCGAGTTCAATGCCTTGGGGGTGGGGGGTTCCGACGGTGGCAAAGCGGGGCACTCTTAGCTCATTTCGCTCGGGGTTCTCGGCCGCCAACATTGGCGGACGTCGACCTTCTTCCGGTCTTCGATGCTCCCACTTTCTCGCATCCCGCACCGCGGAGGCAACACGGCTCGTGCCCCTCTTGCGCCTTTACATTCCCAGGTAGGGGCCTTACCCTCGTGTGTGAATCGCGTCATAGCTGCGCGATTGGCCCATATGCGTCTACAACGGAGTGAGACATGGATCGCCCACTTTCCCGCCGCGCCCTTATTCGCGGTAGCGTCATCCTTGCCGCTGCCACAGGTGCGCTGTCGCTGGCGTCACCTGCACTTGCAAACCCGCACCGCCCCGGACGCGGCTCGAGAATTGCCTCGGTCGCCTATATCGAAGTCAACAGTAATTCGATTCTGAACGTCGGCAATTATGTTCTTTCCGACGGCACTCCAGCATTCGATTACGTGGTTATTTTCGCAGCGAATATCAACTACGACGGCGAAAAAGCCTACCTTCACATGAACGACAATGTTCAGCGAGTCCTCGACAACGCAGAGACCACGATCCGCCCTCTCCAGCAGCGCGGCATCAAGGTCCTCCTTTCCGTCCTCGGCAACCACGAGGGCGCTGGCTTCGCGAACTTCCCGAGCCGCAAGGCGGCCGACGACTTCGCGAAACAGGTCTCGCGTACCGTTCGCCGCTACGGCCTCGACGGCGTAGACCTCGACGATGAATGGGTCGAATATGGCAAGAACGGCACGGGCGAGCCGAACGATTTTTCCTTCCTCGCGATGCTGTCATCGCTGCGCAAACGACTGCCCAACCGAGTGATCTCGTTCTACTTCATCGGCCCGAGTTCCGAGCACGCCGAGTATCGAGGCCTCAGCGCGGGCCAGCTCGTCGATTACGCATGGAATCCGTACTACAACCAGTACAACGTTTTCGACGTCCCGGGGCTGCCAAAAGAGCGCTACGGCGCAGCCGCGATCGACCTTTCGAAGGCGAGCGGGATCTCCCTCCGCGGAATTGAAAAGCTCGCCCAGCGCACGGTTGACGACGGCTTCGGGGCGTTTGTGACATACGAGCTTCAGCCTGGCGATCAGTCAGCGAAGGTCAGCGCCTTCACCCGTGCGCTGTATGGAAGCGACGCCACCTACACCGGCGAATTCGTCCTATGAAAGGAGTCGCGCCATGCGTCCATCAGTCAAGGTGACGGAGCGATCCTCACGGCGAACCTTCCTGAAGGTGACCGGAGGAATCGCGAGCACACTCCCCCTCGCGATGCTCGCAGGCTGCTCGAGCGAGCGCGATTCGTCCACGCTCAAGGTCGCCTATCAGCAATTTGGTTCGGGCACGACCCTCCAGCAGTGGCTCACGAAGATCATCGCGGAGTTCACCAAGAAGCACCCCGGCGTGAGCGTCGAGCTCCTGCCGATCGTCGCCGCGGAGAACGACTACTTCACGAAGAACGAACTCTTGATGTCGTCGCCCCGAAGCTGCCCCGACCTCGTTTTCGAAGACACCTTCATCCTGCTCTCCGACGTTGCCGCCGGATACATTCAACCGATCGACGATCTCGTCAAGGGCTGGGAGGGCTGGGACAACCTCTACCCCGCTTCCCAAGCGGCAGCCGTCGATCCCGAGGGGCGCGCGCACTGCGTTCCCACTGAAACGGACACGCGCGGCATCTATTACAACAAGAAGGTCTTCGAAAAGGCCGGCCTGCCCACCGAGTGGCAGCCGCGCACGTGGGAGGAGATCGCCGAAGCTGCCACGACCATTCGTGACGCGAACGTCGATGCCGCCGGCATGTTCATGTACTGCGGGAAAACCCAGGGCGAAAAAGCCTCGATGCAGGGCTTCGAAATGCTGCTGTATGGCACGAACGACACCCTCTACAACCCCGAGACGAAGAAGTGGGTCGCAGGGTCGCAGGGCTTCATCGACACGCTCGCGTTTTACAAGCGCCAGTTCGACGAGAAGCTCACGCTGCCCGTCTCCCAGCACCTCGACCCGAATATCGCCGAAGCGATCCAATCGACGATGTTCCCCGCCGGCAAACTCGGGATCCTCATTGACGGCTCGTGGATCTCCAACCAGTGGGCTGAGGACGGCCCCGCACCGTGGCCCACGTGGCAGGACGATGTGGGCCTCGCCCAGATGCCCACGCAAAATGGAGAAGAACCGGGGCTGACCACCCTCGCCGGCGGCTGGGGATGGACGATCCCCACCCACGCGCGCGACCGAGAGCTCTCGTTCGAACTCATCAAGGAACTGTGTACGCTCGAGAGTCTCGTCTACCGCAATAAGAGCGGCGCCAACCTCACGACAAGGAGGGACGTCGCGAAAAACGAGGAATACAGGACTTACTCGCCAACCGTCGGATTCTTCACCGACATTTTCGAAGCCGCCTACTACCGGCCGGCGTTTGCTGTCTATCCCGAAGTGTCTTCCGCTCTTCAAGACGCAATGGACACCGTGATGGTGGGCGACAAGACTCCCGAGCAGGCAGCCGCCTGGTACGACACCAAGCTCACCGAGCTGGTGGGCAAGGACAACATCGAGGTGCGTCATTCATGAGTACATCCGTAGATGCCGTCGCAGCGGCGCCAACAAGCGCGCCAACCAATCGCAAACGGACTCCGCTCGGGAATCACCTCACGCCTCGCCGCGGCCTCCTCATGGTTCCCGCGTTCCTGCTCATCGCGATTTTCATGCTCGGCCCGATCGTCTATTCGATCTATCTCGCGTTTACGAATAAAGCCGTGCGCGGGGAGAACGCGAAAGCCGTGGAGTTCGTCGCGCTGGACAACTTCATCACCGCCTTTAGCGACGATCGGTTCTGGAACGCCGTCGTCCTCACCCTGATTTTCACCCTGGTGTCCGCGGTTATCGGCCAAAATCTCCTCGGCATGGTTCTCGCACTCCTCATGGAGAAGGCCAACCGCCTCGTGACGTTCATCGGCACGTCGATCGTGATTCTCGCGTGGATCCTCCCAGAGGTCGTCGCGGGCTACCTCCTGTACACCTTCTTCGCCGATCAGGGCTCCCTCAACACGCTCCTCACGAGCATCGGGCTTCCCGGGCAAGACTGGCTCTTTAGCGCGCCGATCCTCGCGGTGTCCTTCGCGAACATTTGGCGCGGAACAGCGTTCACGATGCTTATCTATTCGGCGGCTCTCACGTCGATCCCGAAGGACGTATACGAATCAGCGGAGATCGACGGCGCGGGGGCGTTCACGCGACTTATCCGCATCACAATTCCGCTTATGCGTACCGCGATCGCCACGAACCTCATGCTCATCACGCTGCAGACCCTTTCCGTTTTCGGTCTGATCTTCATCATGACCGGTGGCGGGCCGTCCGGTCGCAGCCAGACCCTCCCCCTGTACATGTATGAGCAGGCGTTCTCGTACGGCCAGCTCGGCTACGGCACCGCGGTCGCGCTAATCCTGCTCGCGATTGGGGCGATCGCCTCACTCATCTATCTGAAGCTTCTGCCTGAGGAGGACAAGCGATGACCACCGCAGCTCCCACGAAGGCCCGTGCGAAAAGCGACCGCGGAAACCAGCCTCACACGGCGCGCGGGCGTCTCACGTCCGTCCTCTCCTCGATCGTCATCGCCCTCATTAGCGTAAGTTTCGCGATCCCCATTCTGTGGGTCGTGCTTGCGTCATTCGATACCGAAGCGACTCTCGCGGTGAAAGCGCCGGAACACTGGAGTTTCGGCAATTATCAGGCAATCTGGAACGAGCAGACGACGTTCCGCCCGCTCCTCAACTCGCTTGTGCTGTGCGGGTGCGCAACACTCATCACGATGACGGTCGCGGTGCTATGCGCCTACGCCTTTTCTCGGTATCGCTTCCGGGCGCGGCGCCCTCTGCTTCTCGGCATCCTGTTTTCCACGGGCCTTCCGATCACGGCGATCATGATCCCCGTGTACTCGATGTTCGTGCAGGTCAACCTCGTGGACTCCATGCCTGCGGCGATCCTGTTCCTCGCGACCTCGTCGCTTCCCTACGCCATCTTCCTCACGAAAGGGTTCATCGATTCGGTGCCCGTCGAGATTGAGGAAAGCGCGTGGACGGAAGGTGCGGGTGTGGTGCGCACGATCCTCTCGGTCGTTCTTCCACTCATGAAGTCGGGCCTCGCCGTCGCCACGATTTTCACGTTCGTGGGCATGTGGGGCAACTTCTTCGTGCCGTTCATGCTTTTGCTCAGCCCCGAGAAACTCCCGGCAGCCGTCACCCTCTACACGTTCTCGTCCCAGTACGGCCAGGTGGCGTACGGTCAGCTCGCGGCGTTCTCGATCTTCTACTCCGCCCCGATCGTGGTGCTGTATTTGGCTCTCGGCCGCAGCCTCGGCACGGGCTTCGCGGCCGCCGGCGGCGTCAAGGGCTAGGGGGTCCGACGGTTGCTTTAACCTGAAGAGCGCTCCCGGCATCAATCGCCGGGAGCGCTCTTTGTGTACCAGGCGGCGCGTGCCGCGTGGAGCGTTACTTCGCCTCGTGCACCTCAGCGTCGCCGCCGGCCACGCTCGAGTCGCTCGAGGTATCGGTGGCCTTCACCGTCGGCGTGCTCGCCCTGTGGGAGGCGCGCACCTCCTGCGCCTTGTCCTTGGCCGTCGATGCAGCTCCCTTCGCGGCGCTCTTGGCCTGCTCGGCAACCTCGGGGGCCTTGTCCTTCACGGTCTCAGCCGCGTCCTTCGCCACCTTCGAGACGGTTTCGCGTGCCTGGCCAACCTTCTCCTGCACACGCGGATCGTCTACGTACTGCTTGGCGGTCGCCTCGAGCTTCTCGTAGGGCTCACGGCCCATCTTCGAGCCGATCACAAAACCGATAGCGATGCCGGTCGCAAGAATGAGCTTGTTCTTCATGGTTCCTCCTCCATAGAGGTGTGTCTGCGGACACAGCCATCGTGGCACACGGTGCTGGAGGGAACCCGGCCGTCAACTCTCGCTGCCCGAAAGATCAATCCGCTCCATCCCGCAGTACACGTTGAAGCGACCGTCGTCTCCGTCAGCGCGCACGAATCCACACAGCGTGATGCCGAGCCGCGCGGCGGTGTCGATCGCGAGGGAGGAGGGGGCGCTCACGCATGCGATGAAGCCGATGCCGGCCATCGCGGCTTTCTGCACGATTTCGAAAGAGGCGCGAGAGCTCACGAGGAGCACGGCGTCGTTGAGGGGCAGACGGTCCTCGAGGAGGGCCCAGCCGATCACTTTGTCGACGGCGTTGTGACGGCCGACGTCCTCACGAAGCACAAGGCGCTCACCCTCCGGAGTAAGGAGGGCTGCCGCGTGCACGCCGCCGGTTTTCGAGAACGCCGCCTGGCCGTCGCCTAGCTCGCGTTGCGCCCGAAGAAGGTTCGACGGCTGCATGGCAAACGTCGGAGCGAAATCGTGACGCACCCGCTGCGTCACCTGGTCGATTGAAGCCGAACCGCACACGCCACACGCGCTCGAGGTAAGGAACGGCTTCGTGATCACCGGGGCTGTGGTGATCGTGCGGGTGGTGAAATCCATGACGTTGTAGGTGTTGCGCTCGAAACCGGAATCATCCTCGACGACGGCACCGTCGCAGTAGCGAGCTTCGCGCACATCCTCGCGGTTCGTGATGTACCCCTCGGCATGAAGGAAACCGTGGATCAGTTCGACATCGTGGCCAGGGGTGCGCATCGTCATGGAGAGCTGCTGGCCGTTGAGACGAATGTCGAGCGGTTCTTCAACGGCGACGGTGTCGGGCCGCTCAGAGTGGTAGAGCTTGCCGTCCCGGATTCGTATGCGCGTCAGACGCGTCGATGCTGTCACTCGTCCCATAGCACCTCAGCTTAACTGCATTCGTTCGCTCCGGCACGGCCTGTACCCTTGCTTCGTGACCGTGAAGGATTCCCCGCCGAGAACTGCTGCGCTCGCCCATGCTTTGCGCGGCTCGAAGTTCCTGATCGTGGGCGGCCTCGTGTTCTTCTTTGATGCGGCGATGTATAACGTCCTCGTGTTTTGGAGCCCGACGCACGGCTGGAGCGAGGGGCTCATGCACGACCAGCCGATCCTCGCGAAGATCCTCACGATTGCTGCGGCTAGCTGCCTCACGTATCTCGGGAATCGCTTTTGGACGTACGGGGACCGTGACAAGCCGCAGACGGCGAAATCGATTCTCGCGTTCATCATCGTGAACGTGATCGCGAGCGCGCTGCAGCTCGGTTGCCTGGGGTTTTCCCGCTACGTCCTCGGGCTGGATTCGGCCTTCGCGGACAACGTGAGCGGCACGTTCATTGGCCAGGTGGTTTCCACGACGTTCCGGTACTTCACGTACGGGAAGTTCGTTTTTCCTGAGGCGGAGGGGTCCGACGCCACCTAGACTCGAGGTGAAGCATCTTTTGAAAGGCGTGGATCATGAACATTTCACGAAGTCGTGACGGATCTGAGCACGCTGCTCCGCGGTGGGCATGCGATGTAACGCGCGATCATGGGAAAGGGGCGCCGTCGGCGTCGGGCGAGTCGGTCATTCTTTCGCCGCATGCGATTCGCGTTCCGGGCCTTGCTCGAAATCAGAGCGAGGCGATTGAGGAGGCAGGCGATCTCCTCGTTGAACTCGAGGCGATCGATCCGGCGTATGTTGAGGCGATGCACGAGCGCGAGGACGCGGTGTCAACGTTTATGGGGTATGGCGTTGCGGTTCCCCATGCAACGAGCGAGGCAAAGAGCAATATTCACCGCACAGCGATGAGCGTCGTGAAGTATGACGAGCCGATTGCTTGGGGTGACAGCGGCGAGGAAAAGGTGTCGTTCGTTATCGCCATTGCGGGCATTGGCGATGAGCATCTGATGCTGCTTCAGGCAATCTCGCAGGTGTTTGCGGAGGAGGATCGCCGCCGGGCACTAGCTGAGGCAGAGGCGCCGCTCGAGGTTCTCGCGGTGTTTGATCCTGACTTCGAGGAGATTCGCGGGCTGTGAGGATGGCCCGCACGAGACGGTTCCAACAAGGTCACCTGCAGCGTCATTCGGTAGGGTGGCCTCACTAAAATTTTCCCGCTGGTGTTTGTCCATGTGGCATACCGGCTCGTCGAAAGGCACATCATGGCAGAACGCACCGTCAAGATTGCGGCCGCTTCCGGGCTCCATGCCCGCCCCGCCGCTATTTTCTCGAAGGCCGCGGGTGAACAGCCCGCGAAGGTCACGATCGAAAAGGTTGGCGGCGCGCCGATCGACGCCTCGTCAATTCTTATGCTTATGACTCTCGGCGCTGGCCACGGCGACGAGGTTGTTCTGCGTGCCGAGGGCGACGGAGCCGAAGAGTCGGTCAACAAGCTCGCGGAGCTTCTCGAGACGGATCTCGACGCGCAGGC
This sequence comes from Dermabacter sp., assembly GCF_032550575.1. Lineage (NCBI taxonomy): Bacteria > Bacillati > Actinomycetota > Actinomycetes > Micrococcales > Dermabacteraceae > Dermabacter > Dermabacter sp. The sequence continues at coordinate 12,700 of NZ_JAWFZC010000003.1, read as the reverse complement.
CTAAGTACCAACTACACCTCTGTTGGCTGATGAAGGGGGCATGCCGAGCGGCATACCCCCTTCGCTTCATTCAGCCCGTTAGAGTCCGAGTTCCTCAATGATGGGGAGCTTCGCACGCACGGCCCGTTTGCCTTCGGCGGCGGTCGGTGAGCACACCGCGAGACGAGCGAGTTCGCGCGCATCCGCCAGCGACACGGTCGACAAGACTTTCGCGACTGCTGGCAGCGATCGAGGCGTCATTGACAGGGAGTTCACACCGAGCCCCACGAGGACGACCGCGAGCGCGGGGTCGCCTGCTGCCTCACCGCATACGCCCACGGGCTTGTTCGCGCCGTCGCCGAAGGCTTCCGGGTCGCCACCCGCGACCCGCGCACCCGTCGCCGTTGCGCCCACGAGCGCGAGGACGGCAGGCTGCCACGGATCGTTGAGCTGCGCGAGGGAGCCGAGCATGCGGTCGGCAGCCATCGTGTATTGCGTGAGGTCGTTCGTGCCAATCGAAGCAAAGTCGGCGACGCCCATCAGGTGATCGCTTGTGAGGGCCGCGCTCGGAGTTTCGACCATGATGCCGGCGCGCTCCACGCCAGCGGAGCGTGCCATCGACACGAAATCTTCGGTGTCCTCGAGTGTCGAGATCATCGGTGCCATGACCCACGGCTCAGCGCTCGTCTCGCAGCTCGCTTTTGCGATTGCCTTCAGCTGGTTCTCGAGCACCGAGCGCTTCTCCCACGAGGTGCGATAGGCCCGGACGCCAAGCGCGGGGTTCGGCTCGTCGGCATCGGTCAAAAACGGAAGCGGCTTGTCGGCACCCGCGTCGAGTGTACGGATCACGACCTTCCTACCCGGAAAGTGCCGAAGCACCCCCGCATACGCCTCGGCCTGCTCCTCGATACTCGGCTCCTCGTCGCGGTCGAGGAAGCAGAACTCGGTTCGGAAGAGACCCACGCCGTCAGCATTGGCCTCGGCGGCTAAAGCCGCGTCCTTTTCGCCGCCCACATTGGCGAGCAGTGGAACGCGGGTACCGTCGAAAAGCTCCGCACCCCCGCCGGAGTATGTGAGCGGGTTTTTCACGAGCTCGTACCAGGTGGCGGAGAGTTCCCGCTCTCGGTCGCCGAACTCACTGGTCACGGTGCCGGCGGCACCATCCACGTACACGACCGTTCCCGGCTCGATGCTCTCGACGCCTTTCGCGGCGACAACGGCAGGAATCCCAAGCTGGCGCGCGAGAATCGCGGTGTGCGACTGCGGCCCACCGTCGGAGGTGATAAGCGCCGAAACGATGGTCGGGTCGAGGGTTGCTGTGTCGGCGGGGGCGAGATCGATCGCGGCGAGTACGAAGCGCTCGGTCGAGAACGGGATGCCGGGCGCCTGTTCGCCGCGGAGGTGGGCGACGATGCGAGCGCGCACATCCTTAACGTCGGCAACGCGCTCGGCCATGTAGCCGCCGAGGCCCTCAAGCATCGTGGCGACCTGCTCGCCGGCTTCCCACACGGCGCGTTCGGCGCTCATACCGGCGGTGCGTACAAGCTGCTCCGCGCTCGTTGTGAGCGTTGGATCCGCCGCCATTTGCGCTGTCGCCTCGAGAACGGCTTTGCCGTCGCCACTCGCTCTTTCCGCGCGCGCTTCAAGATCTGCTTTGACCGCCGCAGCTGACTGTGAGATGCGAGCAGCCTCAGCCTCGCGCGCTTCACCCTCTGGGAGCGTCTTTCCGGCCTCGGGTTCGGTCACGGGAGGGGCCATAACCTTGACCGGATCGATCACGCGGCCGGCGCTTACGGCGACGCCTCGGTATGTCGTCACACTATCTCCCTCTTACGCCCTAGGCGGACGCGGTCTCTACTCTCTACTGGCGATGTCACCTCATCGTAATCACGCTGACGCGCCGCGCCCGCGCGATCACGGCACTTACAACATTCCAACCGCTCGGATTGGATCGCGGGGCCCAGTGCGACTACAATAGGGCCGCCGCATCGCGGCACTCGGCAACGACGCCCCTGTTGTTTAAAGGAGAACAGCAATGATCGCACGGAGGACTTTCCTCACTCTCACGTCCGCTGGTATTGCGCTTGGCGCGCTCGCAGCATGTTCCAACTCCTCCGGTGGCGGCTCCGCTGGAGGGGACGACTCTGTCGAGGTTTTCACGTGGTGGGCCCAAGGCTCGGAGAAAGCGGGCCTCGACGCTCTCGTCAAGGTATTCAACGAGCAAAACCCCAAGATTAAGTTCGTCAATGGCTCCGTCGCGGGTGGTGCGGGCAGTGCCGCAAAGGACATGCTCCAGTCGCGCTTGCAGACCAAGAATCCGCCTGACACTTTCCAGGCGCACGCGGGTGGCGAGCTGACCGATTACATCAATGCTGGCCAGATCGAAGACGTCTCTGGACTCTACGACGAGTTCGACCTGCGCAAGGCCTTCCCTGACAGTTTGGTCAAGCTCCTCACGGTGGATGGCAAGATCTATTCGGTGCCGTCCAACATTCACCGTTCGAACGTCGTGTGGGCATCAGCAGCCGTGCTCGAGAAGGCCGGGATCGACCCGAAGGCTGTCCCCGAGACGTTCGATGCCTGGCTCGCCGACCTCGAAAAGGCCAAGGCTGCGGGTGTCACCGCGCTTTCTCTCGCGGCACCGTGGACGCAGGTCAACCTGCTTGAAGCAGTGCTCATGTCCCACCTCGGCGCGGACGCCTACAACGGCCTGTTCGACGGCTCGACCGACTGGGCAGGTGCGGAAGTCGCCACTGCGATCGCGGCGTTCGAGAAGCTCGTGGGCTACACCAACTCCGACCGAGATTCGCTCGATTGGCCCGAAGCGACAGCCCTCGTGATCGACGAGAAGGCCGCCTACAACGTCATGGGCGACTGGGCCGTTGCAGCATTCCAGGAAGCCGGCAAGGAAGACATGAAGGACTATGTCTACTTCGAGGTGCCCTCGGCCGCCTCTGGCGACAAGATCTTCGGTTTCCTCGCGGACTCCTTCACCCTGCCTGTGGGCGCACCGCACGCCGACAACGCGAAGGCGTGGCTCAAGACCATCTCGTCCGTTGAAGGTCAGGAAGCCTTCAATCTCGCCAAGGGCTCGATCCCGGCGCGCACCGACGCTGATGTCTCGAAGTTCCCGGCGTATCAGCAGTCCGCGCTCGAGTCCTTCGCACACGACAAGATCTGCGCCTCGATCGCCCACGGTGCGGCAACTTCGGTCGCGTGGCTCAACGCCATTTCCGACGCAACGAGCAAGTTCACCTCCGGCGCGACCGACGCCAAGGCATTCCAGGCCGAGCTTGTTTCCGCTGCCGAATCGAACATGAAGAAGTAAGCTCCGCTTTCACATCGGTTTCGGGGCCGGGGATCTCATTTCCGACGCTCGCCCGGCCCCCACCGATGCCACTTCCACCCTAGGACCAGGCATGAAAAAGTATGCGGCGCCCCTGCTGCTCATCTCGCCTTCGCTCATTCTCGTGGGGATCTTCGTCTACGTGCTTATGGCGCAGAACGTGTGGACCTCTCTCACTGACAACCACACGGCAGCGCAAGCGAACGGCGTGCAACCCAGTAAGTTCGTTGGCCTCGATAACTACATCGCTCTTCTCTCGAGCCCCGATTTTCGCCACTCACTCATGAACCTCGTGATTTTCACGGTGGTGTTCTTGGGTGGCGCGATGATCACCGGGTTCGTGTGGGCGTGGCTTCTCGATCGCCCCATCAAAGGTGGTCGAGTGTTCCAAACCATCTACCTTTTCCCAATGGCTGTGTCCTTCGTGGCCTCGGGCGTGGTGTGGCGCTGGCTCCTCAACTCCAACCAGGGCGAGAGTGCAAGTGGGCTTAACCGCCTCTTTCAGATGGTGGGACTCGGCTTTCTCCAAAACCCTTGGTGGAACAACATCACGTGGGGCATCGCCGCGATTGCCCTTCCGGCGATTTGGCAGCTGAGCGGCTATGTCATGGCGCTTTTTCTCGCCGGCTTCCGCGGCGTTCCCGATGAGCTTCGCGAAGCGGGTCGCATGGACGGTGCGAGCGAGTGGCAAATCTACCGCCACGTGATCTTCCCGCAGCTCACCCCCATCATCATGAGCGCTCTCGTGATTATCGCGCACATGAGCCTCAAGAGCTTCGACCTCATCATGTCGATCTCGAAACCCTCGAACTACCAAACCAAGATCCCCGCCGTGGACATGTTCGTGTTTAAGTCGAGCTTCGACTACGCGAACGCGGCTGCCGTCGGCACGATTCTTCTCATCATCGTGGGCGTCCTCATCGTTCCTTATCTCATTCAGCAACACAGGGAGCGTCAGTCGTGAACACCTCCTCGGTTTCCCCGTGGCGGTTCGCCCGCCTCACCCTTCTCCTCATCGGCGTCGTCCTCGTCCTGATTCCCGTCTATGTCCTCATCGTCACGAGCTTCAAAACGAGCGGCGATGCCTCGGCCGCCCGCGCGTGGGCGCTGCCGAGCGAGTGGACGCTTGAGAACTGGGCGGAAGCCTGGGAAACGCTCTCGCCTGCGATGGGACGTTCGTTTGCGATGGTCATTCCCTCGACGATCATCTCCTCGGCTCTCGGGTGCATGAACGGCTTTGTGCTGTCTCGCTGGCGTTTCCCCGGGGCGGATGTCGTATTCACGTTCCTCCTGTTTGGCATGTTCCTGCCCTATCAGGCCGTGATGATCCCCCTGCTCTCGCTCGTGCTTGCTCTGCCCATCGACTCGGGCGTTCCCTCGCTTATTCTCGTGCACGTCGTGTTCGGTATCCCGATCTGCACGCTTATCTTCCGCAACTACTTCGAGACGGTTCCCGAGTCGCTCATCGAAGCCGCCAAGGTTGATGGCGCGGGGATGCTCCGCACGTTCTGGTCCGTTGCGCTGCCCATCTCGATTCCCGGTTTCGTGGTGGTCATGATCTGGCAGTTCACGAACGCGTGGAACGACTTCCTGTTCGCGGTGTTCTTCGCGACCCCGATGAACGGCCCGGTGACTCTCGCGCTCAACAACCTCGCCAACGGCGCGCTGCTAACCAACTACGGGGTGTCGATGGCGGGCGCACTTCTTGCTTCGGCTCCCACCCTCGTCGTGTACATCCTGCTGTCGAAGTACTTCATTTCGGGCATGATGAGCGGCTCCGTGAAGGGCTGAGAGCAGGGCCACCGCGAAAGAGTAGGCATCGCGGGTACGCGCGGGGACCGTCGGACCGCAACGGTCCTGGAAACTCACCCGCTCGTGCCCTAAAATGTCGAGGGCTGCACATGCAGGTCGTATGCCACCGGCCCCCTCGTTTTCTCATCTCATCGCAGGAGGCTCGCATGGCACGCACGCAAGGTTTTGATCCCGAAAAATACATCGAGCTGCAGTCGAAGCACATCGCCGAGCGGCGGGCCCAGATCGGCGGGAAGCTCTATCTCGAAATGGGCGGCAAGCTTTTCGACGACCTGCACGCTTCGAGGGTTCTTCCCGGGTTCACACCCGATAACAAGATCGCGATGCTCTACGAGCTGAAGGATGAGCTCGAGATCCTTATCGCCATCAACGCCCACGATATTGAACACGACAAGATGCGCGCCGACCTCGGCATCACGTATGAGGAGGACGTTCTGCGCCTCGTGGATGTGTTCCGCGAGCGCGGTTTCCTCGTCAACACGATCGTGCTCACGCAAATGGACGACCATAACGAGGCGGCGTCACAGTTTAAAACTCGCATGGAGCGACTCGGTTTGACGGTCGTGCGCCACCGCACGATCAAGGGCTACCCGGACCCAACCCTCGTCGTGTCCGAGGAGGGACTTGGTCAAAACGAGTGGGCAAAAACTGAACGCGACCTCATCATCGTGACGGCGCCGGGGCCTGGGTCGGGCAAGCTCGCGACGTGTCTGTCGCAGATTTATCACGACCACAAGCGCGGAATCGCCTCGAGCTACGCGAAATTCGAGACGTTCCCGATCTGGAACCTTCCGCTTGAGCATCCCGTGAACCTCGCCTATGAGGCGGCGACCGCGGATCTCGACGACGTCAACCTCATCGACCCGTTCCACCTCGAAACGTACGGCGAAAAGGCCGTCAACTACAACCGCGATATCGAAGCGTTCCCTCTGCTCAGAATCCTCCTCGAACGCATCCTCGGGCAGTGCCCTTACGCTTCTCCGACCGACATGGGCGTGAACATGGCCGGGTACGCGATCACCGACGACGACGCCTGCCGCGAGGCCGCGACGCAAGAGGTTGTGCGCCGCTACTTCAAGGCCCGTGTTTCCGAAAAAAAGCTCGAACTTCCCCCGCTCGAGTCGCAGCGCATCAAGCTCGTGATGGCGAAACTCGGCGTGGACGAAACGATTCGCCCCACAGTGAAGCCTGCTCTCGCCCTCGCCGAAAAAACCGGCGGGCCTGCTTCGTGCCTCGAGCTTTCCGACGGCACCCTCATTACAGGCAAGACCTCAGACCTGCTCGGTGCTTCCGCTGCCATGCTCCTCAACGCGCTCAAGCATCTCGCGGGGATTCCCGAGGATGCCCTTTTGCTGTCGCCCGAGTCGATCAAGCCGATCCAGACTCTCAAGGTGGACCACTTGGGCTCGCGCAATCCGCGCCTGCACACCGACGAAGTGCTCATCGCCCTATCGGTCTCCGCGGGGAGCGACAAGAATGCAGCCGCCGCGCTCGCGCAGATTAAGAACCTGCGTGGCTGCGACGTGCACACGACGACGATCCTCGGCTCCGTCGACGAGTCCGTTTTCCGCTCGCTCGGGGTTCTCGTCACGAGCGAGCCCGCCTTCGGCAAAAAGAGCCTTTTCCACAAATAGCGAGCAAATAGCTAGGTGGGCCGGCTCTCAAGCAGCCGGCCCACCTACGCCATCGCGTCCGTGTGCTCACATGGTGTTCACAATGAGCCCGATGTGGGTATAGAAGTTCATCGCGCCAAAAAGACCCCAAGCGATGCCAGCAAGTGCGAGGCTCCATCCTGCTACGACGGCAAGCGGCGTGAGCGCCCCCTTCTCGCGGATCTGTTTCGTGATGAATGGGAAACAGATCGCTCCAAAAGCCACGAGACAGAAGAGAACGGCCAGTGCGCCGTTTTCGAGCATAGGCATGCTTGCGAACGCACCCGAGATGGGCTCTTGTGGAGGTGCTGCAAAAAGCTGGTACACGAGACCCGCAAGTGCAATGCCAATCAATGCAAGGCCGAGGAGCACGGTGAAGAAGCCTACTGGGCTCGCAATGCGCGCGAGATGCACAAGAGGGTTCGGGGCGTCGAGGACGCTATCGCGGCGACGCCACAGGTAAAGTGAAGCGCCAAGAGCCAGTGCACCGAGCGGCAGGCAGGTTTCGCCGAAGACGATGTTGTCGAACGGAAAACCGCCCTCCGCGAGCGGCCATGTGAGAATCATGTGGAGGCCGGTCGTAAAAAGAATGAGCCCGAATACTCCAAAGGCAACGGCATAGCCGTCGAGAAAAGCGGCAAGCTCGCGGTACTCTTCTGTCCCTTCCGAAACTTCTTCGGTGCGCGAGAGCGTACTGCGTTTCGCTAACCCGCGTACGAATAGTACGAGCGCGAGAAGGGTGGCGCCAGCAGCGATGGCCATAATCGTGTTGTAAGTAGGCATCGACGACCAGTCGATGAGCCCGGGCGTACTTTCACCGGTGAAAAACGTGCCCATTGGACCTCCTTGGAGCGTTGATTTTGCTTAAAACTAGCATTCGCCTGCAGGTTTTTACCTAGAGACGTTGCGAACGAGCCGGCTGACCGGTCCAACAGGCGGCCATTGCTAAATATCGCGTCAAATATCAATGCTGACGAAGGTCTTCTGTACGGGCGGTGCAGGAGCAAAGGCGCTTTCATTTATTCTTATGGCATGCAACCACCATTGGGACAACCCAATCCCCCCTCTGCATCCCCGGAGCGCAAAAACAACACTCTCCTGTGGGTGCTACTTGGCTGCGGTGGCATGTTCGTTGCGCTCGCAGCACTCACTGTTGCCGGGCTTCTTGCCTTCATGTTCCTGGGCGATAGGGAAGAGCAAGCGTCGGACCCCTCCCCCGATACCTCAAGCTCCCAGGCTGTGTCCCCCAAATCCGGAGAACCCGAAACGGTGGGCGATACCCACCTTGCTTATTCCGAAGCCCGCGGGGAAGACCCGGATCACGATTACGTCGTGCGCGCCCGCTACGAAGATGAGAGCGGCGGCGGGTTCGAGATCGGGATCGAGAATGATACGGGCCGCACGTTTGAAGAGGACACCGCCGGCCTCATGAACCGGCAAGACATCGGGCCTTGGGTGTGCGGGACGCAGTACGAGATGAACGTCTGCATGGCCGACGACGAACGTGGAAGAGTTCTCCTCGTTCCGCTTGATACCGACGCCGACCTCAGCACCATTGCGGCCTGGGGTGAAGAGTTTATGGAGCAACTCAAATAGCCGAAGTAGATCTCGCCCCGCACACCGCGCCGTAGATTAACGGAAGCCCTAGTACTCCTTCGGTGTGATGTGTAATACTGACGAACGGCACAGCGTTACAGTCAGCTGCGCTATCCCTTGTGCGCGTGCGCACACCGCCCCACCCGATGAGGACCCCGCACATGTCGAACAACCAGTGGAATCAGGCTCCAATCAATCACGGTGCGGTGCAGGGGCAGCCCGCTATGGGATACCCGGGCGCTATGCCACAGCAAAAAAAGAGCAATACCGGCCTATGGGTCGGCTTCGGCTGCGGCTGCCTCTTGCTCCTCGCCCTCCTCATCGGTGTCATCGTGCTCGCAGTGATGCTCATGGGCGGGGACGATTCGAAGGAATCGAAAGACGGTGGCACGACGACATCGGCTGCAGCACCGGCACCAAATCCAGCGCCCGCCCCCAGCGGCGGCGACAGCACGGCATCAAATCCCGCTCCGGCTCCCAACGATGGTGGCAACGACCCAGGGCCTGCTCCCATGCCAGAACAGCCCTCGGGCGACAGCAGTTCAAATAAACCGCAACAAGTCGGCGACTACACACTCGCCGGTGTTGGAACAGGCAATACTGTCGGTGCGGATTACGTCGCTGCCTACAGCAACAGCGCAATGGACATGATCGAAGTGTCGGGCGCGGCAAATCCCACGCTCAGCCCCGAGGATGAAAAGAAAACCATCACTGACGGACAAGAAATCAACGGCTGGACGTGCGGGACCTTCCAAGGAGACCCGAGCCAAAACATTTGCGTGAAATCTTCCAACGGCACCGACGTCGTGAAGGTGATCGGCACGCCAGATGCCCAAACTCTCGCCAACTTCGGTGATCAGTTCATCGCAGCCGGAGGAGCGAGCTCATGACCCAATTCACGCCACACGGCGGCCACCTTCCCGGAATACCGACCGCAAAGAAGAGCAGGACCGGCCTGTGGGTTGGCCTCGGCTGCGGCTGCATCGTGCTGCTCGCCCTCATCGTCGGCGGCATCATCCTCGCGTTCGCGCTCATGAGCGGGAATGATTCGAAGGAATCGGGCGGCGACGACACGACCACGTCGTCTACAGCTCCCGACCCGAGCCCACAAGACGACGGCCAAAGCGATCCAGCGTCGGCACCACCAAGCGATGAGGGCGGGGACGAACGGACCTCGCAGCCCGCACCGACACCGGAACCCGAGCCCGACGACGGCTCCGGGCCAGTCGAAGCTCGGGGCGGCGAACCCCAAAAGATCGGAGACGCCGTTCTCGTCAACTCCGGGGAGCCCCACCAAGCCCCTCAAAACTTTGACTTCCATTCCGTGTACCAAATGCCCGACGGCACCCAGATCGAAGTTGGAGTCGGCAAGAACACCGACCGTAACGCTGAGAGCGTTGCGAAGACCCTCCCTAACCCCCAAAAAATCGGCAAATGGACATGCGCCGTGGAAGAGTCCAGCTCACTTACCGGCTGCATCACGCAAGACGCCACTCACGGCTACGTGGCGATTGGAGCCAAGACGCTCGCCCCCAACGAACTCGCAGCATGGGGCGACGAACTCCTTGGAGCGTTGAATGAACAACAATAATTGGCAGCAGACCCCCGATCCCCACGCAGAACCAACCGAGTACCAGGCTGGCAGCCCTTACCAAGCACCACAGGGCGGCACTCCAATGACCCAACCGGGCCCGGTACCCCCGGAAAAGAAAAACAGGATGGTTCTGTGGGTCGCGATCGGGATGGGCGTCGCATTCGTGCTCCTTCTCATCGCCGGTGGAGTTCTCGCCTTCATGCTCATGAACAACAAAGACAAGGAAGCGTCGGACTCTAAAGACGACACGACCACGAGCGCACCCGCGCCCGCCCCGAACCCCAAGGCTCCCGTGAGTGATGGCGGTGGGGATAACCCTGTACCTAACCCCAACCCGGCTCCAGCACCTGGTCCGAACCCAGCGCCGCAGCCGAACCCCAACCCGGCTCCGAATCCAGACCCGAATCCCGGACCTCAACCTGCACCGGCCCCAGGGCCCAACGGTCCTGACCCTGGCCCCCAGCCGGCGCCGGGACCGAACGGGCCGGATCCCGCCCCGGGCTCGAATCCCAGCGGCGGCTATACTCCCCCGGATCAAGTGGGAGATTTCAAAGTCGACGAAAGCCAACCGAAACTAGATTTCGGTGATGTTGAGAAGGTGTACTCCTCACCAAACAGCTCTGCGATCTTCTGGGTCGAGGTATTCCACGATACCGAGAGCGGTCGACTCTTTGTCCAAGATCTTGACGCGACCGGAAAACAGATCGGCAACTGGAAATGCCAAGAAGACGCCTTCGTAGAGAACGGCGGCGACTGTTACGCCCAGGGCCCTGGCGGCGCGATCGTGCTCATTATGGCCTCCAATGTGAAAGACCTCAACGAGATCGCCCAGTTCGGCGATCAGCTTGCGACCGCGCCACACTAAAGCACCCGAACGGGAGCACACACAGCGTGGGGGTGAGATGTGCGAGCCAAGGCAAAGACGCCGAGGTGCATTCCGTAAGCAAAAGCTCGTCAGGATCCTCCCGCCTGCGTTTTTCAACCCCTGGTGCTGTCACCGCAATTTTGAGATAGGCAACTCTAGGTTTCCATCGATGTGATGTGTAATACTGACTGGCGCCTGCGCCTACATTGGCGTCTGCGACACGTCCCGTCCGCTTCTCGCACCTTCGCGACCCAGCACAGCAGGAAGACATCGAACATGAGCAACCCCGAGTGGCAGCCAGGAGCTGCTTCGAGTGCAAATCCGAACGGCAACCAAGGCTACGACCAGCAGCCCTCATACGACCAGGGCAATTTTCAAGGGCAATACAACCAGCCCGCGGGATACCCCGGCGGCGGTATGCCTCCACAGAAGAGGAGCAAGACTGGACTGTGGGTTGGAATCGGCTGCGGTGTTCTCCTCCTGCTCGCTCTCCTGGTCGGTGGAGGCGTCCTCGCGTTCACGCTCCTCAATGGCGACGACAAAAAAGAGGTTCCCGCCTCAGAAGTGAGCTCCGCGGAAAAGGACCTCAAGGGCAAGGACGACAAGGGGAACACGAATAACAACGGGGGTTCAGCTCCTGCTCCGAACCCCGCGCCCGGTGGAAACAGCAGCGACAGCCCTCAACCTGACGACGTCAAGAATATCCCCCAGCCGATGCCCCAACCTGGCACCGGGGGCAACGACCCGCAACCCGGGGACGGCGGCAATAGCCCTCAGCCGGGACAAGGCGGTGGAGACGCTCCGCAGCCCGGCGGTGGAGGCGGAGTGGCATCGGGGAACCTTCCTCAACAGGTTGGCTCGACAAGCCTCGACCCCTCGTTCGGCGATGCCGGAATCGGCGACGTTGGCGGAACCTACGTCTCTCAGGATATGACTCTTGTCTATATCGCTTCGATCATCAATGACAAAGACACCCAAGACATGTTCACAAAGTACGGAAGTGGAGAAAAGAAGACCGTAGGCAGCTGGACATGCGAATCCAAAACCACGAATAGTCATACGTGCTACAAACAGAACTCTTCCGGCGCACTCGTCTATATCATCGGTGCAAACGCCGGAGCGCTGAGTCCCGAAGACGTTACCGCCTGGGGCGACGAGTTCATTTCGAAGATGGGATAGACATTCTCGCCTGGACTTCCCACTCCTCAAAAACGACAACAAAAGTGCAAGAACCCTTCGTAAGGTAATTGCAAACTACTCAGCGGCTCCGCCAGCGCATTTAGCCCATGCCATCCCGCCCGAAAGCGGCGATGATCTCGATAAAGGCGAAAACCTCGCGGAGCCGCACGAGTCCAATGGCATGATTCCGTCGGAGCGTAGCAACACTTGAGCACAGACTCGGTTGCCAGACAGGCAGGGGCCGCTCCAGGACAAGATGCCGGCGAAGCTTCGGGCACCGGCTCCTGACTATCGCCTCACCTACAAAGCATCTAACACCGGCGAAAAGGTGGAGCAATCAGCTTTTCTCCGCGATGCCCTCGATCGACGGATACGTTCAGTGACCAAGCGAGCGAGAGCGCTCAGCTAGCTGCCTCTCTTCCCCATGCGGGCAGCGCGATCGGTAAACACACGGATGATGCAAGCATTCGCATGAAGGCAAAAGAAAACCCCGAACCTAAGCTCAGGGGTATTGGCTCCAAAAATTCGGGCGTTAAATGTGGGGAGCCCCGGCCCTAGCGGCCGGGGCTCCACCCTCAAAGAATAGTTCGGCGGTGTCCTACTCTCCCACACCCTCCCGAGTGCAGTACCATCGGCGCAGTTAGGCTTAGCTACCGGGTTCGGAATGGAACCGGGCG
>NZ_JAWFZC010000002.1:0-254964 GCF_032550575.1 Dermabacter sp. | reverse complement strand
GGCGTGTACTTCTTGCGCTGTTGACTCACAATGAACATCCTCTCCTACGGACACAAGATCCGCACTAATAGGGTGTCCACTAAACGAGGGTAACCTCAAAACGAGCTGCGCGGGGCCGGGGCGGAACGGATCGTCGACTCGGATGGTCTGCCGCTTATCTCCCTCCCTAATCGCGCGCTCGTAGCCTTCCCACATGAAGATCTTTTGCGGGAGCTCCACGGTGCGCCAGTCGTAGGCATGGGGGAGTAGGTCAGAAACGCTTACGGCCTCGAGCCCGTTGGAACCGCGAATCACGCACTGAATTGCGGGATCACGGTCGAAAAGCACCTGGCGGCACTTGCCACACGGCGAGATCACTTGCCCGGTCGGACCGTAGACGGCAACGATGGCGACTACGGGATCGTTGGCGCATTCTGCGGCGTGGTTCGCAAGTGCCGAGATTTCGCCGCACGGACCGCCAAGAAAGTGGAACGCATTGAGCCCAAGGACCGTGCCGCCAGACTTGGTGAGGAGAGCGGCAGCCACGGTGTGATCGCCGTTGTCATTGCACCGCTTGGCATGGTCGGTTGCAGCGCTGACGAGCTTTCTGAGCGAGGACGTAATCATGCCCTCACCGTATCAACGCCGTGGCGGAGCATTTCCTCATCTAGAAGGTCTCGGCCGGAGCTTCCACAACCCCGAACTACGCCCAGCCTTTCTTGCAACGCTGGCCGCGCAACTCCACACGGAAGGGGAAATCATGAGTCGGGAAGAAGAGATCGACGCACTCGCCGAACAGGGCAACGACCGCATGGATGCTGAGGACTACCTCGGCGCGGTGGAATTCTTCGATCGCGCGTGGCTACTGCTCCCTGAGCCGAAAACGCAGTGGCCGCAAGCAACGTGGCTTCTTGCGAGTATCGGAGATGCGCACGTGCTTCGCGGGGATTTCGAGACGGCACACGCGGCGCTCACGACATGCATGCACTGCCCTGATGCTCTCGGCAATCCGTTCATTCACTTGCGGCTCGGCCAGGCGCAATTCGAGCTCGGTAACGAACCGCGCGCGGCGGATGAGCTCATGCGCGCCTACATGGGCGCGGGACCGGAGATTTTTTCCGACGAAGACCCGAAGTACATCGATTTCTTAGCGAGCAAAGCCACGCATATCGAGCGACCGCTCAGCTGAAGCTCACGAAAACACGCACCTGTTCGCTGAGGTCGCCGAGGTCGCGGGTCTCAGTGAAGCCCATGGCTTCGTAAAACGAGCGTGTGGCTTGCCCGCAGTCGGTCATGAGCACTTTTTGTCGTACGTCGCTGTAGGGCTCGAACGCTCTCGAAAAGAGCTCGCGGCCAATCCCGTGGCGGTGGTGATTTGGCCTCACGAGAATGTCTTGGAGATAGACGATCGTGAGCCCATCGCCAACGATGCGAGCGAGCCCCACGAGCTCATCATCAACTCTCGCGGTGACGACGCGAAGTGAGGCGCCGATCGCCGCTTCGAGCCGGTCGGGGGTGCGAGTGTAGACCGACCAACCAACGGAATCGTAAAGCGAAACAAGCTCTTCTCGCGTGGGCGCGTCATCGATCGCGTAGGTCACGAAATCCATGGGCGCTAGCCTACCGTCGGAAATGGTGAAGCCCCCGCCTTCTCGTAGATACGCGAGCAGGCGGGGGCTTCTTCGAGCTTTAGTGCCTCAAAGCTTCTCAGACGGTGTCGCCCTTGCGGTTGCCCTCGGCGTCAACGCCGTCGACGGCAACCTCTTCGCGCGAAACGTCGGTCGCAACCTTCTCGGTGTCCTGAACGGTGCGGGTGCCCACGCGGACGTCCTCGGTCGCAACGGTCTCCTTGTTCACGACGGGGCGCTCTTCGGAGATCGACACCTCGACCTCGTCCTCGCCGAGGGGAGCGTCGGTTGCGGTGCCGGTCGCGGGGGTGCGCTCGACAACGAACTCTTCGCGCTCAACGGGAACCTCAACGGTCTTGGTGTCGGTCACGACGTGCTTGCGGAGGCGAACGCGGCCGGTCTCGACCTTCTCGGTGCCAACGTTGACCTGCTCCTCGTGGAGGGTGATCTTCTGCTCGCCGTTGACGTCGGCAGCCTCGCGGCGATCCGCATCAGCGGCGTAGTCCTCACGGTTCACGTCGCTAGCGGCATCGCGCTCGCCGGCAGCGCCCGCAACGCCCGCGGTACCGGCAACACCGGCGGTGCCGACGCCTGCTGCGCTCTCGTTGCCGGCGGCATTATTCGCGAGGCCCTGCTGGTTGAGGTCGCGATCCTCGCGGACCTCGCCCGCGTTGGCGGTGGTCTCGGTGCCGTAGCCCGGGTCCTTCACGCCGTAGTAGCGGTAGAGCTCGTTTTCCTGCTCGGGGGTGATCTCGCCGTCCTCGCTGATGTTCGGAGCGTCCTTCACGAAGTTCTTCTCGTAGGGGACGGTGATCTCGTCTCCGCTGAGCTGAGCTTCGTCGAGGGGAATGAAAGTCTCGTTCGAGCCGAAGAGGCCCGTGTTGACGGTGACCCACGAGGGCTCGCCGGTGCTGTTGTGGAGGTAGACCTGGCCGACCGAGCCGATCTTGTTGCCGTCGCGGTCGATAACGGTGGCTTTCTGGAGAGTGTCGATCTGATCGCGGAGGTTCATGGCTTTTGTCCTTTCCTCGTGCTTTGTCCTGTTCAGACTTTCGAGACACTTTGGGAAGCTCGTGAGCATCTCTTGTGGAGCGCTCGGAGCCCTTGCGCCCCAAGCGAGATCCAACTTTCCATGGGTTCCTTAGGGTTATTTCCACGTAGTCTGACCGGCGCGCGAGAGGAACCTTGCTGTGTGCTGGACAAAGCGCTGTGAGCCTGAAAGAGCTATGCGTGTGGTTTTCAGGCTCGAGTGAGAAACAATGGAGAAATGGACTTCATCGTTCGAGATGCACACCCTCACGATGCGTTCGCTGTTAGCGAACTTGCGGCCCGTACTTTTCCTTTGGCTTGTCCTCCGACGCTTGCTCAGGCCCACATCGACGCCTATATTCGCGAGCATCTCACTCCCGAACATTTTGCTGCGCACATCGATCACCCGGAGCACGATGTGCTCGTGGCAACCGTCGGAAGAGCACTTGTGGGCTACGCGCTCCTGCTCTTCGGACCAGATGGCGCCCCCGCACCGAATCTAGGCGTGACGCTCCAGCGCGCGGGGCTCCTCTCCAAGTGCTACGCCGTTCCCGAGGTGCACGGCAAAGGAGTCGCGGCGGCAATCCTCGAAGCCGCCGAACAACGCGCTCGTGAACGCGGTGTGGAGGGTTTATGGCTCAACGCGAATGCTGATAACCACCGGGCGCAGCGTTTCTACAGCAAGCACGGGTGGGAGCGCGTGGGCGATATCGATTTCGTGGTGGGTGAGGTAGTGCACCACGACCCCGTTTTTCAAAAGCCCGTATTTCAAACGGACGTTTAGCCGAATACGGCGCGCAGGATCACGATGCCGAGGGCCCCGATCGCAGCCGCGGCGGGAAGCGTGATGACCCACGCGAGGGCGATCGGCTTCATGAGATTCCAGTTCGCGGCCTTGTTGATGAGACCGATGCCGAGAATCGCGCCGATGAGGATGTGAGTCGAGGAGACGGGAATGCCGATCATCGAGGCTCCCATCACGACGCCCGCGGCGGAGAGCTCCGCGGCGAAGCCGGAGGCGGGGTGCATCTTCGTGAGGCCCGTACCTACGGTCTTGATGACGTTGCGGCCGATGAACCAAAGACCGCAAACCAAGGCCACGCCGGCGCTCAGCATGAGAGCAGCGGGCACTGTTGCATTAGCGGAGATCGACCCGGTCTTGAGAACATCGAGGACTGCGGCGAACGGGCCGACCGCATTCGCGATGTCGTTGGAACCATGGCTGAAAGCGAACGCCGAGGCGGTAAACACCTGCATCCACGAGAACAGGAGGAAGGTCGAGCGGGAGAGGTCCTCGTTTTTGAGCGTCTTCGCGAAAATAAACACGGCCATCCACACGGCAGCACCCACCATCGCCATGATGAGGATGTTGCCCGCACCGTTGATGTCGAGGTGGAGGTTCTTGAGGCCCTTGAAGAGGAGCATTGAGGAGATCACGATCGAGCCGGCGGCAGCGAGGAGTGGCACCCACGTATCGAGTGCGCGGTGGGCATTGATGTGCTCGGCGCGTTCTTCGATGTCGTGGAGCTCGCGATAGTAATCCGAGTCGAGATCCTCAACGTCGTAATCGGGATCCGACTGAATCGTTGAAGCATCGCGCGCCATGGCATTCGTGTAGGCGATCTGCTGAATTTCCGTGAGGCGTTCGAAGGCCTTCTTGTGCTTTTCACGGTGCGCGGCGCGGTCGATCTTGAGCTGGCGGAGCTTTTCATCGGCTTCTTCGTTGTACACGAGGATGTACCGCTTGATCGCCCCGAAGAGAATGTAGGCGACGATCCCGCCGAGGAGAGGCGACGCGACCCAGGACAGCGCGATCTTGCCAATTTCGCCCCACTGCACCATCTCGAAACCACCGGTGCCCGTGACGAGTCCGAGCGTCACGGCCGCGCCAACGATGCCGCCGACGATCGAGTGGGTCGTCGAGACGGGCCAACCCATCTTTGTCGCTACAAGCAGCCACAGGGCCGCGCCAAGGAGTGCCGACATCATGATGAAGGCGAAGTCGAGTGGTTGAACGGCGAAGGCATCGAGATCGACGATGCCGCTTCGCACAGTCTCAGTGACATCGCCACCAGCGATCACGGCGCCGCTCACTTCGAAGATCGCGGCAACCATGAGCGCCTGCTTCATGCTGAGCGTTCCCGCGCCCACGGACGTGCCGAACGAGTTGGCGACGTCGTTACCGCCGATGTTGAACGCCATGAACAGGCCCACGACGATGGTCGTGATGAGGATGCCCCACGATCCAGTGTCGGTGTAGCCAAGCGCCCAGTAAATGCACAAAATGAGCGTGCCGAGTGTGAGGACACCGAAGGCGAGGTGCCAATTGCGATCGGGGCCAAGGAACTGGCGCTTTGGTTCGAGGACGTCGTGAGACATGAGGAACAATCCTTCGAGGGCGGGGAGTGGACCGCATCATGATGCATCGGCAGAGCAACTGAAAGGTTACGCGCACTTTGCCTTTGGGTGGATATTCCCAGTCTGTTGGCCATGAATTTCACAAAGTACGTGGGGTAGACGGCTGGATTCTGCGCGGGCGAAAGCCGAGGAAGGGGCGATGGCGGCGAGGGGGCACGGTTTTTCTCCTTCTCGGTTGTGCTGTTAGCCATCACGGTGCCTGTGCTGCATGAAACTGCCATGAGGCGAAAATGAAGAAACCTTCATGTACTGGGAGCGCTAGGGTTAGACGGGCGCACGCCCGGCTGTTTCTGGTGCGGGGCCGTTCACATACGAGACGCAGCGAAGAGAGAGAAGGACCCATGCGAGACGAGCGGATGCGGGCTCTCGCAACCGCGGCACGAACCCTCGTGGGGTACGGCCACCTCACGTCGGAGGCAATCTCCGCGGTCGAATCCCTGAGCGCTCGACTCGGCTTGCCGGTACGGTGCATTGTTGAATGGAACCGCGTCGTCCTCGTCGACATCGACGGTCGTGCGCACACGACCGTCCACGTGCGACCCGAGGCGATCAACATGGCGCGCGTTAACGCGACGCTACGAGCTATCGACTCGCTTCCGGCCAGTGGCGACATCGGTGATCGTGAACTCGCGCGGCTCAATTCTCGGCTCGACGAAGCAGCCTCGATTTCGCACGCCCCGCTATGGCTTTTCGTCCTCGCCTGTATCGCCGGTGCGTGGGGTCTCGCTCTCATCTACGGCGCCCGCAGCCCGCTGTCGTACCTGTTGATCGCGCTGGCAGCGGGTATTGGCGGTTGTATGAGGCGATGGCTCGGGGCCCACGGTATTGCCGTGCCGGGCCAGGCGCTTGCGGCTGCCATGCTCGCGGGGATTCTTGGTGGGGTCGCCGATCACCTTGGTATCGCCTCGGCAGCCAGACTCGTCGCGGTATGCCCCGCCATGATTCTTGTGCCGGGCCCTCACCTCATCAACGGCGCGCTCGACGTCACGGGAAAGAACGTCACGGTGGGGTGGCATCGCCTCGTGTATGGCGGGATCATCCTCGCCGCGATCAGCGGCGGGCTCGTCGTGGGGCTTCTCCTCGTGGGGAGCGACCTTCCCGTTACTGCTGGTGCCCGTACGCCGTCGCTATGGGTCGATGCGCTCGCGGCAGCGCTCGCCGCGATGGCGTTCAGCGTCTACTTCTCGATGCCGCTTACGCAGGCGGCGTGGCCCATCCTCGTGGGAGGGCTCATCCATGCGGGACGCTGGATTCTCATGGTTTCGTGCGGAGTGAACGTCATTAACGCTGATCTCGCGGCCTGCATTGTCGCGGGACTTGTGCTGAGCGCCGTTGCACACCGCAAACGCCTGTCGTTCGCAGGCGTGGGGTTCGCCGCTATCGTCGCGCTCGTGCCCGGCATTTACCTGTTCCGCGCAGTGGCGGGAATGGTGCAGCTGACGGCGCGGCCCAGCACGGTTGTCGTGGTCGGCATTGCACAGGACTTCTCCGCCGCTCTGCTGATTCTCGCCGCGATGACGTTCGGGCTCATCCTCTCTCACGGCTTCATCACGAGGTGGCGCGCGGCCGTGCAGTAGTGGCGGTCGCTAGCCCTCGACCTTGCGCTTTGCCTCGCGCAATAGCGATGCATATTCGTGCGCGCTCATCGACACTTCCGGCATGTTGCGAAGCCCGTATCGGGCCTTGCCGTCGGCATCGTGCTCGAACTTCCACGCGAGGGGAAAGCCCGCACGGGCAGCCTTGCGGCGCGGCCAGGCGAGGACACCGGGGATGACGCGTTCACTCTTGAGTCCGAGCGCGGCCACAATCTCGGGCGCTCCGAGCGTGTTCGGCGCAGCGTCCATGAAAAGCGTGAAAATATCGCGCTCGTTTCGTTTGAGGGAACGCCACCACTCGACGGCGCAGTCGAGAAGGTCGTGATCGCTTGAGGTGGGCGCAGCGGCAGCGGCGCTGCGGCGCGGGCTTTCCGGCTCAGGGGGTGTGCGGTCCGACGCCGGTTGCGCCTCGTCTTTGCCTCGGTTGACGGCGCGCTCGCCGCCGGGGCGAGTTTCCGCAAGGCCCCCGTCTTCCGTCGCGGGCCTCTCGTGCGCGTCGTCGTTCGCTTTGGGCAGGGCCGTCTCGCTTTCCGCGAGCCACGTGCCAAAACGCGTGTAGAAATCGGCGAGCCGATCTTCGGGGACGAGAACCTTCACCTCATGCATGACCATAGGGCAATTCTAGGCCGCCCCGAACGGCGCCGTGCCTTTTCGCTGCCGTGTCTCTATCCCCGCGGCGCCGCGTCTTTCGGAGCCACCACCCGGTCGAGAACGGCGAGCAGTGCAGGCAGGATCCCCACGATCAGGATGATGGCCGCAAACGCGCCGATTGCGATGGTTCGACAGATCTGGGCAACCGTCGGATTTGAGAACAGAAAACCGATCACGCCCGTCACCAGCACCATGATGAGACCCGAGGTGAGGATCGTGTGAATCGAACCGTCGTAGGCGCGCGCAAGCGATTCTCGCACCCCGTGTTCCTGCCGTGCCTCCCGGTAATACGTCGTGAGGACGATCGCGTAATCGATCGTGGCTCCCATCAAAATGCACTGCACGATGAGCATCGCGAGATAGTACATGCTGTATCCCTGGAGCCCGACGGTGCTCACCGTAATAAAGACGCCCACCTGCACAAGCAGTACAAGAATCGCAGGCACGGCGATCGAGCGGAACGTGAGCGCCACAATGATGAATATTGCGGCCGCCGTGAAAAGTGCGATCTTCACATTTTCCGCGCCGAATCCCTCGCGCATTTCGTACACCATGGCTGAATCTCCCACGAAGAAATGCTCACCGGGCACCTTGGCGTCTGCGAGATCGACGAGATTCTCGACGAACGCGAGTGTTTCCGGGCTTTCCTTGGGGTAGTCAGTACGGATAATTAAACGCGAGAACTCGGTTCCCACGAACCGCGTGCGAACATCAGCGATGTCTGCGGCGGCGCTCTCGAGTTGAGAAACCTGCTCAGTGCTCAACTGCCCCTCAAATCGCCCGTCCTGCCCGGAGTTTTCGAGCATGAAGTGCACGAGGTCATCGAGTGACATCGTCCAGGACGGATCCGATTCGTGAAGCGCGCGGTGCAGCACGAAGAGCTGAGTGAGATCGTCCTCGTTGAGAGGAGCCGCGTCGCTCGCGTCGCCTGAATAATCGCCCTCGCTCCCGCGCTCCTTCATGCTTTTAAGCGCCGACGCTAGCTGCTTCGGGGTGAACTCGCGGCCGAGAACGTCACCGGGCACCTGACCTGAATCGAGTGCGCGCTCGAGGGCGTCGACTCCTTCAATCCGGCCGATGCCGCCCGACGTGAAAGACCCGAGTTCCCCCTTTTGGCTGAGGTTTTTAGCCTCGCGAGCGGCAGCCACGAATTCTCGTAGCGTCATGGTTCCCGCCTGACCGTCGTGGTACGCGAAATACACCATCGAGAGGGCCGTGTCGTTGAGGGCCAAGGAGCCGTCGGCCCCGTCCTTGTTCCCAATCGCGTTCCCAGAGTCGTGCGAACCCTCAATTTTTTCCAGGGTGCTTTTCATCTCGCGCTTCGTGAGCGGCTCCCCGACGGTCGTGGGGTAGCCCATCACGCTTATCGCGTGCGGATCGCGCTGTACAGCATCGGCAATCTCATGGATGTGCTCAGCATTCGAATTGAGATAGACGAGCACGATGTCGTTATCGGGGGTGAAATGCTCGGCGACCCGGTCGGGGGTCGAAAGCGTGTACGCCGTCTCCGTACGGGACTGGAGAAACGCGGATCCCGCAAGGACGGCGACGAACAGAGCGAGAACGACCCATCGTGCAGCGTGCTCGAGCCGAGCGAGCACGCCCAAGCGGGGGCTGAGGAACGGTTTTGGTGTGCGCGCTATCAAGGCGTCGCACATGACAAGGAGTGCGGGAAGGACCGTGAAAACGGTCAGCATTGAGATCGCTACGCCCTTGGCAAGGACGATGCCGAGATCGGCGCCAACCTTGAAGCTCATGAAGACGAGCACGAGGAGGCCGACGATTGTCGTAATCGATGCCGAGGCGATTGCGCTGAAGGCCTTGGGCAGGGCTCGCCTCATGGCGATTGCGCTTGCGTCCGGTACGGCGTCCAGACCGCGGCTTTTCTGCGCGGCGCGTTCCTGCCGATATCGATTGGCGAGGATGATCGAGTAATCCATCGACAAGACGAGCTGGAGGATAGCGGCAATCGAAAACGTCACTTCGGCGATTTCGCCAAGGACAACGTTGGATCCCATGTTGAGGAGCACGGCGATGCCAATCGTCGCGAGGTAGAGCAAAGGCTCGATCCACGATGCACTCATCGCGATAAGGATCGCGGCGAGCAGAGCGACAGCTATAGCCGCGATCCACAGGGGAAGCTCACCGCTCGTCGACGGATTATCGCTCGTGAAGGTGAGGGAGTGCCCGTTCAGGCCGGACTCGCTCAGTGCGGAGAGTTCCTCGGCAAAGGACGTCGCCGCAGGGTCTGCGTAGTCGGATTCGGAGGAGACGACGAAGAGCGTGTGGTCACCGTTGATGTATCGGGCTGGGTCGCCATCGGCAGGAGTGGCATTGGTTGACGATGTGACGTGGTGAACCCCATCGAGCTTCTCGAGGGCAGCGAGGGCCTCTTTGCGCTCCGAGTCGTCAGCGAGTCCATCCACCATGACCCGAAACGTCGAAAGATCGGGGTCATCGAACTGATCTGTGAGGACTTCGGTTCCGGCGCGCATCGGTGATGCGGACGGCAGATACTTCGCCATGTCGGCATTCACGCCGACGAAGGGAATCAACGCTCCAAAGAACACCGCGCACAACGCCGCAAGGGCGACGATCAGGTGCCGCGCACGCACGATGAGAGACGCACAATAATCAAGCATCGCGGCTCCTGCTGTCTTCACATGCGAGGTGCCTACCAAAAGGGTGGGCGGCTGTATCGAAGTCGTTACTAGTGTACGCACCCGGCAGCAGCGTTTCGAAGACGCGGAATTTCGCCCCTAGAATGGAGCCACGACCGGTTGGCCCCGAGGGTCCGACGGGGGAGAAGACAACGAACACACCACCGGAACAACCGGTGCGATCCGGAAAAGCCGGGGAAACGAGGACGCCGTGACAGGGGCCTACCACGCCGATTCAAGCGATCTGCAGGTGAAGGAGGTCCTCACGTGGGAGACCTTCGGCACCGCGAGCCGTGAACTTGCACAAACCATCATTGATTCGGACTTCGAGCCCGAGATCATCATCGCCGTTGCGCGCGGCGGCCTGCTCCCGGCGGGGTCCCTCGCATACGCTCTGGGACTCAAACTTGCCGACGCTATCAACGTCGAGTTTTACACCGACGTTCACGAGACCCTTCCCGATCCAGTTCTCCTCGCGCCGCTGCTTGACACCGAGGCTATTGAAGGCAAGCGCCTGCTCGTCGTCGACGATGTTGCCGATTCCGGCCGTACCCTCGCGCTTGTCCTCGAGCTTCTCGAGGCTCAAGGCGCCGAGGCGCGCTCCGCGGTCCTGTACTCGAAGCCGACGTCGGTCGTCGAGCCTCATTTCGTCTGGAAACATACCGCCGACTGGATCGTGTTCCCCTGGTCGGCTGAACCGCCCGTCACTCCCACGGAAAAGTAAGCGGCCGGCCCCGCTGGCGCTAGTGGGCCTTCTTCCCCCACGGGGTCAGTGCCCACACGCCGGCCACGACGGCGCCCCACGCGAGCCCGAACACCAGGGCGCACAGCGTATCGACGAGCCAGGCGAGCACTCCGCCCACGCCCGCGATCGCCTCGACGCCCTCGGCGAGGTGGTGCACGAGCGCGTACGGTGCGTGCAGCCCGAGCTCATCGAGCCCCGTGAGCATGATGTGACCGCCAACCCACAGCATGGCGAACATTCCGACGTAGCTGATGATGGTCATGACGACAGGCATTGCCCGCACGAGCCATGCGCCGAACGTCTTCGCGGCGCCTGAATCTCGTTTCGTGAGCGCGAGCCCAACGTCGTCCATCTTGACGAGCAGCCCCACGACCCCGTAAACGGCGAGCGTGATGACAATCGCGACGACCACGAGGATGAGGGCGCGATCCACGAGGGGCTGGTCAGCGACCTCGTTGAGCGAGATCACCATAATTTCTGCGGAGAGAATGAAATCGGTGCGCACGGCCCCCGATACAACCTTCTTTTCCGCATCCTCTCCCTGCACAACGGAAGGCTCGGCTTCTTTCGCTTCCTTGTTGCCGGTGACAAGCTCCCAAATCTTATGGGCACCTTCGAAGCACAAGTAGGTGCCTCCCAGCATGAGTAGCGGCGTGAGGACCCACGGCGCAAACTGCGAAAGAAGGAGCGCGAACACGAGGATGATGGCCTTGTTGAGCAAGGAACCCTTCGTGATTTTCCAAATGATCGGCAGCTCCCGCTTGGGATTGACTCCGCGTACGTATTGCGGAGCTACGGCTGCGTCGTCAACGACGACTCCCGCTGCCTTTGCGCTGACCTTCATGGACGCGGCGGCAACATCGTCGGCATTGGCCGCGGCCATGCGCGCGAGGGCAGCGATATCGTCGAGCAGTGCGGCAAAGCCAATGGCCATAAGGAAAAACCTTCCGGTGCGCGCGTCGAGGGCGCTCCCATTTTATGGGTATCCGCGCGGTGAATCCCGCCACCACAACTTGGAGGAGACTCGCGTCTTTTCCTAGAGTGTTGGGCGCTGCGCGGGTCAACATCCGTGAGCCCAGGCACCTGACGTGTCTGCCGCATAACGATGAAGGGGTGTGCCGTGTCGGCTGTTCCTCCTACCGTGACAGGCTCTATTCCCGCGATTAACCCGGAGGTCGATCCGTCGACCCTCCCCGAGGCAGCACCGAACAGCGAGCCGGAGAGCTCGAATTGGATCGCGGTGGTCGCGCTGGCTCTCGGGATCTTCACGCTTATCACCATCGAAGAGCTTCCCATCGGCGTGCTCACGCTTATCTCCAACGACCTCGGTGTGAGCCGAGGAACCGTCGGGCTCGCCGTGACACTTCCCGGCGTGATCGCGGGCGTTGTGGCCCTACTCGTGCCGAGCGTGACTCGCCCCTTGAACCGTAAGACCGTGCTGCTACTCGCTCTTCTCTCGGTAGTCGTGAGTTGCACGATTTCCTTCTTCTCCACCTCGTGGCCGCTCTTTCTTGCCTCGCGCATTTTCACCGGGATTGCAATCGGGATGAACTGGCCCGTGCTTCCGCTCGTCGCGATTGGCCAGGTAAAAAAAGAGGACCGCACGACTGCGCTGACCATTGCGTTTGCCGGGAACGGGAGCGCGCTCGTGCTTGGACTGCCTCTCGCAACGTGGCTCGGAACGATGCTCGGGTGGCGCGGCGCGTTCGCTGCCACGGGTATTCTCGCCCTCGTCGTGGGCCTCATGATGGTCGCAATGGTCAGGCCCGTGCAGTCGGCCGCGGTGGAAACCGTGCGCTCGACCCTCGGTGCTGTGAAGATCCGCGGCGTGCGCTACGCATTTGTGCTGACGCTCATTATCGTGACGGGCCAGTTCGTCTCGTACAGCTACGTGAGTCCGATCCTTCAAGACTTCGCCCACGTCGATCTCGAAAAGATCAGCATGTACCTGCTGCTTTACGGGGCGCTCGGCCTCATCGGGAACTTCGCCGCCGGCCCGCTCATCAAACGCTCTGCTGCCTTGGCGGTTCTTGTCCTTGCGGTGGGTACGGCGCTTTCGCTCATCCTCGTCGCGACCGTGATGTCCGCCCCCGTCAATGCTCTCGTCATCATCGCTGTGTGGGGCTTTTTTGGCGGCATGGCCTCGGTGTCGATTCAGTCGCTCGTCAACGCTGAGGCGGGGGACCGCGTTGAGGCGGGCACCGCTCTCAATAGCGCGGCATTCAACATTTCGATCGGTGGGGGTGCGATCATTGGCGGCCTCATCGTGGACAGCGCCGGGCTCCGCGCGGCGGTCTGGGTGTCGACGGCTGCCGTCGCCCTCGGTGCCCTCATCGTGACGCGCTTCATCGCACTCACGCACAGGCGAGCCTCTAGGTAAGTATGAGTCAGGGAGGGCCCCTCGCCGCTTCCTAGACTGAAGGTATGGCCAAAAAGGACAAGAAGAGCAAAAAGAGCACTGAGAACGCTCAGGCGCCCGTGCGTGAACAGCGCGAACAGATCGTTCTCGATCAGGCGAAGAAACACCTGAAGGTAAGTGATGCTGCACTCGACATCGTCGAGGACGGTACCTATGTTGACGCGCGCCCACGCGGGCACGAGCTCCCGCTCGACCTCGAGGGCTTCACTTCCGTGCGCGACCTCTCGACGAAGGCGCGGCTCGAGTTTGGCGGCGACAAGCAGGACGGCAAAGCAATCCTCGCCGCCCGCAGCGCGTACCTCAGTGAGCTCCAGGAGCGACTGTGGGCCGAGCATCGCGACCAAGAAAATGGCCGCCGCGTCCTTCTCGTGATCCAGGGCATGGACACTGCCGGCAAGGGCGGAATTGTGCGTCACGTGGTGGGCGCTGTTGACCCGCAGGGCGTGCGAATCAAAGGTTTCAAGGCCCCAACGGCAACGGAGAAGAATCGCCACTTCCTGTGGCGTATTCGTCGAGCGCTTCCCGAGCCGGGCTTCATCGGCGTGTTCGATCGATCGCACTACGAGGACGTGCTCATCCACCGCGTCCACGGGTGGGCAGACGACAAGACTCTCGCGAAGCGCTACAGCGACATCAACAGGTTTGAAAAGCAACTCGTCGAAGAACGGGGCTACGAGGTCGTGAAGGTCATGCTGCACATCTCCAAGGAGGAGCAGTGGGAGAGGCTCTACGAGCGTCTCGAACGCGAAGATAAGCACTGGAAGTTCAACATGGGCGACCTCGACGAACGTGAGCATTGGGATGCATACATGGATGCGTACGACGCTGCGATCCGCGAGACGCACAAGGCGTGGGCTCCGTGGCACGTCGTTCCCGCGGATCGAAAGTGGTACGCGCGGCTGGCTGTTCAGCAGCTTCTGACCGATGCGCTCGAACGCATCGCCCCCGCTTATCCGAAAGCTGACTTTGATGTGAAGAAGGCCATTGAGCGTATGAAAGCGGAGAGGGCGTAGGCGTGTCAGGGTGCGCCGCTTTCTGGCAACGGTCAGATGGCGGTTCTACTGTACGAGTCGTAGCAGGGCCGCATGTCGCGGCCGGACATAGCGATGAAAGAAGGAATGACGATGGCAGAAGTCACCATTGAAGGCGCAACCGTGTCGACGAACGGGGAGCTCCCCAAGGTTGGCGATCAGCTTCCCGCGTTCACCCTTGCAGACGCCGAGCTGAAAGACGTCACTCTTGACGACTTCGCCGGCAAGCGCATTGTGCTGAACATTTTCCCTTCGGTTGACACGCCCACGTGCCAGGCGCAGCTGCGCACGTTCAACAAGAAGGCCTCCTCGCTCGACAACACCGTCGTGATCGGTGTGTCGGTTGATCTTCCGTTCGCGCAGGAGCGTTTCTGCGGCGCGGAGGGCCTCGATGACGTCCACACGTTCTCGGCTTTCCGTTCGAGCTTCGGCAAGGACTACGGCGTGGTGCTGTCCGACGGCGAGTTCGCCGGCCTGTTCGCTCGTGCCGTGCTCGTCGCCGACGAAACCGGCAAGGTTGTGCACTCGCAGCTCGTGCCGAGTGTCGATGACGAGCCCGACTACGAGGCTGCACTCGCGGCTCTCTGATTTCGCGACAGTACGAAAGCGCCCCGGTGTGTGCCGGGGCGCTTTCGTATGTGGGGCTGATAGCCGCTGTACGGCCTTACGGATTCGTGAGCCACGAGACAGCCTTAACGGTTTCTTGACTCATGGGGCCAGGTTAGACTCGTCGGTCGTGATGACAACTCACGCCCGTTCACAAGGTATTTTTGCACTGTCCGTCGCCGCCCTCGGCGTTGTTTTCGGAGACATCGGCACTTCGCCGATTTACGCATTCCAAGCGCTTTTCACAGAGGCCGACGGCCACCCGCTTCCCCCTGATCCCCAGCATATTTTTGGTGCGTTGTCCCTCGTGCTGTGGGCAGTCACCTTCACGGTCTCCATTAAGTACGTAGGTGTGCTCCTTCGTGCCGATAACGACGGTGAGGGAGGCGAGCTCTCGCTCACGGCGCTTCTGACATCCGTCCTGTCGAGCGCGCGCACGCGAGGTCTGCTCGGCGCGGTAATGGTGCTCGGGATGTGCGCGGCGGGTTTGTTTTACGGCGATTCGCTCATCACCCCGGCCATCTCAATCCTGTCGGCTGTGGAGGGGCTCGAAGAGGCGTCTCCCGCCCTCGGCCCGCTCGTCGTGCCAATCGCGCTCGCGCTTGTGCTTGCCCTGTTCAGCATTCAGCGGTGGGGAACGGGCGTCGTGGGCCGCGCGTTCGGGCCCGTCATGATCGTGTGGTTCCTTGTGATCGCGACCTTCGGCGTGCTGTCGATCGTCAAGACTCCGGAAATCATCGGGGCGCTTTCCCCGCATCATGCTCTCGGCTTTATCGTGACGGAACCGCTCTTGGCATTTTTCGCGCTCGGCGCTGTTGTGCTGACGGTGACGGGCGCGGAGGCTCTGTATGCGGATATGGGGCACTTTGGTCGAGGACCGATCGCGAGGGCATGGTTCGCGCTCGTCTTCCCGTGCCTCGCACTTAACTATCTGGGGCAGGGGGCGCTCGTTCTGCGCGAACGCAGCGCGAGCCACCCGTTCTACGATCTTGTCCCGCACAGCCTTCAGTTCCCCGTGGTGATTCTTGCGACCCTCGCGACGATCATTGCGTCGCAGGCCGTGATTGCGGGGGCGTTCAGCGTGTCGATGCAGGCCCAACGATTGGGGCTGCTTCCGCGCCTCACACATACGTACACGAGCGAACACAAGGGGCAGGTGTATGTGCCCGGTGTGAACTGGCTACTGTGCGTGGGGGCACTCGTGCTCATCCTCGCCTTCCGCTCCTCGCAGGGGCTCTCGAGTGCGTACGGCATCGCCGTGTCGGGATCGTTCCTCCTCTCGACTGCTCTCCTGTTCCTCTACCTTCGCCACGTGCGAAAGTGGGCACTGTGGAAGGTCGTCGTCGTGGCCGCGTTCTTTGCGAGCGCCGAGCTCTTCCTGTTTGCGGCCAACGCGGCGAAAGTGTTCACGGGAGGGTGGATTCCCCTCGTCGTATCGGCGCTGTGCATCGCGACGATGCACGTGTGGCGCTTCGGCGCCGATCGCCTTCGTGAGCGCCGCCGGGACCTGTGCGGAACGTGGGAGGAATTCGTGGCGCGCACGGAAAAGAAGCAGCTCCAAAAGCTCCCGGGAACCGTCGTGTACCTCCACCAGGATGTCCATACGCCGCCGCTCGCGCTTCTCACGCAAACGCGCGTGAATCGCGCGATCCACTCGCGCGTCGTGATTGCCGAGGTGACGACCGAGCCTGTTCCACGCGTGAACGCGGAAGATCGCATCAAGGTCCTGGACGTCCCGGGCGTGCCCGACGGCGTCGAATGCGTGAACGTCCACTTCGGCTTCAAGGAACACCTGGATGTGCCGAAAGCGATGCGTCTTCTCGCCTCGTGTCCCGACACGAGCGAGCGTTGGAGCAATCAGCGTCTCAAGTCCACGTGGTTCGTGACAGCGCGCGCCAACCTCGTGCTCGCGCCTGCGACGTTCCTGACGCTCCTCGCGAAGAAAGTGTTCCGCGTGATGTTCAAGAACCAGGCACGCGCAAGCGACCACTTCCATTTGCCGGTCGCGCGTTCGATGGGCGTCGAGACCGACCTGCGCTTCTAGGGAAGCTCGAGGCGGGCGCGTTAGCGCGCCGCGAGCTGGTCGATGATCGCGTTGAACGTGGCCGAGGGCCGCATGACCGCTGCTGTCGATTCAGGGTCGGGCCGGTAATAGCCACCGATCTCAGCCTTCGTGCCCTGAACCGCGAGAAGCTCACGCTCGATGTCAGCGGCGGATTGATCAAGCTCGCGCGCGACGGGCGTAAACGTGCGCGCGAGCGCACTGCTGTCGCTTTGTGAAGCGAGCTCACGCGCCCAGAACAGTGCGAGGAAGAAGTGCGAGCCTCGGTTGTCGGTGCCGCCGAGGCGCCGTTCGGGTGACTTGCCTTCGGTGAGCAACGTTTCGGTCGCGCGCTCGAGCGTATCCGCGAGGACCTCGGCATCGTGGTTGTCGTCGCGACGTGCAAGATGCCGCAGCGATTCGGCGAGCGCGAGAAATTCCCCGAGAGAATCCCACCGCAGGTAGTTCTCCGTCACGAGCTGCTGGACATGCTTCGGAGCGGAGCCGCCCGCTCCCGTCTCGAAGAGCCCGCCGCCCGCCATGAGGGGAACAACCGAGAGCATCTTGGCGCTGGTGCCGAGCTCCATGATGGGGAAGAGGTCGGTCAGGTAATCGCGCAGCACGTTGCCGGTGACCGAGATCGTGTCGAGTCCATCGCGCGTTCGCGCGAGAGTCTCCCTCATGGCCTCGACGGGGCTGAGCACGCGGATGTCCAGGCCGTCGGTGTCCTCGTCGGCGAGCACGCGCTCGACCTTCGTCGCAATTTCGCGATCGTGTGCCCGCTCGGGGTCAAGCCAGAAGAAGGCGGGCGTTTCGCTAAGGCGCGCGCGACGCACAGCGAGCGCGACCCAGTCGCGCACGGGTGCGTCCTTCGTGTGGCATGCGCGGAAAATATCGCCGGCCTGGACGGTGTGCGATGTCAGCGC
The DNA here is from genome assembly GCF_032550575.1 of Dermabacter sp. Classification (NCBI taxonomy): domain Bacteria; kingdom Bacillati; phylum Actinomycetota; class Actinomycetes; order Micrococcales; family Dermabacteraceae; genus Dermabacter; species Dermabacter sp. The sequence continues at coordinate 237,236 of NZ_JAWFZC010000002.1, read as the reverse complement.
CGCGTCGTGGCACCCGCATGTCGAGCGGATCTCGATTCGCCCGTCTGCGGGGGCGATGAAAGTTTTGTCGTGGCTGCCGTATTCTTCGGCTTTCTGCGCCATGAGGCCGACGTTCGGCACGGTTCCCATGCCCGCCGGATCGAACGCGCCGTGGCGGCGGCAATCGTCGATCACAACCTGGTAGATGGGGGCATAGGAGCTATCGGGAATGACGGCAAGCGTGTCGTGCGGGGCGCCGTCGGACCCCCACATTTTTCCGCCCGTGCGGATCATCGCGGGCATGCTCGCATCCACGATGACGTCGCTCGGCACGTGAAGATTCGTGATGCCGCGATCCGAGTCGACCATCGCGAGCTCGGGCCCCTCGGCGAGGCGGTCACTCACAAGCGTGCGAATCGCCTCGGCGGTCTCGGCATCGAGCGCCTCGAGGCCCGAGAGGATCGCGCCCAGACCGTTGTTTGCCGAGAGTCCCGCATCCTCGAGTTTTGCCCCGAACCGCGTGAAGACCTCGGGGAAGAACGCGCGCACCGCGTGACCGAAGATGACGGGGTCACTGACCTTCATCATCGTGGCCTTGAGGTGGAGCGAGAACAGAACGTCGCGCTCGCGGGCCCTCTCAATCTGAGCGGTGAGGAATTGCTCCAGGGCACCGATGCTCATGACACTTGCGTCAATAATGTCGCCATCCTCGGCAGTCACGGCGTTTTTGAGGATCGTTTCGGTGCCGTCGGTGGCGACATGGACGATCTGGAAGGTTTTGTCGCCGTGAACGACGAAGCTTCGTTCGCTCGAGCGGAAGTCACCTTCGCTCATGGTGGCGACCTCGGTGCGCGAGTGGGTACTCCACTCGCCCATGCGATGCGGGTGGGCCTTCGCGAAGTTTTTGACTGCACGCGGCGCGCGGCGGTCAGAATTGCCTTCGCGGAGCACCGGATTGACGGCGGAGCCTTTGACGGCGTCGTATCGCGCGCGGACGTCGAGTTCGGTGTCGGTTTCGGGGCTATCCGGGTAGTCGGGGAGGTCGTAACCGCGTGCCTGAAGTTCGGCGATCGCGGCTTTGAGCTGCGGAACCGAGGCCGAAATGTTGGGAAGCTTGATGATGTTCGCCTCTGCGGTGCGCGCGAGGGCGCCGAGCTCGGCGAGTGCATCACGTTCGCGTTGGTCCTCGGGGAGGCGGTCCGCGAATGCGGCGAGGATGCGAGCGGCGAGTGAAATATCGCGGGTTTCGATGTCGACGCCAGCCTTCGAGGCGAAGCCACGCACGATTGGCAGGAGCGAGGCGGTCGCAAGCATGGGGGCTTCGTCGGTGATGGTGTACATGATGGCGGACATCAGTTTCTCCTCGCGGTGACGGTCACGAACTTCTCAAACGTACCAGGCCGCGGCGGGGTGCAAACCTCGTGCTCAGCCGCCGAGCGCCCATAGGCTCGCCGCCATGACAAGCGCACCGATGCCACACCACGTGAGGGTTCGCGTGAGCCGAGAGTGCGTGTAGGCGAGGGGGAGGAGCTCGACCGCGCTGATTGCGATCATCACCCCTGCGATGAGGGGGTTTGCCCATTCGAGGTTCGCGGCGTGCCCCGTGGCGGTGAGGAGCCCGTAGAGCGCGAGGGCTCCGACTGGTTCGGACAGCCCCGAGAGCGCTGTCGCGGCGATGGCCTTCGTTCGTGACCCCGTCGCGTGGAGGATGGGGGCGGCGACGGCGACCCCTTCGGGGATGTTGTGCAGCGCGATCGCGCCAGCGAGCGGGAGTGCGAACGCGGTGTCCTGGAGTGCGCTCGAAAACGTCGCGAACCCCTCGGGAATGTTGTGCGCGGTGAGTGCGAGAGCCGTGATGAGGCCCGTGCGCAAAAGTGCTCGTGCACGTGAGGAGTCCGACGGTTGCGTCGCCTCCCTAGCGCTCGTGACCGCACGGCGCTCCCACGCTCGCGAGGCAAGGTCGAGGGCGCCAATAATGACGAGGCCGGCGACGCAGTAAAGGGTGGTCGTGCCCGCTCCGAGCACACCGATCGAGTGGGGGAGGAGCTCGAGAGCGCTGACGGTGAGCATCGCACCTGCGGCGAACGCGAGAGCTGCGCCTAGGGCTTTCGGTTCGCGGGCACGGTCACTCAAGGCTATGAGAGAGCCGAGGATCGTGGCGAGCCCGGCAATTGTGGTGAGGGCGAGCGCGGTCAGCATGTTAAGAATTATTATCAAAAAGCAGGACTGGGGCGCAAATGCGCGGCGTCCTACCCAAAAAGGACGCGAACCTCGTCCCATCTGGACCTGGGCACGCGCTTCACCGAGTCGATTGCCTCGGTGAGCGGCTCGTTCACGATGTCGGTCCCGCGTAGCGAGACCATGCGACCAAAACCGCCTTCGTGCACGAGGTCGATCGCGGCCATACCGAAACGAGTCGCGAGCACGCGGTCGTACGCATTCGGTTCGCCGCCGCGCTGGATGTGTCCGAGTACGGTCGCGCGGGTTTCGATACCCGTGGCTTCTTCGATATAGGGGGCGAGGCGCTGGGCGACGCCGCCTAGGATCGGTCGGCCGAATTCGTCCATCTCGTAGTCCATGAAGTCTGCCGGCGCGTCTTTCGGAACGAACCCCTCGGCGACGACGACGAGTGGGGAGCGGCGCTTTGAGCGTGCAGCGCGCTGCGCAACGTACTCGCAGATTTCGTCGATCGTGAGCGGGAATTCGGGGATGCAGATGACATGCGCGCCTGCAGCCATACCCGAGTGGAGCGCGATCCAGCCGACGCTGCGCCCCATGACCTCGGCGACCATGCATCGGTGGTGGCTGTTGCCCGTCATGCGTAAGCGGTCGAGGTTCTCGGTTGCGATATCAACGGCGGTATTGAAACCGAACGTGTAGTCCGTGGCGTCGAGGTCGTTATCCACTGTTTTCGGGACGCCGACCACGGGGATGCCGGCCTCTGCGAGTCGATTGGCCGTGAACAGTGTTCCGTCGCCACCGATAGCGATGAGGGCGTCGACATCGTGGTCCTCGAGAACTTTGCGCACACCCTCGGCGCCGCCGCCGTCCTCGTGGAAGGGGTTGAGGCGCGAGGTGCCGAGGATCGTTCCGCCCTGACGGCCGATGCCGCGCACAAGGCGTCGAGGGATCGGGATGAATTCGTTGTCGCGCACTCCCTTCCAGCCGTCGAGGTAGCCCACGAATTCATCTTCGTAGATGGAATCTCCCTTGAGGACAGCTCCGCGGATGACCGCGTTGAGTCCCGGGCAGTCGCCGCCAGAAGTCAGAATGCCGACCTTCATGCCACTCTCCTTCGGTTATGTCTTACGCCACGTCCATCCTAGAGACAAAGTCGCGGGACTTCGCGGGAATCCCGCTAGGCGGACCGACTGCCGAGCCGCAACGGCGTTGGATTGCATAGGGGTTGTGGGGGTTACCCACTCGTCAAAGAAAACGGGGCCTCGCCGAAGCGAGGCCCCGTTCTTCTTGTGTACGCGATTTAGGCGCGGTGCGCGCGGTAGTACTCGATGAGCTGACGCGTCGAGGAATCCTGCTCGGCGAGAACCGACTCGTCGCCCGCGACGGCGCTCGTCAACTGCTTCGCGAGCTGCTTGCCGAGCTCAACGCCCCACTGATCGAAGCTGTTGATGCCCCACACTGCGCCCTGCACGAAGGTGATGTGCTCGTACAGCGCGATCAGCTGGCCGAGGACGCTCGGAGTGAGAGCGCTCGCCATGATCGAGGTGGTCGGACGGTCGCCTGAGAACACGCGTGCGGGAACAAGCGCGCCGGTCGTCCCCTCGGCCTCAACTTCCTCTGCGGTCTTGCCGAAGGCGAGCGCTTTGGTCTGCGCGAAGAAGTTCGCGAGGAAGAGCTCGTGGACGTCGGTATCGCCGTCCTTGAGTGCGTAGGTGGGATTAGCAAACGCAATGAAATCCGCGGGAATGAGGCGCGTACCCTGGTGGATGAGCTGGTAGAAGGCGTGCTGACCATTCGTGCCGGGCTCGCCCCAGAAGATCTCGCCGGTCTCCGCAGTCACGGCTGAGCCGTCGTAACACACGGACTTGCCGTTGGACTCCATCGTGAGCTGCTGGAGGTAGGCGGGGAAGCGATGAAGGAATTGGCTGTAGGGAAGAACCGCGTGAGTCTCGGCGCCGAGGAAGTTCACGTTCCACACGTTCACGAGCCCCATGAGCAAAGGCAGGTTTTCCTCGGGAGCTGCTGTGCGGAAATGCTCGTCCATCGCGTGGAAACCGCCGAGGAACTCTTCGAAGGCCTCGGGGCCGAACACGACGGCGAGGATCGTGCCGATCGCCGAATCGACCGAGTAGCGACCGCCCACCCAGCTCCAGAACCCGAAGGCGTTGGCCGGGTCAATACCGAATTCCTCGACCTTGTCGAGTGCGGTCGAGACGGCCACGAAGTGCTTCGCGACGGCTTCGGCATCCTGTGATTCAGCGACGCCCGCGGCGTGCAGGCCGTCGAGCAGCCACGCGCGCACGAGCTTCGCATTCGTGATCGTTTCGAGCGTCGTGAACGTCTTCGACGCGACGATCACGAGGGTTGTTTCGGGATCGAGGTCGCGCGTCGTCTCGCCCACGTCGGTCGGATCAATGTTCGAGATGAAGCGTGCCTCAATCCCCGCATCCGCGAGCGGGCGCAGTGCCTCGTACACCATCACGGGGCCGAGGTCGGAGCCGCCGATGCCAACGTTGATGACGGTCTCGATCTTCTTACCCGTCACGCCGGTCCACTCGCCGCTGCGAACCTTATTCGCAAACTCATAGATGCGTTCGAGGACCTCACGCACATCGGCATCGACATTCTGGCCGTCGACGTCGAGGGCGGGGGATGCGCCTTTCGGGCGTCGAAGCGCGGTGTGTAAAACGGCGCGGTCCTCGGTCGTGTTGATGTGCGCGCCCGCGAACATCTCGTCGCGGCGCTTGCACACGCCCGTCTCGTTTGCGAGATCGAGAAGGAGTCCGACGGTTTCTTCGGATACAAGGTTCTTCGAGAGATCAACGAACAGATCCGCCGCCTCAAAACTCAGCTTCTTGGCGCGATCGGGATCTTCGGCGAACGCTTCGCGCAGGCCTTTGTCGAGCATGCCGTCGTGCTCTTCGAGGCGCTGCCAGGCCTCGGTAGTCGTCGGATCAACGGGGGCGGGGGAGAGATTGCTGTTTTCACTCATGTTTCCATTGTGATCCCTCACCCTGTGAGGCAGATTTCTATTCGTCACGCGAGAAGGCTCACGCAGCCGATAAGGGGCCCGGACGCGTTACCATGAATCGGGCGCGCGTGGGCCAGGCAAGCGTCGGACCCCCACACCTCACGAGACTTCCGCCGATCCCGAACAGATAAGGCTCCTATGACCATTCAGCACCGCTCCGATCTTCGAAACGTCGCGATCGTCGCCCACGTCGATCACGGCAAAACGACCCTCGTGGACGCCATGCTCCGCCAGGGCGGCGCGTTCGGCGAACGCGACAAAGTTGACGAGCGTGCGATGGACTCCGGTGACCTCGAGCGCGAAAAGGGCATCACCATCCTCGCGAAGAACACCGCGATCCACTATTCGGGGCCGACGGCAGCCGAGATCGGGCACCCCGAGGGCATTACGATCAACGTGATCGACACCCCCGGGCACGCCGACTTCGGCGGCGAGGTAGAGCGCGGCCTGTCCATGGTCGACGGCGTCGTGCTGCTCGTGGACGCGTCCGAGGGGCCGCTCCCGCAGACCCGATTCGTTCTGCGCAAAGCTCTTGCCGCGAGCCTTCCCGTGATCATCGTCGTGAACAAGGTTGATCGTCCCGACGCCCGCATCGACGCGGTCGTCAACGAAACAACGGATCTCCTTCTCGGCCTCGCTGAGGACCTCTCGCAAGACAACGCCGAGATTGACTTCGACGCACTGCTCGACGTCCCCGTGATCTACGCCTCCGGCAAAGCTGGGCGTGCGAGCGCGAACAAGCCCGCAGACGGCGAGCTTCCCGATTCCGAAACGGTCGAACCGCTCTTCAAGACGATTCTCGAATCGATCCCCGCTCCCGAATATGACGACGACATGCCGCTGCAGGCACACGTCACGAACCTCGATGCTTCGCCGTTCCTCGGCCGTCTCGCGCTCTTGCGCATCGAGAACGGCGAGCTCAAGAAGGGCCAGCAGGTCGCGTGGGCGACCCGCCACGGCGATATCAAGAGCGTGAAGGTCACCGAACTTCTCGAAACGAAGGGGCTCACACGCGAGCAGATGACGCGCACGGCGCGCCCCGGCGACATCGTGGCCGTTGCGGGTATCCCCGACATCATGATCGGCGAAACCCTCACCGACCTCAACGATCCTCGTCCGCTCCCACTCATCACCGTGGACGACCCCGCGATCTCGATGACGATCGGCATCAACACCTCGCCGATCGCCGGCAAGGTCAAGGGCCACAAGCTCACCGCCCGCCAGGTCAAGGACCGCCTCGATGCCGAGCTCGTCGGCAACGTGTCCCTCAAGGTTCTGCCCACTGATCGCCCAGACGCATGGGAGGTTCAGGGCCGCGGCGAGCTCGCTCTCGCGATTCTCGTTGAACAGATGCGTCGCGAAGGCTTCGAACTGACCGTGGGGAAGCCGCAGGTGCTGACCCGCGAGATCGACGGCGTCACGTGCGAACCGATCGAGCGTATGACGATCGACGTTCCCGAGGAATACCTCGGGACAATCACGCAGCTCATGGCCTCCCGCAAGGGGCGCATGGAAACCATGAACAACCACGGTTCGGGCTGGGTGCGCATGGAATTCCTCGTTCCCGCGCGCGGCCTCATTGGTTTCCGCTCGCGCTTCTTGACCGAAACGCGCGGTACCGGCATCGCCTCCTCGCTCGCCGAAGGCTTCGAGCCCTGGATGGGCCCCATTGAATTCCGCAACACGGGCTCCCTCGTGGCTGACCGCGCGGGTGCCGTGACGCCGTATGCGATGATCAACCTCCAGGAACGCGGCTCGTTCTTCGTGGAACCCACCTCAGAGGTGTACATGGGGCAGGTTGTCGGCGAAAATTCCCGCAATGAAGACATGGACGTGAACATCACGAAGGAAAAGAAGCTCACGAACATGCGCTCGGCCACGGCAGACGCGTTCGAGAATCTCATTCCGCCGCGCAAGCTCACGCTCGAGGAGTCGCTCGAATTCGCCGCCGAGGACGAATGCGTCGAGGTCACCCCCGAAATCGTGCGCATCCGTAAGGTCGTCCTCGACCCGACCGAGCGTGCGCGCGCTCGCGCTCGCGCCCGCAACTCGTAATCGAGGGCGAGACAATGAGTCACAAGGACCCCAACGAAGGCGTCATTTTCGCCGACGGTACGAGGCCCACCTCGCGCGCGACCGAGATCGTTGTCGGCGCGATCGTGGGGGTGCTCGGCGGCCTTGTCGTGATTGGGACGCACCGTATGCGCTCGACCGTCCAAGACGTGTCCGTGCCGTGGGGGCTCCTGTTTGGTTGCGCCTACGAGGTCGTCGCAACCTGCATGCTGGTCGCGCTTAGCGGGCGCAAGCTCCCACTGTTCATCGATGCTCTCGCCTTCACACTCGTGGCCGTGTATTTTTCGGGCACGTCGCTCGGGGGAGGGCTTCTCGTTCCAGCACAGATTGCGGGCGAAGCGCAGTGGCAGGGCTGGGCCGCCCAGTTCCTCGGCGTGATCGTGCCTCTCGTGGGTGTCGCTATCGTGTGGGCCATCCAAATCAGAAACATCGCGCGCGCGAACCAGCGCGAAGAAAGGACTGTGAAGCCATGACCTACGTCATCGCCCTCCCGTGCGTTGATGTCAAAGACCGTGCCTGCGTTGACGAATGCCCCGTCGACTGCATCTACGAAGGCGAGCGTTCGCTGTACATTCAGCCTGACGAATGCGTCGATTGCGGTGCGTGCGAACCCGTGTGCCCCGTCGAAGCGATCTACTACGAGGACGACCTGCCCGATCAGTGGAGCGAGTACTACCGCGCGAATGTAGAGTTCTTCGACGAGCTCGGAAGCCCCGGTGGTGCGGCGAAGCTGGGTCCGCAGTCGTTTGACCACGAGGTCATCGAGAAACTTCCCCCACAGGAAAACCCGCTCGAAGGCTAAAACCTCGAAGCAAAAGTCCACGTGGCCTGCAGGTGAGCATCAAGTAACAGAAGGCCCAAGTTCGGCTAGCAAAGCCCGTTTTAAACGGGGTCTTTCATGACCACTGCGTGAACTCTTGACGACCTTTCGCGAGCGTGGGCGGGGGACGGGCGTAGCGGGGGCATCGGCGCGCTTAACCTCGAGGCGTCGTCCAAATCGATGCGCCCCTTGCGCGCCAGTGGAAAGGCCACGCAATGTCCCTCAATCGACGTTCACTTCTGTTTGGTGGTGCTGCCCTTAGCTTCGCGGGCCTCGCGACAGCATGTGCGCCAGCCTCGAAAAACTCTTCAGGAGCCTCCGACAAGGGAGGTGAGTCGGCAGCCGATGTGACGGGTGAGGTCGAAGGGACCCTTCGCATCCACGCGGGCGGCGACACCAACGTGCGCGACCTATGGCAGGACGGGCTTGGGCCGGCCTTCACGAAGAAATACCCGAAGGTCACGATCAAGGTTGACCACGATCTGCACTCCGAACGCTCCCAGCAATCGCTCGCGCGCTTGTCCGCTGCCGGCGACGGCGATTCGGGCATGGACTTCATCGATGACGGCTGGGTGACGGACGCGGCAGACGCGAAACTTCTGCTCAACGTGAGCGCCAAAGAGATTCCCGCCCTCGGCGATGTTCCCCAGGAAGCGCTTGCCCAAGGACTTGGACAAGCCTTCCCCTACCGAGCCTCCTCCGTGCTCCTCGCGTACGACACGGAGCAAGTCGCCACCCCTCCGAAGACTCTCAAGGAGCTTCTGACCTGGATCGAACAGAACCCCGGCAAGTTCGCCTACAACTCTCCTTCGACGGGCGGCTCAGGCTCGGCCTTCGTGACGAGTGTGCTCGACCTGTACATCCCGAAGGACGTCCGCGAGCGTATGACGACGAGCTACGACGAGGCCGACGAAAAGCACTGGGACAAGGGCTGGGAAGAGCTCAAGCGCATCGGTAAGTTCACGTACGGCCAGGGCACCTACCCGAACGGCAACGAGCAGAGCATTGAGCTTTTGGTCAACGGCGAGGTCGCGATGATCCCGGTGTGGTCCGATCAGTTCATTTCCGGTCGCGAGTCCGGGAAGATCCCGGAACGGGTCAAGGCGACGCAGATCTCGAATCCGCCGTTCGCAGGCGGCGCATCGTTCCTCGGGATCCCGAAGAACTCGAAGAACAAGCCTGCCGCGCTCGCGCTCGCGAAATTCGCGCTCTCCCCCGAGGGGCAGCAGATCATCTCCACGACAATGGCGGGTTACCCGATCATCCCGCTCGAGGACATGCCCGAGGAGATTCAAAAGAAATTCGACGGCATCGACACGCAGAACCTCGGCCAGGGCTACTTTGGCGACCACGAAGACAACAAAGCCAAGCTCTGGGACCAGAAGGTTCCGACCGCCTAGGGAGCAAGCGTGGCATCGAGGCAATCATGGATCGGTGTGCTCCTCGCGAGCCCACCGATCCTCCTCATCATCGTTTTCATCGGCTTTCCCGTCATCAATGCCTTCGGCTTGAGCCTCGGGTACACGGGCGGGTTGAACACGACGATCGCGATGATCGGTAAGAACACGCACGAGACGCAGTCATGGGCTCCGACTCTCGACGCGTATCGCGAGGTCTTTTCGAACCCGCGATTTCTCTCGGATTTGCGGGTGACGGTGAGCATTTCAATTCTCACCACCGTGATCGTCACGGCCCTTGCGTGGCTCGTGGCTCTCGCGATGCGGCTGCGGCCGTCGGGCATCACCCGCATGCTTCCCGCTTTCGCCGTCATCCCGATGTTTATCCCGGGAGTAATCGGGGCGTGGGCCATGATTCGGTTCTGGGCGGCCGACGGTTTCTTTGGCTCAGTGATGCGGAGTCTTGGCGTGGCGAGCCCACCTCAAATTGCGTTCACGTCGACCCTCGTGCTCATGACTCAGGTGTGGTCCTCGCTTCCGTTTGCGGTCCTCATGGTGTCGTCGGGGGTTCAATCGGTGCCTGATGCCCTGATTGATGCCGCTCGGGATGCAGGTGCGGGAACGATCCGCATTGTGAAGGACGTCGTGGCACCGATGGCGTTCGTGCCCACGGTCATCGCTATGACCTTTACCGCGATTGGGAACGTCGGGTCGTTCACTGTTCCGTGGCTCACGGGCCCCTCCGCGCCGACCATGCTCGGCGTCAGTATGACGAAACACTTCAACACGTACGGAGAGCCGCAGCAATCAGTTGTCATGGCCATTGTCGTGTTTGCGCTCGCTGCGCTGATTGGGGTTCTTTACGTCTGGGCCAATTACCGACAAGCAAAAGAAGAGATGACCTGATATGCCCAGGAAAATTGCGTCGGGGCTTGCCGCGCTTGCGTTGCTGCTCTTCGTGGCCGGGCCGATCGTGTGGCTCGCCCTTCACGCCTTCGCGACCGAGTGGCGCGTGCCGAACCTCCTTCCGGCCGGGCTCACCTTTGACTGGTGGGGAAAGGTTTTCGGTACTCCGAAGTTCGTCACCTCGATCCTCAATTCGCTCATGTTCGCCGTCCTATCGACGACGCTCACGGCTCTCATCTGTATGCCCGCTGCCTACGCCTTTGGGCGCATGCAGTTCCCGGGGCGCACGGTGATGCTCCTTGGCCTGTTCGCAACGAATGCGTTCCCGAAAATGGGGCTTTTTGTGAGCATTGCGGCTTTGTACTACGCCTTCAACCTCATGGAGACCATTCCGGGTGTCACGATCGCGCACATGCTCGGTCAGGTTGTTTTTCTTACGTGGATTCCTGCCGCCTCGTTTGCGGCGGTACCGCGCAGGCTCGAAGATGCCGCGCGCGATAGCGGCGCCGGATGGCTCAGGACTTTCGTGAGCGTCACGCTTCCACTTGCCGCCCCGGGGTATTTCGTCGCCCTCATCATGGCTTTCCTCGCGTCGTGGGACGAAGCTCAGGCCACCTACCTCGTTGGTGCCCCCAGTTATTCCACGATGCCGACCGAGCTCTACACGCTCGTTCTCAACTCGCCGGAACAGGTCGCGGCCGTTTTTTCCATCATGCTCACCGTCCCCTCCGTTGTGCTTCTTCTTCTCGTAAGGAAGCACATCATGGGTGGGGCTCTCGCAGAAGGTTTCCAAATCCGATGACACAGTCCGCATCGAAAGCTGCCCGAACCGCTCGCCGGTTCTCTCCCGAGCCGCTCACGCTTAGCTCCGTCAGCATCACGCTCGGTGGCAAGAGCATCATCAAAGATCTTGATCTCGCGATCGGGAAGGGAGAGATGGTCTGTTTGCTCGGCCCTTCGGGATGCGGGAAAACGACGACTTTGCGGATGATCGGTGGGTTCCTCACGCCGGATGCGGGGCGGATCACCGTGGGTGAGCGTGATGTGACGTCGCTGCCTCCGGAGCGCCGGCCCTCGGCGATGGTGTTCCAGAACTACGCGCTCTGGCCCCACATGAGCGTCGAAAAGAACGTGGCATTCCCGCTCAAGGTTGCCAAGGTCCCACGCGACGAGCGCACCGCACGCGTGCGTGAGGCCCTCGCGCTCGTCGGACTCGAGGAGAAGGCCGGGCGCCGACCGGCGCGGCTGTCGGGCGGCGAGCAGCAGCGCGTTGCTCTCGCGCGTGCGCTCGTCCAAAACCCCTCGCTCTTGCTTCTCGATGAGCCGCTTTCGAACCTCGACGCGAAACTTCGCGTCCAGGTTCGCGAAGAGATTCGTCGTATCCAGCAGGAACTTGGCATGACGAGCGTCTTTGTGACGCACGATCAGGAGGAGGCGCTCGCCGTTGCTGATCGCATCGCCGTCATGAACGGCGGCCGGATCGAACAGCTGACTGATCCAACGACTCTGTATCGCCGACCGGCGACGCGGTTTGTCGCGGGTTTCATCGGGACGATGTCCTTCGTGAAAGGGCGAGTGGAGCGCCGTGCCGACGGTTCCGGTCGCATCTACGTCGAAGGTCTCGAGCCGCTGCCGATTGACCTCGTGACCGGAGCGGCCGAACATGCCGAATGCGGTATTCGCCCCGAGAACGTCGTGATTGGCGATCCCCGCGCCGCCCAGCTCAAGGGCACCATTGAGCGCATCACCCCAAAGGGCCACCTCAGCGACCTCGTCGTGCGGGTCGGCGCCATTCGTGTGCGCTCGCTCGCGAAGGCCGACGACTTGCGCGTTGACGATGAGGTGGGGGTGCGCATCACCGAAGCGCTGGTGTATCGCGATGGTGTTCTCGTCGACGCGGCTACCTCGCCTGCCGGACCTACCGGGGAGCAGTCAGCAGCATGAACGGAGAAATGATGAGTCCTGTGCAGCTCGTTGCACATCGTGGCGATCCCGTCGCCCACGTTGAGAACACTCTCCAAGCGATCGCACACGCGGCAGCCGAGGGGCTCGAGGTTGTCGAGGTCGATCTGAGGCTCAGCGCCGAAGGGGAGCCCATTCTTCTGCACGACTCCACGCTCGAGCGCTTGTGGGAGTGCACGGCCAGTCCCGCTGAGCTCTCGGTGAGCGCGCTTGAAGCCCGTGAGCCGGCTGAGCATGGCACGTGCGCAAATGACCACGGCTTTGAGCGGGGAGTCCCCACGCTCGAGCGTGCTCTCGACGCCGTGGGCGATGCTGTGCTTCTTCTCGATTTTCCGGGTGAGTCTGACGGCGCGGAGCAGGAGATTGCGCGCGTGAGCGCCTCGCGGATCCGGGCGATTGCCTCGGGAGAGGGGGACCACTCGGATGAGCGTCGCGCGGCAGCGGCACGGGCGGAGTTCACGGGGGGAGTCACCGCCATGCGTGCCGTGCGCGAGGTCCTTCCCACGGCACGTTTGCGTATGACCTACCCGCTCGATGGTGTTCCGGATCCCGCCCTCGTCGAGGAGCTCGAGCCTTACTCGTGGAACCCCCACTTTGGCGTCTGCTCGCCCACGACCGTGAGCGCTGCACGTGCCCTCGGGCTTCGTACCACCTGCTGGACCGTTGACGATGCCGAGACTGCAAGGGCGCTTGCGGCGATGGGCGTTGAGGCCGTGACGTCCAACCGTGCGGGCGACCTCCTGCGCGTCCTTAACCAGAACGCGGAGGTGCGGGGAGCATGAGCGCCGATCACGTGGGACGAGGGCGCGATGTGTTGACGCGCGCGCACGAGCTTGCACAGTCACTTGCCACATGGGCGATGATCCGCTCGACATCCTCGAACGTTTCGATGTTTGCGACAAAAAAGAACGCCGCTGATTTCGTGACGGATATTGACCTGGGGATCGAGCTCTGGGTACGCCGGACCATTGCGGAAGAATTTCCGACGCACGCCTTCGTCGGGGAAGAGTTCGAGGACAGCGCCGGGGTTGAGTACACGTGGTATTGCGATCCCATCGACGGCACCACGAACTACGCGCACGGCATCTCCTGGTTTTCGTTCTCCCTCGCCATGTGTGATGAGGACGGCCCCGTCGTTGGTGTCGTCGCAGACCCGCGCACGAAAGAGGTCTTTTCGGCGATTCGGGGGCGCGGAGCCATGCACCGCGGTGGCCCCATCTCAGTCGAACACCGGTCCACTTTGCCCGGCTCTGTCGTTCTCACCGAGCTTCTCGGGGCGACATTCTTCGAGGGCCAGGCGGAATTTATCCGCTCTCTGGGCGAGATCGATGTGACGAGCCGGATCATGGGTTCGGGAACCCTGTCGCTCGTGGGGCCTGCGGTCGGCAGAGGGCACGGTGCGCTCGTGGGGCGATTCGGAGCCGTGGATCACCTCGCGTCCATGCTCATCGCACACGAGGCCGGTTTGAGGGTGCTCGATTGGGACGGCCACGACACCCTGTTTCCTTCTGACCCGTCCACCGGCATCATGGTCGCGCACCCCGCGATCGCGGCGGAGCTGCACGGTATGTGGCGCCGCGCCGTTGAGAGCGAAGGCGATCGAGCTCGGTAAGAGCTGGCACTGGGGTCGTAGGATGAGCACCATGACTTCGCGAACGCCGCTCCTTTCGACCTTGCCGTCCTTTCCGTGGGATTCGCTCGCCTCGGCGCGCGCACTCGCCGAGCGACACCCGGATGGGATTGTCGATCTCTCGGTTGGCACTCCCGTTGATGAAACGCCCCGCGTCGCCCAGGAAGCACTTGTGGCCGCCTCGGATGCGCACGGCTACCCGACGGTCGCCGGAACGGGGCAGTTGCGCGAGGCCATCGTCGATTTCTGTCGCGCACACCGCGGTGCTCCCTCAGCTCTCAGCGCCAGTGGCGTGCTTCCCACGATCGGCTCGAAAGAACTCGTTGCGCACCTTCCGTTCCAGCTCGGCATCGGCACCGGGGAGGCAGTCGCCTTTCCCCATATCGCCTACCCGACCTACGACCTCGGCGCACGGCTCGCGGGAGCCCGGCCCGTCCCACTCGATGTGCGGGCGCTTGCACGCGAGGGGGAGGGGGCGCTCGGTTCCGACGTCTGCCTCGACTCGGTGCGCCTGCTGTGGCTCAATACGCCGTCGAATCCGACGGGAGCGGTGCACGATATCGGCGAGCTGCGTGCCCTCCTTGCATGGGCACGCGAGAGGGACATCATCGTCGCTTCCGACGAATGCTACGCGCCACTCACGTGGGATGTGGACGAGGCCCCATCGATTCTCGATGAGCGCGTGAATGACGGCGACCTCACGAATGTGCTGTGCGCCTACTCGCTCTCGAAGCAATCGAACCTCGCTGGTTACCGTGCCGCTTTTGTCGCCGGCGACCCTGCCCTCGTCGGCGAGCTGCTCGCGGTTCGTAAACATTCCGGGCTCATGGTGCCGGGCCCCGTTCAAAACGCCATGGCAGCGGCCCTCGGAGAGGAAGCGTCGGCCTCCCGCCAGCGCGAAACCTACCGCGCTCGCCGTGAGACTCTCGCACCCGCTTTCGAAGCTTTCGGCGGAAAAATCGAGCATTCCGAGGCCGGCCTCTACCTGTGGACGACATTCGGTGAGGCGAGCGAAGCGAGCATTGAGCGCCTTGCAAAATTGGGAATCCTCGCTGCCCCCGGTACCTTTTACGGCGAGGCGGGTGCGCGACATGTGCGCATCTCCCTTACCGCGACGGACGAGCGGATCGCTAGCGCTGCCGAAAGGCTCCGAGCCGCCCGCTAAGAGCGTTGCGACAGACACGAAAGGAACGCGATGACCGCACACTTTAGCGTGAATGACCGAAACCTGGATCTGCCGCTCGTCGAGCCGACCGAGGGCAACCTCGGTGTTTCGATCGCGGGGCTGCGCAAGGAAACGGGGGCGGTGACGTTCGACCCGGGGCTCATGAACACGGCGCCGACGACGTCGGCCATTACGTTCATCGATGGTGAGGCGGGGATTCTCCGGCACCGCGGCTACCCGATCGAGCAGCTCGCCGAGCACTCGAGCTACCTTGAGGTCGCATTCCTCTTGATCTTTGGCGAGCTGCCCACGAAGGGACAGCTCGACCAGTTCGTGCACTCGATCGAGCAGCGGACTCTTCTCGACGAGAACCTCAAGCGCGTGTTCATCGCCCTTCCGCGCGATGCCGCCCCCATGGCCGTGCTCCAAGCGGGCGTGAGTGCGCTGTCGACCTTCTATCAGGACTCGCTCGACCCGAACGACCCTGAGCAGGTCCGAATTTCGACGTTCCGTCTTCTCGCAAAGATGCCCACGATGGCGGCTTACGCCCACCGGGTCGCAAACGGGCAGCCGCTCATGTACCCGGATAACTCGCTGAGCCTCGTGCAGAACTTCCTGAGGCTCATGTTCGCTTTTCCCGTCGAGGATTTCGTGGCGGACCCGGTTGTGGTGCGTGCACTCGAGCAGCTATTTATTCTCCACGCCGATCATGAGCAGAACTGCTCGGCGACCGCGGTGCGCCTCGTCGGCTCGGCGGGAGCGGACCTCTTCTCCTCGATCTCGGCCGGCGTTGCGGCCTTGTCTGGGCCGGCGCACGGCGGCGCTAACACGCGCGTCATGCACATGCTCGACGACCTTCGAAAGTCTGGTCAGGATCCGCGAGTGTTCATGGAGAAGGTCAAGAGCAAGGATGATTCCACCCGTCTCATGGGCTTCGGGCACCGGGTGTATAAGAATTACGATCCGCGTGCGAAGTTCGTGAAGGGCATTGCCGATACGGTGCTCGAGCGGCTCGGGATCCATGATGAGCGCCTTGAGCTCGCGATGAAGCTTGAGGAGATCGCGCTTCGCGACGAGTACTTCATTGAACGCCATCTCTACCCGAACATCGACTTCTACACGGGCATCATCTACAAGGCGATGGGTTTTCCCACGCACATGTTCACGGTGCTGTTCGCGATCGGGCGCCTGCCCGGGTGGATCGCACAGTGGCAAGAGGCGATCAACGATCCCGACACGAAGATTATGCGGCCGCGGCAGATCTACACGGGCGAAGCCGAGCGCGCATACGTTCCGATCGAGGAGCGTACGGGCACGTCGGAGCTCCTGCTCCACGATCTTCGCGAGGAACTGAAGGCGCGCGAGAACAAGGCCAAATAACCGAGGCTGCGGCCGTGCCTCACGCCCCCTTCGCGAAATAGATCACGACCGCGTCATCCTCGCCGCTTGCCCCGCCCGTTGCGTCGCTGTCCCACTGCGACGACGTCTGGGAGACGTGGCGTGAGCGATCCCAACGGTGCCCGCGGTAGTCGACGCCCACGATATTGTCCTGTGCGGCATGGGCGACGGCCCAGTTCGCGAGCGCCCAGCCGCGCTTTTCGTCGGCCGTCTTGATGACCACGGTCGTGTGACCCGCCCCCTGAGGCGCGTTTGATCCCGCGGCGCCGAGCGAACTTTTCACCTCGCCTGACTCGCTCATCCGGGTGAACTCGCGCGCGAGAGACTCGCGAAGTTTCTCTGGATGCGCTGGACCTCCAGCGGCGGCGAGGTCGCATTCGAGCTCGGGGCCGCTGTTGCCGGTGAGCGCAGAGGAGAAGAGGCGCCCCTCGACCTCGTGATCGGCGTAGGCATCGGGAAACGCTGACCGCTGCACTTTTTGCGCCGCGACGGTGATGTCCATGTCCTCGTACCCCTTGACCTTGGCGAGCTTCTCGTAAAAGGCCGTCGAGGCAAACACAGGATCCATGATCTGCTCTTTTGTGCCCCACCCCTGGGAGGGGCGTTGCTGGAAGAGCCCTACCGAATCGCGATCCCCGTAGTCGATGTTTTTAAGCTTCGACTCCTGGTAGGCGGTCGCGAGGGCGATCGACGCGGCGCGAGGGGGCAGTCCCATGTCGATCGAGACCGCACTGATCGTGGCGGCATTGAGGGTTTGCTCGGTCGAGTACGAATGCGATGTCGAGAGCCCACTCGCGGTGCAGCGGCCCGTGCGCTGGCCGCCGTCAAAGAGAGTGAGCGCGGCGAAGCTCCCGCCCACGACCGCGAGAAAAACCGCAAGGAGCGTGAGCGGGATGACCACGCGAGACAGCGCGGGGCGTTTGGCCATGATTAGTTCGCGTGAAGGTCGGAGTTCAGCTCAACGCGCTTGTTCGAGCGCGAGACGGCCTCGACGGCGCCCGATTGCGAGTTACGGCGGAACAGGAGACTCGGCACCCCGGAGAGGTCGCGAGCCTTGACGACGGAACGATTCTCGCCGTTGATGAGGGTGACCTTCGTGCCCGCGGTGACATACAGCCCGGCCTCAACGATGCAGTCGTCGCCGAGGGCGATGCCGACGCCTGCTTCTGCTCCAACGAGCGAGCGCTCTCCGACGCTCACGCGCTCCGTCCCGCCGCCCGAAAGGGTGCCCATGGTCGAGGCGCCACCACCGATGTCGGAGCCATCGCCCACGACGACACCTTGCGAGATGCGCCCCTCGATCATCGAGGTGCCAAGGGTGCCCGCGTTGAAGTTCACGAAGCCTTCGTGCATGACGGTTGTGCCGCTCGCGAGGTGAGCGCCGAGGCGCAATCGGTCGCCATCGCCGATGCGGACGCCGTCGGGAACCACGTAGTCGACCATGCGGGGGAATTTATCGATCGAGTAGACCGTGGGGCGCCGGCCTTCACTGATGAGGCGCAGGCGCGTCTCTTCGAAGCCGTCCACGGCGCACGGCCCTTCCGAGGTCCACACAACATTCGTGAGCGCGCCGAACAGACCGTCGAGGTTTTGCTCGTTCGGCTTTACGAGGCGATGGGAGAGTAGATGGAGGCGCAAGTACGCATCGGACGCATCGCGCGGCGCCTCTGCCAGGGAAATGGCTCGTGTGACGACTTCCTGACGGGTGCCGCGTGCGGCATCGTCTCGCGCGGCCTTTGCGAGGGCGACGGCGAGAGGATGGTTGGCGAGGTCATCGGGGGCACAGCCCAGTTCGGGTGCGGGGTACCACGTGTCAAGGGTCGTCCCATTGTCCGCGATGGTTGCGAGGCCGATGCCCCATGCGCTTTTGTTCTCAGTCATGGCTCACAGGCTATAGCGCGCCTCTTCGGATTTCGTTGGAGCGCGCCGAAAACCTCTACGCTTGTGTGCATGATGAACACGACACCGCTGCCCCTCGATGCGGGCCTGACCGAGCTCACGCGTGCAATCGTCGATACCGAGTCGATTTCGGGTAACGAAACTCTCCTTGCCGACAGGGTCGAGGCGACGCTTCGTGCGTGCGAGCACCTCGAGGTTATTCGCGATGGCGACACCGTCATCGCGCGCACCCACCTCGGGCGCGCCGAGCGCGTCATTCTCGCCGGCCACCTCGATACCGTTCCCGTCGCAGGCAATCTTCCTTCGTGCGTGCAGGTCGTGGACGGGCAGGAGCGGCTCATCGGCCGCGGTGCGTGCGACATGAAGGGGGGAGTCGCCGTGTTCCTTGCGCTCGCGTGCTCTCTCGCGTCGCCTCGTCACGATCTCACGTGGATCTTCTATGACCACGAGGAAGTGGAGGCAAGCCTCAACTCGCTCACGCGTATCGCGCGCGAACGCCCCGAGCTTCTCGAAGCCGATTTTGCGATTCTCGGTGAGCCGTCGAACGGGGGAGTGGAGGCAGGCTGCAAAGGCACGATGCGGGTGCGACTTACCGCGCGGGGCATCGCGGCTCATTCGGGTCGCGCATGGATTGGGAAGAACGCGATCCACGCTCTTTCCGGTGCGCTGTCGCGGCTTGCGGACTACGAGCCGAAGGACGTGGAAATCGACGGTCTCCTGTACCGCGAATGCCTCAATGCGGTGGCAATCGAGGGCGGCATCGCAACGAACGTGATTCCCGACCGGGCCGAAATACTCGTGAACTATCGCTTCGCGCCGAGCACGAGCGAAGCGGAGGCGCTCGCTCATATCGAAGAGGTGTTTGCTGGGCTCGACCTCGAGTTTGAGGTCACGGACTCCTCGGGCGGCGCCCTGCCCGGCCTCACACGGCCCGCAGCCCGGGACTTTCTCGCGGCCCTTGGCGATGGGGTGAGCGTGGAAGCGAAGCAGGGATGGACCGACGTGGCGCGCTTCAGTGCACTCGGCACGCCAGCCGTCAACTTTGGCCCGGGAGACCCGCTTCTGGCCCACACGGATGGGGAATACATTCCGACGGCTGCCCTCACCCACTGTTACAGGTCTCTTGAACGGTTCCTGAGCTAACGTGGAAATCATGAAAAAGCACTTTCACGGACCACTGAGCGACTACCGCAAGGGCCCCGTTTTCCTGCGCGGTAAACAGCGCCCCACCGAGACCACGGACCAGCGTCTTCTCCAGAACGCGGGCGAGGGCGATTGGGTTCACACCGATCCGTGGCGGGTCATGCGCATTCAGTCGGAGTTCGTTGAGGGCTTCGGCGCGCTCGCCGAACTCGGGCCCGCTGTCGCGCTCTTCGGCAGCGCACGCACGAAAGCTGATCACCCGCACTACGCGCTTGCACGCGAGGTGGCCAGGCGCATCGGCGAGATGGGGCTCGCCATCATTACGGGCGGCGGTCCCGGAATCATGGAGGCCGGCAACCACGGCGCGATTGAAGCAGGAACAACGAGCGTGGGCCTTGGCATCGAGCTACCGTTTGAGCAGGGCATGAACGAATACGTCGAGCTCGGCGTGAACTTTCGATACTTTTTCACGCGCAAAACCTGCTTTGTGAAGTACTCGCAGGCGTTCGTGGCCTTCCCGGGAGGCTTCGGCACATTCGATGAGCTTTTCGAGGCGCTGTGCCTCATCCAGACGCACAAGATCAAGAAGTTTCCGCTTATTCTCGTGGGCCGCGATTACTGGAGCGGGCTTGTCGCCTGGCTCGAGCAAACCGTCCAGGAAGAGTACGGCTACATTTCTCCCGGCGACACCGATCTCATCAATATCGTTGACACGGCCGACGAGGTTATCGAGGTCCTCAAACGCGATATGAAGTAGCCGTTTACCTCGCGCTTTCTATGCCCTCCCAGGAATCGGCGGATCAAAGTGAAAGAATAGGGACGACAGATCCATTGCCAGAGAAAGGGCGAACGATCATGGCAGCGATGAAGCCTCGTACAGGCGACGGCCCCCTCGAAGTGGCCGAAGAGAGCCGGAGCCTCATCATGCGAGTACCGCTCGAGGGCGGCGGTCGTCTCGTCGTAGAAATTTCGGCGGATGAGGCGCGCGAGCTGCGCGACGCCCTCAACACGGTTGTTCCCGCCTAACCTCATCTCCTGAATTGCCTAGAGGCTGTGGGGGTTATTCCCTCACAGCCTCGCCTTGACTGCTGTCAGCACCCCGTCCCCCGCGGGTGACAGCGCGAGCACGAGATTGTCTCGCTCCTTAAGATCGGCAACGACCTCCCGAATGTGGGCCGTCTCCGGGTCATTCGCTGACGAATCGCCGAGACGATCGTGGTGCATGACGTTCATAATGACCAGTGCCCCACCGAGGCGAATAATGTCGAGCGCCCCCTCCACGAGAGCGCCGAGCCTTGGCTCGCTCGCATTCACGACGATCATGTCGTAGGCGCCGCGCGTGAGGCGCGTAAACACGTCGAGCGGCTGCGCGTTAATCGTGCGCACGCGCGCCTCCGGGATCTGGGCCTCAGCACAGGCCTTGCGCACGAGCCGCACGTTTTCCGGCTCAGGATCGATTGCGGTGAGGGTGGCGTCGGAACCCATCGCACTCGCGAGGTAGAGGCTGAGCGCACCCGCCCCAGCACCCACCTGCACGATCGCCCGTGCCCCGAGCATCGCGACGACGCTACGCGCGTGTGCGGCCGAGCCCGCAAGAACCGGCGCAAGGCCTATCGCGCTGCCGCGCTCGCGCGCCCGCTCACACACCCCGGGGGCGGCAAACAGCCGCTGCTCATCGAGGAATTGCTCGCTGAGCGCCCAGCTCGCCAACTTGCCCGTTGCCATGTGCACTCTCCCTCTTTGCCGTGAATTTCGTGGCACTCAAGCTTAGGCCACGCCGCGCGAGTTTCCCACTTGTGCGTGCAATAATGGCGGAGCACCATTTTGAGCGGAACGAGACAAGGCAGGCACGTCGATGGGTTCAGATGTCTTCCTCACTTTTGGGGGATGGGAACTGCTCATCATCATCCTGCTCTTCACGATCCTGATCGGCCCGCAGCGCCTTCCCGAATACACCCGCAAGGTCATCCACTGGGTGCGCGATCTGCGTAAATGGGCGGATAACTCCCGTGCGTCGATCGAAGACGAAATGGGCATTGCCGTCGACGATCTCAAGAAGTACGACCCGCGCCAATACGATCCGCGCAAAATCATTCGCGATGCGTGGGATTCGACCGGCCTCGAGGACGACGTCAACGATTTTCGCGATGCGGTGAAGAGTTCTACGAGCGCCACATCGGCAGCGGTGGCGAGTGTCGGCGCGGCAGCGAAAGGCTCCGGCAGCGCGGCTGGTTCCAAGGCGGCCCAGGAGCCCGAAGGGACCCCGTTCGACCCCGAGGCAACCTGAGCCTACGCCGCACCTTGCGAGGCGCGCTACGCGAGCGAGAGCGGGAGTTTCCGGCCCGAAAGACCACGCGGTTTCGCGAGCTGCTCAGCGATGCGCATAAACGCGAGGTACGCCTCGCTCGACGACTCTAAGGCGGTGTGAGGCCGGCCGGCGTCGGACCCTTCGCGCACGCTTTGCGCGAGCGGAACCTGCCCGAGGAGCGGAACGTCCGCGCCCTGATCCTCGCTTAGCTGAGCGGCGACGCGCTCGCCGCCGCCACTACCGAAAATCTCGAGGCGCTCACCGTGATCGGTGCTCAACCAACTCATGTTCTCGATCACCCCGATGATCGTCTGTTCCGTGGAACGGGCGAGAGAGCCGATGCGCGAAGCGACGCCGCTCGCAGCTGAGTCGGGAGTCGTGACGACGAGAAGCTCCGCGGTGGGCAGCACCTGCGCGACCGAAATAGCGACGTCGCCGGTTCCCGGCGGGAGATCGAGAAGGAGAAAATCGAGATCGCCCCAGAACACGTCCGTCGCAAACTGCTCGATCGCGCGATGCATTTTCGGGCCGCGCCACACGACCGCCTGATGCTCGGGCACGAAAACGCCGATCGACATGACCTTGACACCGTGGGCGATGGGCGGCATGAGAAGGTCATTCACGCGGGTTGGCTGGGTGCTCACCCCAAACATCCCGGGCATCGAAAAACCGTGAATGTCGGCGTCAAGGACGCCCACGCTATAGCCGAGGCGAGTGAGGGCGAGGGCGAGGTTAGCCGTCACCGTGGACTTTCCGACGCCTCCCTTGCCCGAGCTGATCGCTATCACTCGCGTGAGAGATCCAGGCTTATTGAAGGGAACTTCGCGGCGCCTTTTGCGAAGATCCTCGACAAGGGCACGGCGCTGCTCCTCGCTCATCGTCCCCGACGTCACGCGCACTTCCGTGAGGCCCGAAACGTGAGACGCAGCCTCGGCGGCCTCTTTCTCGATTCGGGAGCGCATGGGACACCCCTCGACCGTCATCACGAGGTGGATGAGAGCCACCCCCTCAGGTGTGACCTCAACAGAGCTGACCATGCCAACATCGGTGATGGGGCGGCCGAGATCGGGGTCGATCACGCGCGTGAGCGCGGAGCGAACCTGCGAGGCAAGGTCAGTGCTCACGGGGCCTCACTCCGCGGCATCGCTGCGCATCTGCTCGAGTTCCTCGCGGAGCACGGCGCGAATGTCCTCGCGCAGGAGCGAGCGCAAATGCGCGTGATCGCGTGCGGGTTCGATCGGTTCAGCGCCATCCGCGGTTTCCGCGGCCGGTGTGGGGTCGTCGTCGCCAGCCTGAAGCTCCTCGAGGAGGTCTCGAAGCTCGCCGCGCACGTAGTCGCGGGTGGCCACATCCGCCATCGCGATGCGCAAGCTCGCGATTTCACGCGTGATGAACTCCGTGGTCGCGTGAGCCTTTTCGTTCGACTGGCGATCCTGCTCGGCCTGCACGCGGTCGCGGTCGGCCTGGCGGTTGTCCGAAAGGAGCAGAAGCGGAGCGGCATACGACGCCTGGAGCGAGAGAATCAGGGTCAGAAGCGTGAAGTTGAGCGCGCGGGGGTCGAACTGGACCGATTCGGGAAGGAACGTGTTCCACCCGAGCCACACGCCACAGAAAATCGTCATGCCCACGAGGAACGCGGGCGTACCCATGAACCGCGCAATCGCCTCGGCCATGCGGCCGAAACCATCATTGTTGTCGTCCTTCGGGCGGCGCCTCGAAAACATGCGCCACAGCCCGCGCCACTTGCGCGCGGGATCATCGAGCTGGGGGCGCTTCTTCTTGCCACGTGCCATCTAGCTCACCCCTCCTGGTCCGAAATTGCCCTCGCGATCCCCGTGAGGTCGATCTGCCCCGTCGTCGTTGCGACGGGCTCATCGCTCTCGCGCCAATCCTCTGGAAGAACGTGGTCGAGGACGTCATCGACCGTCACGGCACCGAGAAGGTGGGAATCCTTATCGACCACGGGAAGCGACACAAGATTGTACGTCGCCATTTCGCGAGTCACGTCATGGAGATGGCTCGTAGGGGCCATCGTCACCTGATCCTGATCGATGATTTCGCCCACGGGGCGCTCGGGACGTTCGCGAAGCAAATGCTGGAAGTGCACGCCCCCGAGGAGCTTGCCCGTGGGCGTCTCGAGCGGCTGGCGGCACACGTACACCATCGACGCGAGCGCGGGGGAGATCTCCTCGCGAGATATGAGAGCGAGGCAGTGCGCGACCGGGGTCTCGGGGGCGACGATCAGCGGCTCGGTCGTCATGAGCCCGCCGGCCGTGTACTCGTCGTAGGCGAGCAGGCGGCGCACGTCCTCGGCCTCCTCCGGCTCCATGCGCGTGAGGAGATCCTGGCCCATAGGTTCGGGAAGCTCCTGGAGAAGGTCCGCAGCGTCATCCGGGTCCATCGCATCGAGAATGTCCGCGGCGCGCTCTGATTCGAGTCCCTGCATGAGCTCAACACGGATGTCCTCGGGAAGTTCCTCGAGAACCCATCCGAGGCGCTCGTTTGAAAGGTCACGCACGATGTCGGCGCGGCGTTTCGGCTCCATCTCCTGGATGAGATCCGCGAGGTCAGCGGGCTTGAGGTCCGAATACGAGGCCAGCAGAATCTGTGCGGACTGCTCCGCCTGAGTCCCGAAGAGGCCCTTGACCTCATCGACACCGACCGTGAGCGTCTCATTGCGGCCCACGAGCTTCGAAAACGCGTTCTTAGCCTTCGACCGGCGCACGTGGAGCCTCGTGATCTCCCATTCCTTAGAGATCTGGTCCTGCTCGAGCGCGACATCTTCAACGAACGCGTCGCCCGTCCCGTCAACGAGGTTCACCTTGCGGTCGAGCAGATCACCCACCGCGAGAATTTCGCTCTTGCGCATTTCGAAGCGGCGAAGGTTGAGGGAACCGTCGGAAATGACCTGGCCGGTCGAGATCGACGTGACCTTCGTGATCGGCAAGAAAATGCGCTTCTTCCCGGGCACCTCGATGACGAGTCCCACCGCGCGTGCGGTGTGGGTCTCTTGCGGAATCAGAACGACATCGCGGACCTTGCCAATGCGGTCACCGAGCGGGTCGAAAAGCCCGGTGCCCGCGAGGCGTGCGGCAAAGAAACGCTCGTGCGGGCTCACTTGAGCAACTCCGCCATCCAAGCCTCGATCGCGTCGATCTCGCGGGGAAGCTCGCGCGAGAGGTTCTCGACGCCGTCCTTCGTCACGAGAACGTCGTCCTCGATGCGCACACCGATGCCGCGCAGCTCTTCGGGAACGAGGAGGTCGTTCTCCTTGAAGTACAGGCCCGGCTCGATCGTGAACACCATGCCCTCCTCGAGGGTCGCATCGAGGTACATTTCGCGGCGTGCCTGGGCGCAGTCGTGAACATCCATGCCGAGGTGGTGGCTTGTGCCGTGCACCATCCAGCGGCGGTGATACTGGCCCTCGGGCTTGAGGGACTCCTCGGCGCTCACGGGAAGCAAGCCCCACTGATCGAGGCGGTCCGCGATAACCTCCATCGCGGTCGCGTGCAGGTCGCGGAACTTCATTCCGGGCTTCGCCGCGGCAAACACGGCATCGGCAGCGTCGAGAACGGCCTGGTAGACCTTCTTCTGCGGCTCCGTGAAGGTACCCGTCACGGGGAGCGTGCGCGTGACATCCGCGGTGTAGAGCGAATCGACTTCACAACCTGCGTCGATGAGGATCAGGTCGCCTTCCTTGACGGCGCCGTTGTTTCGCACCCAGTGAAGCGTGCACGCATTCGGGCCGGAGGCCGCGATCGTGTCGTAGCCGACGCCGTTGCCGTCGGCGCGCGCCGTACGGTTGAAGACCGTCTCCACGACGCGCTCACCGCGCTCGTGGGCGATGGCCTCCGGGAAGTTCCGCACGACCTCGTGGAAACCCTTGATTGTCGTCGCGACAGCGGCTCGCATCTGCTCGATTTCCCATGCGTCCTTGACAACGCGGGACTCAGACGCGCTCTGCTCGAGGAACGAATTGACCGTGCGGGCCTTTTGCCCGCCTTCGAGGCCGTTTTGCTCGCGGATTTCGGCGACGAGCGCATCGATGCGTTCATCGACTCCTTCGATGACAGCGAGGTCGAGGTTGTCGCCAAGGTCCTTCGCAAGCGCGTCGCGCAGCTCGTCGATGTGGCGGCACGGCACGCCGATCTGCTCCTCGACTTCCTCGAGCGTGGGGCGGCGCCCGACCCACATTTCGCCGTAGCGAGAATCCGCGAAGAATTCGTTGGTCTCCGGGCCCGAGCGCGGCTTGAAGAAGTACGTGGCCTGACTCTTGCGGGGATCCTCGGCGTCGGGCTCGACGACGAACACCGAATCGGGCTCCTCATCGGTGCCGAGGCCCGAGTAGTACGCAAACGCCGTGTGGGGGCGGAACTGATAGTCGCAATCGTTGCTGCGGACCTTGAGGCCCCCGGCGGGAAGCACCATTCGAGTTGCGGGCACCGTCTCGACGAGACAGTCGCGCCGTGCGGGCGTGAAATCGGCAACGGCACGGCGGCCTGCCGGCGGGAGCGTCTCATCCCACCCTTGGGTGAGGAAGCTAAGAAAAGCCTCGCTCGTGGGGCGCTGGCTGCGGGTATCGCCCCTCGACTTCAGATCGTCGGTGGTCTCGGGGGCGCTGGACTTTGAATTATTGATCTCACTCACCCTTCGATATTCTCACGGGGGAGCGCCAAGAGCCACCCGGGCCGGCCAAGAAGAGGTGTGAGAGGAGGAACGATGAGCCTCATCGATCTTCATACCCATTCGGCGGTATCGGACGGCACAGAGCCGCCTGCGGCCGTCATCGAACAGGCGCGCCGCTCGGGAGTCGACGTCATCGCTCTCACCGACCACGACACTGACCGCGGGATCGCTCAGGCCCGCGGGGCCGCGAGGAGCGCAGGCCTCGGTTTCCTTCCCGGCATGGAAGTCTCCGCGAAGCTCAACGGCCGGAGCATCCACATCCTCGCCCTTGGTAATACTCCCGCTCCGGGGTCGGCATTCGCCGCCAAGCTCGACGAGGTGCGTGAGTCGCGAGAGCGACGCGCGCAGCGTATCGTCGAGCGGCTGAGCGAGGATTTCCCTATCACGTGGGAGGCGGTCCTTGATACTGAAAGCAGCCGCGATGTGAGCGTGGCAAGCGTCGGACGCCCCCACATCGCGGACGCCCTGACGCGCGCTGGCGTCGTGAGCGGCCGAGCTGAAGCTTTTGCGCACCTGCTCGCTCCCCACTCGCCCTACTACGTGCCCTACCGCGCCCTCGAAGCCGAAGACGCGATCGCGGGGATTCACGCGTCTGGAGCGCTTGCGGTAGGGGCGCACCTCATGACACGTACGCGCGGCAAGGGGCTCGATTCCGACGGATGCCAAGAACTCATCGACTGCGGCCTCGACGGCCTCGAGATTTTCCACCGCGAGCACGGTGAGGCTGAGCGTGCAGCGCTTGCGGCGATCGCACGCGAGCGCAATCTCATCGTCACGGGCGGCAGCGACTACCACGGGAGCGGAAAACCGAATCGCCTCGGCGAAAACACGACGAGCGACGAGAACCTCGCGCGCATCCTCGCGGCGACGTCCGCAAGGCTGTGATGGGGATGTCAAGCTCTCAGCGCGCTCGCCGTAGGGGCGATGCCCGTGAAGTTGCCCGAGCCATCGTCGGCAACCCACAAGCCTCGCTATTCGTGACCGTGGCGACCCTCGGGATTATCGCCATGGCCCTCGCACTCACGTCGAGCGTGTGGATCGGCTGGGGGCCTAGCGCGTTCGTAGCCCCGCAGAACCTCGCGTGCCTTATCGCGAGTGTCGCCGGGGCACTCGTTTTTGCGTGGCGCAGCCTCGCCGAGCGTGCCGCGGACGAAGCGCGAGAGAAGTCCCACCAGCTTGAGCGAGGTATACGGAGGCCGTCCCGCCGGCTCTCGCCCGCAATCGTCGTGGCAGCGGTTCTCTGGGGCGCCCTCTTCACGGTCATTCCGACGCTCACGGTCCTCGCGCTGAGTCTTGTTCACTGGGGAGTGGGGGACGCGAAGGCGATCAACCCGCTCTTGTGGATTGTGTGGAGCATCGGTACATGGGCATTTATCTCGAGCCTCGCGATCGGCGGGGCCGTGCTCACGTTTGTCATCAACAATGCGTTAGCAGTGGGGATTGCGGGCGTCATCGCGTACCTCATCGCGTGGTGGACCCTTGTCTTTGGTGTATCGGCGTCAATTCCGGCCCTCGGCGGTTACATCGACATCCCGTGGTTCTTCTATGAGCCGACGCTCACAAGCGCGGGCCTTCGCGCAATCCTCTGGCTCGGCGTGGGGATCATCATGCCCGCCATTGGCGAGCGCTCTCTCACGTGGGCGAGCGGGGGTGTGCTCGTTGCCGTGCTCGCACTCGCCGGGGGAATCTCCAACAACGGCCGCGTTCAGCCGGTCGAGACGGCTTTCGGGGCTAGCTGCGTGGGCGAGAACCCCAAGGTATGTACGCCGCGCCCGTTTGCGACCTCGCTTTCGGCGCTCCAGGCGCAGCTGGCGCCGGGAGTGAACCTGCTGCCAAGCGACATGATTCCGAGCGTTGTCGGCACGCACCGCTTCGTTGAATCCGATGTGTCGACCGCGACGCTCCTCGTTGATCCGAGCGACCGTGAGGCACTGCCGTCCAATAGGCCGAATCTCCTCAACACGGTAGGCGCGCTCGGGATGAGCGAGTTCGTCGCGCCGTGCGGCGGCTTTTCGAAGGCGAGCGGCACAAACCTCGCGGCCTACCTCGCGTTTGTGAGTCTTGCGACGGACGGCGAAGTCAACCTCAATAGGATCGGCGCCGCCCCCGATTCAATCGTGCCCGACACCGAAGCCGTGCGCGCGGCCCTTCCCGAAGCTCGAGAAAAGGCCGCGCTCAGTCCTAGCGAATTCACCGCGTGGCTCGCGAGTAACCGCACCGAGATCGCGAACTGCGGTTAATCGCGAGCGCCGAGGGCGGTTAGTCGTTCCTACGCTCGACGACCTTGCCGTTGACACGACGCGTGCGCGAGCGGCGGCGGCGTTTACGCGGCGCCTTGTCACCTTCGGCCTTCGTCCCGGAATCGACGGACTCGCCGCCTCGAGAAGAACCACCGCGGCGGTGGCCATTGCCGCGGCCACGGCCACGGCCCTCACCGCGACCTTTGCCGCGGCCGTTCGTGCCGCGACGCTTGCGCGAATCGGGGCCGCCGAGATCTTCGATCTCTTCGGCGTCGAGGCCCGCGCGCGTGCGCTTGTCCTTCGGGAGGGTGCCCTTAGCGCCCTCGGGAATGTTGAGGTCGCTGAACAGGTGCGGAGAGGTGGAGTAGGTTTCGCGCGCCTCCGTCGACTCGAGGCCGAGCTGGCGGGCAATGAGCGCCCAGCGTGCGAGATCCTCCCAGTCCACGAACGTTACGGCGGTTCCGCGCTTACCCGCGCGGCCCGTGCGACCCGTGCGGTGCAGGAAGGTTTTGTCGTCTTCCGGTGCGGTGTAGTTGATGACGTGGGTGACGTCATCAACGTCGATGCCGCGTGCGGCGACGTCGGTCGCGATAAGGACATCGACTTTGCCGGTCCGGAACGCGCGAAGCGCCTGTTCGCGCGCACCCTGGCCGAGATCCCCGTGGAGAGGTGCGGCCGCGAAGCCGCGTGCCTCGAGGTCGTGGGCGGTGCGGTCAGCCTCGCGCTTTGTGCGCGTGAAGACGATTGTGAGGCCACGGCCCTCAGCCTGGAGGATCCGCGCGAGAACCTCGATCTTGTCGAGCTGGTGCGCACGGTAGACAACCTGGGTGATGTCCGCCTTGGTGCGGGCGGTATCCCCGGGATCGTGGGCACGGATGTGGGTCGGCTGGGTCATAAAGCGGCGCGCAAGCGCCATGATCTGCGCGGGCATCGTGGCCGAGAAAAGCATGGTCTGGCGCTTCGCGGGCACGGCCTTGAGGATTTTCTCGACGTCCTCGAGAAAGCCGAGGTCGAGCATCTCATCGGCTTCGTCGAGAACAGCGACCTTCACGTGGGAAAGATCGAGATACTTCTGGCGCATGAGGTCGATGAGTCGGCCAGGTGTGCCCACGACGATGTCGACGCCCTTGTTGAGTGCCTCAATTTGAGGTTCGTAGGAGCGGCCACCGTAGAGCGTGAGGACCCGAACGCCGCCGCGCTTGCCGGCGGCCTGAATATCGGTGCTGACCTGGACGGCGAGCTCGCGGGTCGGGACCACGATGAGGGCCTGCGGTTTACCGAATGCCGAATCGGTTTCGGCGACGTTAGGGTCGACGGCTTCGAGTGCGGGGATCCCGAAGCCGAGGGTCTTTCCAGTGCCGGTCTTGGCCTGGCCAATGATGTCCCGGCCCTTAAGAGCGATCGGGAGGGTCATGGCCTGGATCGGGAAGGGAGTGGTGATGCCTTTATCGGCGAGCGAGGAGACGATCTCCCCGCTCACGCCGAAATCGGCAAAGGTCTGGTTGTCAGTCACGTTCGGGGTCTACTTTCCGTTAGCCCAGGAAACCAACGCGGCGCGGCTCTTCGGTCGAGTACTCGACGTAGTTGATGCGCGCCCCGGGCACGAGAACCGTGCGGCCCTTGGTGTCTGTGACCGTGAGGAGTGAGCTCTCATTGATGGCCGTTTCCACGAGCGCGGTGAGGTCCGCTGCACTCATGTCGGTTTCGAGCGACAGTTCCCGCGACGAATGCGTGACGCCAATGCGAATTTCCATGGGGTGTCCTTTTCTCATGTGCGCACTGGGCGCACGGTTTGCGAGCCGCACACTCCGCACGAGTCTCGCTGAGAATGTTTCGAGATTCGGGGGCGCGGCAAAGGTGAGCGAGACTTAGCGGCCTGACCGCTCAGCATACGCTCATGCAAGTGTATCGAGCGAAGAGCTGAAACCGTGCAGCGTTCGCTCAGAGCCCTACTCGGGGTTTTGCGTGAGTTTTTCGTCGCGAGGGTCGAACGCGCGAATCCCGCCTGTGAGCAGCAGTGCAAGTGAGGAAAGCATGGCCTCTCGGCGTTCCTCGGTGGCGCCGTCCGTTTCGCGCGCGATCGCTTGCACGGACGTGACGAAGGTGCGACCAACGACAATGGCTTCCTCGGGGGAGAGGTCTCGCGCGCGGGCGAGGAGTGTCCCAACGGATTCGGCTGCGCGCGACGTCGCACGGGTAACCTCCTCCTGTACGCTCTCGGTCACGTACTCGCTGCCGAAGAAGAGCTTCAGCATGTTCGAGTTCTCATCGAACACTCCAAAAAACACGTCGATGCCCTCACGGACGCGGTCGTAGGTCGTGGCGCCTTCGAAGGCGAAGCCGTCGATGCGCTCCCGAAGCACCTCGCCAACCTGCTGGATCACGGAGATGTAGAGGTCTTCTTTGGAGCTGAAATGTTGGTACAGCACGGGTTTTGTAACACCGGCGGCCTCGGCGATGTCGTCCATCGACGTGGGATGGTAGCCGCGCTCACCGAATTTTGACGTGGCAACACTGAGCAGCTGGGCACGGCGTTCTGCGCGAGGGAGGCGGCGGCGCATGGTGTCTCCTGGTGTTTCGGGTGGCGCTGGCGATCAACGCGGAAAAACATTGTCTGGGTAGTTTAATTGTCTCACCTCCATGGTGGGGTGATATTTCGATGAGTGACGTGGTTCGACCTAAAGCATTGGAGGGAAGCGGCATGCAGGAAAATCCTGCGGAGTTGCGGCTTGCCGCGCGCGATTCTGGCGCAATGCTCGCGGATTTTGCGCTGGTTACTGCGGGGCCCGCGCAAAAGCACGCGCTCGAGTCGGTGGCGCAGGGGGTTCCGACGCTCGCCTACGGCCCCCCGCGAAGTGGGAAATCCTCCCTGTGTGCCCACGCCGCGTGGGAGTCGATGCGCGGAGGTGTTGATCCTCGCACCGTCGTTCTTCTCGCCCCCACGAGGGAGCGTGCAGCGTTTCTTCGCGAGGAACTCTCGAGGCGAGCGATGGCAGAGCGCGCTGCGGGTGCGCAGATTCATTTAGAGCTACCGACGGTCATGACCCCTCTCGCGTACGCTTTCGCGCTCGTGAGTGAGGAGGCGGCGCGCAATTCACGTGCGCAACCGAGTCTCGTCACGGGGGCTGATCAAGATGTGCTACTCGAGGAGCTTCTCGCGCAGGTACCCGCGCAGTGGCCCGAGTCGATTGATCCGGCATCGATCCCACTTGCGGGTTTTCGCGCGGAACTTCGTGACCTTATGAATCGCTGCACCGAGCGGGGCCTCGGGCCCCTACAGCTCGCCGAGCTCGGCGAGCAGTGCGGGCGCAAGGAATGGACGGCAGCCGCGCCGGTTTTCGAGGCCTATCTTGATTCGCTTGCGCTCGAGGGAAGTATGGCGATCGAAGCGGGCGCGCGCCTTGATTTGGGGGTTCTGGTCGATCGCGCGTGCGCGGTGATCGAGAACGCTGAGGCGCTGGGGTTTCTCGCTATCGACGACGCCCAGGACTTCACCGCGAGCGGGGTGCGTATCGTCACGGCGCTCGCGGCCCGCTCCGGACGTTTCCTCGTGACCTCGAACCCGGATGCGACTGTTGAGGGCTTTCGTGGTGGCATGGCCGATGCGGCATCGCGGGTGGCAAGTGCGCTCGCCTCTGACTCGCGTTCGTGTGCCGTAGTCACGCTCGAGCAGATCTACGCTCAGGAACCGGCCCTTTCGCGCGTCGTTGCAGCACTCGCCTCACACCTCCCGCTCGAGGGCGCTCCGACTGCGCTGAGGAAGCTCACCCGTGAGGAAGGCGTGGCTGATTCTTTCGCGCTCGCGACCGCCTCGAGTGACGAGGCAGAAGCCCGTGATATCGCGACGGCGATTCGGCTCCTCGCGGCCGTTCACGGCGTGTCCCGTGACGATATCGCCGTCGTATGCCGTTCGGCGTCGGCCGCGCGGGCCCTCGCGGAGCGGCTGTCACGAGTCGGGATTGAAGCCGAAGCGACGCTTCGCGCTACCGCTCTTCGCGAGGAGCCGGTGATCCGTGACCTTTTCACGATCCTTGCGTGGGCGCTCGGAATCGAGCAGTTACGCGACGAGCGCCTCGTCGAGATTCTCCGCGGGCCGTGGGGCGGAATCGACGACGGCATGGTGCGCGAGCTGCGGCGCTGGGCCCTCTCGCACAGTGCACACACGCGCGGCGACGCCGCGATCCTCTCGATCCTCAACGATGCGGAAGTTGCGCTACCGGCGCCAGCAGGTGGCGCTGCTGAGCCAGAAAGCGGCCGAGAGCGCTACCTTCGTGCGGTGACGGCTCCGCTTCGGCGACTTCGCCGAATGCACGACGCGATCGTTTCCGCGCGCGATTCAGGGATTCTTCCGCTTTTGTGGGCGGCGTGGGAGGCTTCGCACCTTGCCGCGCGGTGGCAGAACGAGGCGATTGCCGTGACCGGGAGCGTGCAGGCGCGCTCGCGCGCGCAGCTCGCCAACGCTCGCCTCGATGCGCTCGGCGCGCTCTTTACTGCGGCCGACCGCTACGAAGAGCGACGCGGAGGCGACGACATCGCGGTATTCATGTCGCACATCGAGGCCCAGGCCGTGCCGGAGGACTCCCTCAGCGCACGCGGGCGGGTGAGCGGTATCGTGCGCGTACTCACGCCCGCAGCCGTCGCGGGAGAGAGCTTCGATACCGTGATTCTCGCGGGCCTCAACGAGGGGGCCTGGCCGAATCTCCGCCTCCG
Source organism: Dermabacter sp. (assembly GCF_032550575.1). Lineage (NCBI taxonomy): Bacteria > Bacillati > Actinomycetota > Actinomycetes > Micrococcales > Dermabacteraceae > Dermabacter > Dermabacter sp. Next base: position 203,708 of record NZ_JAWFZC010000002.1, on the reverse strand, counting down.
CTCGAGGGTGCTCGGCGCCGCCGATCTGGCACTCTTTATCGACCGGCCCGGGCCCATGCCCAATCGAGCGGAACTTCGGGCGATGAGGCGAAACGCGAACCTCCACGACGAGATTCGCCTCGCGATCGCGGCACTTTCACGTGCACGAAGCCGCGTTCTCGTGACCGCCGTTGAGAACGATGAATCGGCGCCCTCGGGCATGTTTCGCGTGCTCGAAAGCGCCGTGCAGTGCGAGGCAGTGCCGTGTGGCTGGGTAGCGTCGGCCCTCCACAGCGCAAATCCCGGGCCCTTTCCCGAATCTCGCCAACTCGTTTCCGCGCTCGCGCGCGCCCTCGCATCCGAGAGTGCGGACCCTCCCCACCTCGCAGGCCTCCTCGCAGCTCTTGAGCGGGAGGGGATCGAAAGCGCAGGCCCCGGGAACTGGTATCACCAGCCGCTCACCCGCACCGACCCCCCGTTCCCCTCTGGTAGCACCCTCGCGCTTTCCCCGTCGAGTCTCGCGACAGCCGCGCAATGCCCGCGTGCGTTTCTCCTCGAAAGCGCGGGCGCCCGCACAAGCAGTGGAACCGCCCAGGAGGTGGGCACTCTCATCCACGCTCTCGCGGAGGCCCACCCCAGGGCGGGGGCGGCCGAGCTCGTTGCTGAATTTGCGAAGCGCGCACCCGAGGGCGAGGAGGTCGAACAGAACTGGCGCACGCGCGCCGAACGCGCTCGAATCGTGCAGATGCTCGAAAAGCTCGGGGCCTACCAGAGCGCGCATCCGGACGTCGCAGCGGTCGAGAAGCGTTTTTCCGTTCCGCTTGGTGAAGCGGTCGATATTCGCGGCTCCATCGACAGGGTTGAGCGTGAAGCGGGCGGACTCAGGGTCGTGGATTACAAGACGGGTAAGTCTGCACAGTCGAAAGCCCAGGCAGAACGCGACCCTCAGCTGGCCGCCTACCAGTACGCGCTGGCGCACATGGAAAGTGACGAGCCCGTTGTCGGGGCGAGCCTCGTCTACGTTGGCACTGACGCGAAGTCGAGTGCCCTGCGGCATCAGGCGCCGCTCGGGGAGGGAGATGATCCCGACTGGTTCGAGAACCTCGTTCGGGAGATCGACGCGCGACTGCGCTCGGCGCGCGTGAATCTCGTGCGCAACCCCCACTGCAAGGTGTGCCCCGTCAAGCGTTCATGCCCGTTGTTTCAGGAGGAGATGTGACGAATGTGCGCCTGGGCGCGCGTGAGGTGGCGCGCCTTCTCGGCCAGCCCGAGCCGACGCCCGAACAGGTGGCCGTCATTGAATCTCCTCTCGCCCCCGCGCTCGTCGTTGCTGGTGCGGGAAGCGGCAAAACCGAGACGATGTCGGCGAGAGTCGTATGGCTGATCGCGAACGGCCTTGTCGAACCGCGCCACGTGCTTGGATTGACGTTCACGAAGAAAGCGGCGCACGAGCTCGCCGAGCGCATCGATCGGCGGCTCTCGAGCCTTGCGTCCGCCATGCGTTCGGCGGGAATCGAGCTGCCCTCGACGCTTGCGGCGAGCACCGTTTACCTCGGTGGTCAGTCGCCGCGCGTGGCGACCTACAACGGTTTCGCGCTCGATCTTGTGCACGAGCACGCGCTGCGGATCGGCATTGACCCGGACTTCACGGTGCTCCCGCCCGCAGCGGCGTGGCAGATCGCCTACGACCTCGTCGAATCGTGGCAGGGGGAACTTCCCTTCGATCATTCGAGCGGGTCCGTGGCCTCGGCGGTGCTCTCGCTTTCTGGGGCGCTCAGCGATCACCTTCGCACTGCGCGGGACCTCGATGAGTATCTTCGACAGATCGAAGTCGAGACGATGAACCTCCCGCTTCAAAGCGATGGAGGGAAGAAACGCACCTCTCCAGCGAGCGTCAAGAGGCTGTGGCGCGTTCTCGAGCAGCGACGAGCCCTCGTGCCGCTCCTCGAAGCATTTGCTCGCGAGAAGCGCGAGCGAGGTGCGATCGACTTTTCCGATCAGGTGAGCTTCGCCGCCGCTATTGCGGAGGCGAGCAGCGAGGTGCGAGAGGACGCACGCACCCAGCACCGCGTGGTTCTTCTCGACGAATTCCAGGACACCTCGGTCGCACAGCTCGACCTGCTCGCGTCACTTTTCGGCACCGGGCACGCGACGTGTGCCGTGGGGGATCCGAACCAGGCGATCTACGGGTGGCGCGGTGCCTCGGCTGCGTCACTGTCCGCGTTCGTGGAGAGGTGGGGGAGCGAGGACACACCAGTACGCCAATACACGCTCAGCACCTCGTGGCGCAACGACGCGGCCCTGCTCAAGGGGGCAAACGCGATCAGCGCCCCGCTCGCGGGCAGCACGGCCGGGGTGAAGGTTCCGACGCTTGCCCCGCGACCCGGCGCAGGCCCGGGCTCGATCACCGTCGCCGCACACGCGACAGAGTTCGACGAGGCCCGCGCCATCGCCGAGTGGATCCGCGAAATCCGTGCCGCCCATGAAGCCGAGAGCGAAGCGCTCGACGAGGCGCCAGCGAGCGCGGCGGTCCTCGTGCGTTCGCGCGCGCGGATCCCGGTTCTGCAAACCGCGCTTGAAAACGCAGGGCTCAGCGTGAGCGTCGCGGGCGGCGATTCACTCCTCGCTCAGCGCGAAGTGAGCGATGTACGCGCGCTGCTCGAAGTCGTGAACGATGCCTCGCGCTCCGATGCGCTCGTTGAGCTGCTCGAAGGGCCGCGCTTCCGCTTCGCGCCGGCGGATATCGCCGTGCTCGGTGAGTGGCGACGTGTGCTCGAACGCAGTGATGGGGCGCGGGCAGCCCGCATTGATCCGGCTGCGGCCTTCACGCTCGTCGATGCCATTACCTCGCCGCCCCCGGTTGATTTCGTGAGCCCTGCGGGCCAGCGCCTCAGCATGCCTGCCCGCGAACGACTCGCCAGGCTCGCGCAAATCGTGAGGGAGGTGCGCGGCGCCCAGGGGCTCGATATTCCAGACCTCGTGACGGTCGCCGTGAGGGCCCTCGGCATCGATATCGCGCTCGAATCAGATCCGGATAGGGACGTGTCACACGCGCTCGCGAACATCGAGCGGCTTCGTGCGCAAGCGGCAAGTTACGCCCGCACAGCCACAGCCCCGAGTCTCTCGGCGTTTCTCGCGCATCTCGACGTGTCCGAGGCCGAGGAGCGCGGCCTAGAGGCCGCGCCCACCCGCCCACGCGACTCGAGCGCCGTCGTGATCTCGACCATTCACGCCGCGAAAGGCCTCGAATGGGATCACGTGGCGATTGCCTCCCTCACCGAGGGGACCTTCCCCTCCTATACGAGCCAGAGTGCAGCAAAACCGGAGGGCGCGCGTGAGTATCCCGCGCCGAGGGAGCCCGGGTGGATCAACGAACTTTCTCTCGCCACGATCCCCGTCGAACTTCGCGGCGATAGCGAGATCCTCGCGGAGCTTCGCTGGGCAGAGGCAGAAACCCAGGTTGAACTCGACGAACTCTTCGAAGAGTTTCGTCTCGACAGTGGGAAAGAGAGTCTGCGAGAGGAGCGCCGCCTCATGTATGTTGCGCTCACACGTGCGAGAAAAAGCGCTCTGCTCACGTATTCGGCATGGGGCGAGGGAGTCTCAAAGCCGCGCCGCGCCTCTCGCTTCGCCGATGAGATTCGCGCGCTCGAGGGCGTCGCGGTCGTTGACGTGGAAGGTGAAGTCGGCGAGAAAAATCCGCTCGAATCCTCTCCGCGCCTCGCCGCATGGCCCGCGAAAGCCCACCCGCGAGAAGCAGCTGTTAAGGCGGCGGCAGCAGCCGTCGCGCTTGCGCGCGAGAGTGACGTGGATGCTCTCGCCACGCCCCAGTCTCGCCCCGACCTGGCGCGCTTCACCGAAGCCACCCGACACGTCATTGCGAGTCAGCGTGCCGAGCGTGAAGCACGGCGCGTGCGCCTCCCATCGCGCTTAAGCCCCTCGGATCTCGTGGCGCTCTCGGGCGCAAACGCCGATGAGCGAGTGAGAGAACTCGTGCGACCGATGCCGCGAAAACCCTCCGCGAGTGCGCGGCTCGGAACACGGTTTCACTCGTGGGTCGAGGAAACCCACGCTCACGGTGCCCTGCTCGATGTGGAGGAACTCTCCCTCGATCAGGATGACGATGACGTCCGCGAAAGCCTCCGGGAGCTCAAGGGCAAGTTCGATCGCTCAGTGTTCGCCACGATGACTCCTCTCGCGCTCGAAGTTCCGGTTTCGCTCGCGCTTGAGGAGGCGTTTCTCTCGGGCGTGATCGATGCCGTGTACCCGAACCCGTCTGGTGAGGGGGTATGGATCGTGGACTGGAAAACGGGCCGCGTCCCTTCAGGCGAGGAGCTCGCGCGCAAATCGCTTCAACTCTCCGTATACCGTCTCGCGTGGCACCAGAAGACCGGCCTGCCGCTCAACCAGATTGAGACCAAGTTCCACTACGTCCAAGCCGAACGCACGATCGACATCACGCGTCACCCGAGCGAGGCGCAACTGAGCCGGATGCTCGCCGCGCTCGCGTAGCCAAGCGCCCGGGCTGAAAGGCGCTAGCGCTCGGGCGTGATCTCGGGGTCGTGAGAGGCAAGTTCATCGAACTCGTGCTCTGCTTCCCGACGGGCAAGTTCGGCGAGGTCATCATCAACCTCGCGCAGCATTTCGAGGGCATCGGCAACGATTGACTGATCGTCGGTGTCGCTTCCCGACAGTAGCCACTCGAGAACTGCGAACTCGCCGACGAGCTGAGTGCGCTCCTGGAGGCGTGCATCCGGGCGCACATCGAGGTTCGCGCAATACGCCGTGAAGAAGGCGTCGAACGCTTCCGGGTCGAGGCCGTGGAGCATCCATGTGAGATCACGAGCCGGATCAGCAACCTGCGCGTTCTCCCAGCCGGTAAAGCCAGAAATTTCGGTGCCCGTGGTGAGGGTCGTGTCCTCGTTCAAAGTGCCGTGGGTGAAACGCGGCGTGAACTGCCACAGTGAATCATCGGCAAGCAAGTGGGTCCATCGCTGCGCCACGGCCGAGGGGATCGGGTGACGGTCACGGGCACGCTCGACGCTCGCGCGGTAGTTCGAGCGGATCTCCTCCGCAGTGAATTCCTCGACTCCAGAAGCCTGGCACGCGGCTTTCGGAGTGTTGTGGATCGTCGCGATGGCGCGGCCGACGTTCGCGGCGAGCACGTGGTCGTGACTGACTTCATCAAGGTGCAGCGGGACGCCCTCGAGCGCGAGCGCGATGGCTGCGCGACCGCCCTCGGGGATCGACGCAAACCCCTGAGGAGCCTGCAGATAAGGAGCGAGCTCGGTGCGCGAAAGCGCCTCGAGTACACCAATTTCTTTCGCGAGAAGCGCGCCCGCAGTGGGCGTCGAGGGGGCGCTCACGACCCACAGTCGTTCCTGCGTGTCGCGCACGAGTGCAGACTCGATCTCCTCACCCTCTGGGGTGGTCGCGGAAGTGGCCACGGGGATCACACCTGGAATCCCGGCCGTGGCAAGGGCAGCCAGTGCATAGGAATTTCGTCTCACCCCCTAACCGTATCCATTGTCTGCGGGTTGGATACTGTGGGACACATGCGAGCGCCCATGAATTTTCCTCACACGTACCTCACGTCCCACTTCGTGGCACCAGATGATGCGCGAGGAATTCCCGCTCCTTCCCACGCGAAGCTCGAACGGCGCGCGGTCGTCGTTCACGGCGACACGGTGGCGGTGCAGGAGTGTTCGAACGGTGACGTTCGCCTGTGGATGCCCGAGGCTTCGGGCGCTGTGTTTCTCGGCCCGTGGCAGGGTGGCGAGGCCTGGGCCTGCCACGAAAGAAGCCTTGGCGGCGCGGGCATGACGCCCCCGAGCGACGTGCGTATGCGAAGCCTCCGCGAGGTCGCGCCCATGCTTTCCCCGCGTGAGAGGAGCCTCGCACTCAGTGGCGTGGGAATGCTCACGTGGCATCGAGACTCGCGCGCGTGCGCGCGCTGCGGCAGTCCCGTAGAAATCACCCGCGGAGGATGGTCGCAGGCATGCGGTAACGGCCATGACTCCTTCCCCCGCACCGACCCCGCCGTGATCACTCTCGTTCGCGACCACGATGATCGCGTGCTGCTCGCCAACAATCGCAGCTTCACGGGCGGCATGGTCTCGGCGCTCGCGGGCTTTGTCGAACCCGGAGAAGACCTCGAGGATGCCCTCAAGCGCGAGGTGCATGAAGAAACGGGGCTCATCATCGGTGACATCAACTATTTCGGCTCCCAACCGTGGCCGTTCCCACGCTCGATCATGGTGGCGTTCACCTCGCGCCTTGCGAAAGGCAGCGGTACGAGCATCACCCTCCAGCGCGAGGAGCTCGCGAGCGCCACATGGTTCACGCGAGATGAACTCACGGGAGCCCTCGAGCGCGGGGAGTTACGCCTGCCATCGCCCACGTCAATCGCACACTCGATGATCGACGCATGGAGGAAGGGGGAGCTCGCGTGAGTACTGCGGAGATGAGAGGTGCCGAGCACATCCTCGAGGGTCTCGACCCCGAGCAACGCCAGGTCGCCCAGTCCGTTGGCGCGCCACTGTGTGTTCTCGCGGGCGCCGGCACGGGCAAAACACGGGCGATCACCCACCGCATCGCCTACGCGATTGCCAGTGGGGGCTACGCGCCCAACCACGTTCTCGCACTGACGTACACCACCAAGGCGGCTGCCGAGATGCGTTCGCGTCTGCGTGACCTGGGTGTGCCGGCCGTCCAGGCCAGAACGTTCCACTCCGCGGCGCTCAGGCAGCTCAGCTACTTTTGGCCGTCAACCGTCGGAGGCCCGGCCCCGGACCTCGTGGACCGAACCCTGCCGCTCGTAGGGCAGGCCATGAGCCGTCTGCACATGCGTGTGGATCCGGCGGCCCTTCGCGACATCTCCGCCGAGGTCGAGTGGGCGAAATCCTCGATGATCGTTCCCGAGGAGTACCCGCTCGCGGCGGCGCGTCTTTCTCGGGCGGGAGTTGCAGGTTTCGAGCCGCGCACTCTCGCGCGGATTATGACCCAGTACGAGGATCTGAAAACCGAGCTTCACCTCATCGACTTTGCCGATGTTCTTTTGCTGACGGCCACGATGATTCAGGAGCATCCACAGATGGCGCACGCCGTGCGCTCCCAGTACCGTCACTTCACGGTCGACGAGTATCAGGACATCTCCCCCCTGCAGTTCAGGCTTTTGCGTGCGTGGCTTGGCAACGCGAGCGACGTGTGCGTCGTGGGTGATGCCGCACAGACCATCTACTCGTACGCGGGGGCGGATTCGAGCTATCTCCTCGAATTCAGGAAGGAATTTCCGCGCGCGAACGTGATCCGGCTCGAGCGCAATTACCGCTCGAGTCCGCAAATCGTCCAGGTCGCGAACGCTGTGCTTGCGCGGGCACAAGAGGGCAGGGACTCGCACGTGGAGCTTCGGGCGCAGCGGTCCGACGCCACCCGGCCCCTCGTCGTTGGCTACCCCGATGAAACGGTTGAGGCGCGTGAGGTTGCGCGCTCGATTGCCGAGCTTCTCGCGAAGGGCAGGAATGCGAGCGAGATCGCCATTCTTTTGCGCGTCAATGCTCACAGCGAGCGGTTCGAGGATGCTCTCGACCGCGAGGGGGTCGCGTACCAGGTGCGCGGTGGTCAGAAGTTCTTCGAGCGGCGCGAGGTGCACGAGGCGATGAGCGCTCTGCGGGCGGCGCTAGGCACGGGCGGAGGCAACGACCCGGATGTGGGCCGTGTCGTTCGCGATGTCCTGTCCTCGCGCGGATGGTCGCCGAAGGCTCCCGAATCCCGCGGGGCAATCTTCGAGCGGTGGGCTTCCCTCAACGCACTCGTGCAGGTGGCTGACTCGATTGCCGAGCGTGCGGGAGCGAGCCTGAAAGACGTCGTGGCTGAGCTCGAGGAGCGCCGCGAGGCGCAAAGCGCCCCCGTGAGCGAGGCCGTCACGATTGCAACGGTGCACGCGGCAAAAGGCCTTGAGTGGCCAGTGGTGTTTGTCGTGGGAGCGAGTGAGGGGACGTTCCCCATCTCATACGCGAAGACCGACAAGGAAATCGAAGAAGAACGCCGGTTGTTCTACGTCGCCCTGACGCGTGCGCGCGACGTCCTTACCGTCACCTGGGCCGCGGCACGGGCCGAGGGCGCGAAGGCATCGAGGAAGGCCTCTCGGTTTATCGCGGGGGCTTTCGATCACCGCGACGAAGGCGCTGCTGAACGCGTGGCGATGAAGCGGACGGCGGGTCGGCGCGGTGCACGTGTGTTCACGACGTGCAAGGGGTGCGGCGAGGCTCTCACAACGCCTGGTGAACAGAAAGTCGGGCGCCACGCGGAGTGCGGGGGAGAGGAGAGCGCGGAGCTCTTCGGGAGACTACGTGCGTGGCGTCGCGAGCGCGCGAGCGAGCTCAAGCGTCCTGCTTTCGCGGTGTTTACCGATTCGACTCTGCTCGCGATCGCGGATCGAGCGCCCGGAAGCCTCGAGGAGCTTCACCAGGTGCCCGGCGTGGGGCAGACGAAGCTCACCCAGTTCGGTGAGGAGGTTCTCGCGATTATCAGCGAGGCTCGCTGAACGCACGTAAAAAGAACCGGCGCCACCGTGGCGCCGGTTCTTTTTGTTCGCGGGGACGGCGAGCGAATGTGCGCTCGCGTGCCTCACTTGCTGGGGAGGAAGCGGTTGAGCTTCGTGCCGCACTCGGGGCACTCAGCCTTTGCCGCGCGGCGGCCCTTGTCGTTGACCTGGATGGTGCCGGTTGCTTCGTGCTTCGCGCGGCACTTCACGCAGTAGAACTCGCCCGTGTAGGTTTCGTCAGCCATGGTTGCTCCTAGGGATTGTGATGAACTCATTGTTCCTCGCCACTGTATAGGCAATTTCGGGCCCTTGAGAACTCAACACTCCGCGTATGAGACAAAGAAACCGCACGTCAGAGCCCTTTTTGGGAATGGTTCGCAAGTACGGCTGGTTGAGGAGGTGTTCCGGAGACTTAGGTGCCGGCTGTCTATAAAAAAAGGGGCGATCCTCCGGGGGCGCTTAACGCACATAGGCCTTCCCCGCCCACGAGCGTTTGTTTTCCCGGAGGATCGCTTCTTCATCGAATGTAGTGCCAGGGGCGGGCTGGGTCAAAGCGACGACGGGGAGTGAATGTGGATAACTTTGGTGTTGTTGTGGACACCCCTTGAACCTGTGTGGAAAGTGTGTGTGGATAATCGGGCATAGGGGTCTAACGGTGGTGTTGACCTGCGCGAATGCTGCTTCTCGGTGGTGAATATTAATTTCTTGCAACATGTGTTGCACCCCTCAAGATTCGTCACAAAGGGGACGGGAGTCCCCGTACTTCCTCGCTTATCCACAACACCGGGGTGCTTGTCAAGCTCGCGCGCACTACACTCGCTGCGTGCCCCACCGACGACCCGAACGCGAACAACTCCACCTCGACGGCATCGGCGAGCCTATCGACGTGGTTCGCTCAGCTCGCCGTCGCAAAACCATCACCGCACGTCGCAGGGGCGGAGTGTTTGAGTTGCTTGTGCCCGCGAGACTTTCGGCACGTGAGACCCGCAAGTGGGCGCGCGACATGTACGCGAAGTACGGCAACCGCGCTGAGCCGGCAGTTGCGAGTGACGAGGACCTCATGGCGCTCGCCCGTGCGTTGAGGGAGAAGTACCTGCCGAGCGTGCCAGAGCCTTCGAGTGTGCGTTGGGTGACGAACCAAGGCAAGCGCTGGGGATCATGCACGAGCGCGGATGGCTCAATCCGTCTTTCACACGTCCTGCAGGGCATGCCGACATACGTGATTGAGTCGGTCCTTGTGCACGAGCTCGCCCACCTTCTCGAACCGAACCACTCGCGGGCCTTCCGCACGCTCGAGGCTTCTTACCCCGAGCATGAGCGCGCGAATGGGTTCCTCGAGGGGTACGTATTTGCCCAGCGCTCAGCTCGGGATGAAGATTGATGCCCCCAGTCCGCTGATCCGGCCTCGCCCGGTCGCGTGTGCGCACCTCAAACAGTTGAGCGGAAACGCGGCAGGAGGACGCTGTGGGATCAGGTGCGGAGCCGTTCGAGTGTAGGAACGAGGTCAGGTACGACGCCTGCCGGGAGCGCATCGAGCCTCCACCAGCGCACGTCGTTGCTTTCCTCGCTCAGTCTCAGGGCATCCGTGGGCCCCGTGGGAGTCACTGCCGCGCGCATGAGGTACTGCACATCCCAGTGCTCGCTGCACACGGTGAAGTTCTTATTGAGGGTGTGCGCATGGAGCTTAAAAGGAGCGTTGCCCACGATCTCGAGGTCTTCAAGCCCCGACTCCTCGAAAACCTCGCGCCTCGCGGCCCCCTCGAAGCTCTCCTCGCCCGCGTCGATATGCCCGCCGAATTGGAGCCATGCCCCGACCTTGCGGTGGTGATGCAGCGCAACGAACCGGCCGGAGGCATCGATGACGATTCCGCTAGCCGTGAAATGCACGGGCCCACTCGACTTGAGGTGTGCATTCTCGCTCGAGGCCGCAAGCGCGAGAAACTGCTCCCTCTCACGCGAAGGGGTGCATGTCTCGAGTTCTGCGAGGAATCGGCCGGGCAAACTCACTGCTCGTCGCTCGGGTTTTCGTCGTCGCCTCGGGGATCCTCAGGTTCCTCTCCGCGGCCGTCGAACTCGCCGTCCAGCAGCTTGCGAAGTTCCTCGTCGAAATCGGGAGAGGCGGAGTTCATCGAACCGAACTCGGGAAGGTCGGGAAGCCCGTCACCGTCGGAATCCTCCGTGGGCACGGGTGCCTGTGGCGCTTGCGGGCGCCCGCTGAGAACCTCGGGGCTGGGGAGGAGATCCGGGTGGGCCCAGACCTTTTCGCGGCCCTGCATCCCTTCGGTCGCGAGCACTGACTCCCACCATGCGTACGCTTCCTTGACCGAGCGCGGGTGCAGTTCGATGCCCACGAGATTTGTGAGGGTGTCGAGCGCGCTCCCGCCGGTTGCGCGGCGGCGCTGGACGAGTTCGCGCATCGCGTCGAGGCGGGGGAGTTTGTCGCGGAGGGTTTCGGTCACGACGAGATCGACCCACGACTCGATAAGCGCGAGGGTCGTGGTGAGTTCGGTCAGGGCGCGCTCCTGCTCAGCCGAGCGCGTGAACGTGAAGATGTCCTCGGGGTTGGTTGCACTGATCGCCGCGGGATTGTTGACGTCGAGGTCGCGGATCTTCTCCTCGAGAGCCCCCATGTCGAGGGTGATGCCTCGCGCGTATCCCTCGATCGCGGTGAACAGATGCTCCGGAAGCCACGGCGCGCTCTTGAAGAGGGTCTGGTGGGCGATTTCGCGCGCGGTAAAGAAGATGCGCGCCGCGTCGAGGTCAAGCTCTGTGCCCTCGAGGACATCGGTGAGGTTTGCGGGCACGATCACGGGGGCATAGAAGGTCCAAAGCGGAAGCGAAAGGTCGGTCACGCCGATCGCCTCGCGCGCAATTGAGCCGATCGCGTGGCCAAACTGGAGGCCGAACATCGTGCCGCCCATTTTCTTCATCATGGCGCTCGGGTCGCCGAGGGCCCCGCCCATGGCGCCGAGGGGGCCGGTGCTGCCAAGCTGCTCGAGACCGCCCAGCTCGCCGAGCTGCTTCGCAAAAGCATCGCCGATCGCCTCGGCCATGTATTGCGCGACCGGCTCGACGATTTTCTGCCAGCGCGGCAGCGTGCGGTTCACCCATGTACCGCGGCTCCAGCACTCGACCGCGTCGCTCACGACTGCGAAATCTGTTTTCTCCGCAAGCCACAGTGCTGCGATGTTGCCTGCTTCGCGCAGGGCGCGTTCTTCGGTGTCGCCCACGTTTGGATCGCCGGCCGTGCCGATTGACGTGCCGCCGATCTGCGGGAGTGCGCCCGTGGGCAGGAGAGTGACGTTTCCGGCCGCGACCTGGCGCGCGAGATCATGGCCGAGTTTCCAATTGACGGGGCCGTCGCCGCCCGCGGCAAAAAGTGACTGCATCTGAATCGCTGCCATGCGCAGCATTGCCGGGTCACTGGGCAGGCCGGCGCTCTTCGCGAGCTCGGAAAGATCGAGACCCTCGAGTGCGCCCGGGGGAATCTGCCCCTGGAAAATCTCCTCGAGGAACTTGCGGAGGTTTTCTTCGTTGGACTCGTCGCTCATGCGCGCTCCTGTCGATTGAGGCGGCGGGCCGCCGACCACGGATTACCCAAGCGTATCGACCGCGGGGAACGAGGGGTACAGTTTTCGCTTCCCGCGAAGGGGCATGCAGGCGCTTTCGCGGAATCTTTGGGACAATGACCGCGTGAAAAATGCCCTATCGAAGCTCATGATCGTTCCCGAGAGTGTCACGAATGCGCGCCTGTACAGGCGCCGCCTATGGACGGTGAACCTCTCGGCGCTCGTGCTCGTCGTGATGACCGTGGTTGCCGCCGTGCTGCCCGCTCCCTACGTCGTCGAATCGCCCGGCCCCTCACTCAACGTGCTCGGCGAATACGAGGGCAAGGACATCGTGAGCGTCGAGAATCGCGATGGGGCCGCAAGTGAAGGCGAACTGCGCATGACGACCGTGTCGGTCCAGGGGTCTCCCGGCTATGACATCCCGCTCGCCGGTGTCATGTCCGCGTGGTTCGATCGGGACCGCTCGATCATGCCAGTTGAGGCTCTCTACCCGGACGATACGGATGCCGAAGACAACAGCCTTATGAACACGGTTGAGATGAACGGCTCGCAGCAGGAAGCGATCGCCGCTGCGCTCGCGAAGCAGGGCATTTCGTACTCAACGACGACCATCGTCGCAGGCGTGCGAAGCGATGGAGGGGCGGCTAATCGCCTCGAGCCCGGCGACGTCGTGCTCACGGTCAACGGCCAGCAGGTCACCGATGTCGCTTCGGCTGGAGAGGCCATTGGCCGCACGCCGCGAGGGCAGAAGGTAAACGTGACCGTGCGACGCAAAGGCGAAGAAAAGTCCTTCGCGCTCATGCCGCGCTACGAGGGGGAGCGGGCGCTTGTCGGCATCGTGCTCTCGCGCGGCTTCGAGTTCCCAGTGAAGGTGAACTTCGCGCTTGACGGGATCGGCGGGCCGAGTGCGGGCATGATCTTCGCCCTCGCGATCTACGACGAGATGACGCCCGGCGATCTCACGGGAGGCAAGAAGATCGCGGGCACGGGCACAATCGATGAGCAGGGCACGGTGGGCCCGATCGGCGGGATTCGCCAGAAAATGATCGGGGCGCGGTCCGACGGCGCCGAGTATTTCCTCGCCCCTTCGGACAATTGCGATGATGTCACCGGGCACATCCCCAAGGGCCTTCAGGTGGTCAAGATCGACACGCTTTCGGATGCCATCAACTCGGTTGAACAGATCGCTTCTACGGGTTCGATCAGGGGCCTGCCTACGTGCGGTTAGGCAGCGAGAACAGCGTCGGTACACGCACACGACACGAAGGAGAGGTTATGGCAAGCGCAAGGCGCAGGTCACAGGATTCGGTCACTCAGTTCACGGTGGTGTTCGACTTCGGAGGTGTGCTCGCCGCCCACCACAATCCCGTTCCGGTCGTTCACGCCGAAGTCGGTGGCGAGTACGAATCGGTTCGTGAGGTGTACTGGCGCGAGCGCGTGAAGCTCGACGGCGGGGAGATCTCGGTCGTCGAGTATTGGCGGGCCGTGTGCGAGGCCGGGGCGATCGGTGAGCCGACCGCCGAGGAGATCGAAGCCCTCATCGACCTCGATAACCGGTACTGGGGTCAGATCGCCAAGGGGAGTCGCGAACTTATTCACGATCTCGCGCGCAACTCGGTGCGAATTGCACTGCTCTCGAACACGAACGCACCCTTCGGCGAGTACGTGCGTCAGCAAGAATGGTTCGAGCCCTTTGAATTCGCGATCATTAGCGCCGAAGAGAAGGTCCAAAAGCCCGATCTCGAGATCTTCGAAATCCTCCTCGACGCGATTGCGCACGAAACGGGCGGCGTTGCCAAACCTCGCAACGTGATCTTCTTCGACGACCTGCAGTCAAACGTCGATGCCGCCCGCAAGCTCGGCATCGATGCCCACTATTGGCCGCGCAATGACCGCACGGTGGCGTCGGACACCGCCGCCGAACCCGACCGACCCGGCTGGGAAATCGCGCGTGAAATCCTTACCGAACGTGGGGTTCCGCTCGGCTGAAACGCAGGCGCCACCGTTAGACTGAAACCATTGTGCCCGCCGCTGCGGCTCGAGCCGGCGGCATGGCGGGGGAACCAACCCACGAGTCAAATGGAGAGACATTGGCAGAGTTCATCTACACCATGTACAAGGCGCGCAAGCAAGTGGGCGACAAGGTCATCCTTGACGACGTCACCATGAGCTTCTTCCCGGGCGCCAAGATCGGCATGGTTGGCCCGAACGGCGCGGGTAAGTCGACCATCCTCAAGATCATGGCGGGGCTCGACGAGCCGAGCAATGGCGAAGCGCGCCTCAGCCCCGGCTACAGCGTGGGCATTCTCCTTCAGGAGCCGCCGCTCAACGAGGAGAAGACCGTCCTCGAGAACGTCCAGGAAGGCATGGGCGAGCTTTACGCGAAGGTCCAGCGTTTCAACGAAATCGGCGAGCTCATGGGTGAGCCGGATGCGGATTTCGATGCGCTCATGGCCGAGATGGGCACTCTTCAAACGGAGATCGACGCCGCGAACGGCTGGGATCTCGACTCGCAGCTCGAGCAGGCGATGGACGCGCTTCGCTGCCCTCCGGGTGACGAGCCGGTGACGCACCTGTCCGGTGGTGAGCGCCGTCGCGTCGCGCTGTGCAAGCTTCTCCTCCAAAAGCCCGATCTGCTCCTCCTCGATGAGCCCACGAACCACCTCGATGCCGAGTCAGTTCTGTGGCTCGAGAAGCACCTGCAGAGCTACGAGGGCGCCGTTATCGCGATTACCCACGATCGCTACTTCCTCGATCACGTCGCCGAGTGGATCGCCGAGGTCGACCGTGGCCACCTCTACCCGTACGAGGGCAACTACTCGACCTACCTCGAAAAGAAGCAAGAGCGCCTCGAGGTTCAGGGCAAGAAGGACCAAAAGCTCCAAAAGCGCCTCAAGGAAGAACTCGAATGGGTTCGCTCGAGCGCGAAGGGCCGCCAGGCAAAGTCCAAGGCACGCCTCGCTCGCTACGAGGAGATGGCGAAGGAAGCCGAGTCGATGCGCAAGCTCGACTTCGAAGAAATCACGATTCCGCCGGGCCCGCGCCTCGGCAACGTCGTGATCGATGCGAAGAATCTTAAGAAGGGCTTCGGCGATCGCGTTCTCATCGACGGCCTGAGTTTCTCGCTCCCACCGAACGGCATCGTCGGCGTGATCGGTCCGAATGGCGTGGGTAAGACCACCCTCTTCAAGACCCTCGTGGGGCTCGAACCTCTCGACGGTGGCGAGCTCAAGGTCGGCGAGACCGTGAAAATCAGCTACGTCGACCAGAACCGCGAGAACATCGACCCCGAGAAGAACCTGTGGGAGGTCGTGAGTGACGGCCTCGACTTCATCGAGGTCGGCAAGGTTGAGATTCCCTCGCGTGCCTACGTGTCGCAGTTCGGCTTCAAGGGCCCGGACCAGCAGAAGAAGGCCGGCGTGCTCTCGGGCGGTGAGCGCAACCGCTTGAATCTCGCGCTCACGCTTAAGCAGGGCGGCAACCTGCTGCTCCTCGACGAGCCGACCAACGATCTCGACGTGCAGACCCTCAGTTCACTCGAAAACGCGCTCTTGAACTTCCCCGGCTGCGCCGTGGTCGTTTCGCACGACCGCTGGTTCCTTGACCGCGTTGCGACCCACATCCTTGCCTACGAGGGCACCGAGGAGAACCCCTCGAATTGGTACTGGTTTGAAGGCAACTTCGAGTCGTACGAGAAGAACAAGGTTGCGCGTCTTGGAGAGGATGCCGCGCGTCCGCATCGCGTGACGCATCGCCGCCTCACGAGGGACTAATAACGTCGCTCGCTCCTTTGAGCGAAGGAGTCGACCGAAAACCCCGGGACTTTCGAGGTCCCGGGTTTTCTTTGCCTTAACATCTGTGCTACTGTATTAAGTACGTAATACAGTAAGACAAGGTGGTGTGGATGGACTTCGATGCTTCGAGACCGGTGTGGGTCCAGCTGGTCGAGGAGTTCACGCGAAAAATTGCGGCGGGCGAATGGATTGCGGGCCAAAAGGTCCCTTCGACTCGCGACCTTGCCCTCGACTATCGCGTCAACCCCAACACCGTACAGAAAGCCCTCGCCGAGATGGACCGGCGGGGCCATACCAAGAGCGAGCGAACATCGGGGCGCATAGTGCTCGTCACTGATGACGCTACGGATGACCTCAAAACTAGCGAGAGTGAAGCGATTGCGGATCGTGCACTCGAGCAGCTCACGGGGCTAGGACTCTCGCCCCAGGATATTGAAACGCTCTTCCGTGAGCGTCTCTTAAATCACTCTCGAAAGGGTGAAAAACCATGACTTCGCAACTTTTGCGAGTAGACAAGGCTTCAAAGGCCTACGGGGCAACGATTGCCCTCGACAGCGTCGATCTCGATGTCGAGCCTGGGAGCATCGTCGGGCTGATCGGCGAGAACGGCTGTGGAAAATCGACCTTCCTCAAGGCAGTCGCGGGCCTCGTTCGACTGGATTCTGGTGAAGTGCGGGTGTGCGGCGAATTAGTCGGGCCACGATCGAAATCGATGGTGAGCTACCTGCCGGATCGTTCGGCGCTTCCAGCGCGCTTTACTGTCGAGTCCTGCATGCGCGTGTTTGGGCAGGTGTTCGCGGACTTCGACGAGGCTAAGGCGCGCGCGATCCTCAAAAACTTCGGTATAGAGCCAACGCGGCGTCTGCATGAACTTAGTAAAGGGCAGCAGGAAAAGGCGCATATCGCGCTCGCCATGGCACGCGACGCGCGGCTATTTCTTCTCGATGAGCCGATCTCTGGCGTTGATCCGCTTTCGCGCGAGCAAACGTTGCGCGAGGTGATCGCGGCTCTCGGCGACGACTGTTCTCTCCTTATTACTTCGCACATGGTGCAGGATCTCGAGTTGATCGTGGATCGGGCGCTTCTCATGCGCCGCGGTCAGATCGTCGACGATGTCTGTCCCGATGAACTGCGTGAACAGACGGGCGACGGGCTCGTCGAACGACTGAGGAAGGTGTATGGATATGAACGCACACGCAGATAGCATGAGGTTGCCTGGCTTCGGGACCATTGTGCGGCTCGATATGAGCCGCGTGTTACCGATGACAGGTATGGCCACGCTCGCAGGCATTGCGGTGGCACTCGCGTTCTCCGGCCTAGGGGCCCTCGTGGCGCCTCTCAAGCCGGTTGCTTTTGTGGGGGTATGGATGGCTGCGGGCCTGTTGGTCGCTGCGACCGGCCTAGTGCTTGCGGGGTATTTCTACGTGAGCATGGTGGGGCGTGAAGCCCCGGTCACTCGCACGTGGCCCGTCGGTGGGCTCGCCCTTTTGGCAGGGAAGCTCGTGAGCGGCGTGCTTGCTTTATTCGTATCGGTCGTGGGGACGCTCGTGATGGTGATTCTTTCGTTCGCGTGTCTTGCACCCAAAGGAGACCTCGCCCTCGGTGATCTCATGACCGGAGTCGGGCAACTATTCCGCGAGCACCCGGTGGTGTTGACGTGCGGGCTCATGTGGATAGTGCTTGGGGTCGTGTCGTTCCTCGCCTACGTGTATTTCGCCGTGCTTGTGGGAAGTAAGGGGTTCTTGGGCAGGCTTGGAGTCGCGGGGCCTGTGATTGTCGCGGTGTTCATGTGGGCCGTGGTATCGCAACTCGTGGGTGTGGTGTCCATCCTCATTCCCCTGTCGTTTAACGTCGACTCGTGGTCTATTGAGACGGTGAGCATCCTCGGCTCCATCATCAACGCTGTGAAGACAGATGCGGAGGTTCCACTGCTCCCAATCGCACTTCCTGTTCTCCAGAGCCTCGTCACGCTCGCGCTTCTCTTCTGGTGCGCGTGGGACTGCTCGAAAATCCGCGATATCCAGTAATGATCGCCGTGGTCGAGCCCGCCGCTAACCTCAAGCAAACTCCGCAAGAACTTTTCATGCGGAACATGCATGGTAAGCGGCGGGCTCGGCTACCTTAAGGGATATGAAGGCACTTCGTACTCTTTCCGTGACGTCAGAACTCCCCGCCGAGCTCGAGGGGCTTCGCACCCTCGCCTACAACCTTCGGTGGACCTGGAACGCCGAAACCCGCGACCTTTTCGAGGCGCTCGATCCGCGTGCGTACGAGGAGAGCAACCGCAATCCCGTTGTGCAACTCGGGATGGTGCCCGCGCGCCGCTACAGCGAGGTTGCGGCTGATCCGAAGTTCCGCTCTGCCCTCGAGGACTGCCTCGAGGATCTCGACACCTACATGACGAGTGAGCGCTGGTTCCAGAAAGAGGTGCCGGCCGCTCCGGCAATCGCGTACTTCTCGATGGAGTTCGGTATCACCCCGACCCTCCCGATCTACTCGGGTGGTCTCGGCATCCTCGCCGGTGACCACCTGAAGTCCGCCTCGGACCTCGGCGTCGACCTCATCGGCGTGGGTCTGCTTTATCAGTGGGGCTACTTCTCCCAGTCGCTCAACCGCGAAGGTTGGCAGCAGGAAAACTACAAGCAGAACGTCACTGAGGATCTCGCGGTCGTGCCCGTGACGGATGCCGACGGTGACCAGGTGTGCGTGAATGTCACGTTCCCCGGCGAGCGGATCATCACGATCGCTCTGTGGAAGGCCCAGGTGGGGCGCATCTCGCTGCTTCTCCTCGATACGAACGTTGAAGGCAACGACGAGGGCGCCCGCCAGATCACCGACCGCCTTTACGGTGGCGACCACTTCCACCGTATTGAACAGGAGATCGTGCTCGGCATCGGCGGTGTGCGAGCCGTCGAGCGGTTTGCTGAGCTCGAGGGGCGCCGCGAGCGAGACGTCTTCCACCTCAACGAGGGCCACGCGGGCTTCCTCGGCCTCGAACGCATCGGTCAGCTCATGGGTAAGGGCCTGAGTTTTGATGCGGCGCTCACGAAGACCCGTGCGGGCTCGGTCTTTACCACTCACACCCCCGTTCCCGCCGGTATCGATCGTTTCGATGCGGGCCAGCTGCGTCACTTCCTCGATGCGGACGGCAACGGCATTTCACGCCTCGTCCCGAATCTGCCGGTGGAGGCTGCGCTCGCGCTCGGTGTCGAGGATGGCGGGCAGATCTTCAACATGGCGCACATGGGGTTCCGCCTCTCGCAGCGGTCGAATGGTGTTGCGAAGCTCCACGGCGAGACGAGCCGCCGCATGTTCAAGGACCTTTACCCGGGCTTCGACGAGGCGGAGGTGCCGATCACCTCGATTACGAACGGTGTACACCGCCGCACGTGGATCTCGCGCCCCATGGATGCGCTGTACAAGAGCGTGTTCGGCGATATTGACCTGTCGGCGCGCAGCGACTGGTCGCAGCTTGGGACCTTGAGTGACAAGGCACTTCTCGATGTCCGAAATACGCTGCGCGCGAATCTTGTCGAGCGTGCGCGCGAAGATGTACGCCGTTCGTGGGTGCGCCGCGGTGCGCACCCGGGCGAGCTTGGCTGGGTTGATTCGGTGCTCGACCCGAACGTGCTCACGATCGGCTTCGCGCGTCGCGTCTCCACCTACAAGCGCCTCACGCTCATGCTGAGCCAGCCGGAGCGCCTGCGGGAAATCCTCCTCAACGAGGAGCGGCCCGTGCAGATCGTCGTGGCTGGCAAGGCACACCCCGCGGATTACCCCGGCAAGGAGTTCATGCAGCGCCTCGTGCAGTTTGCGGACGATCACGGCGTGCGCCACCGCATCGTGTTCCTCGCGGACTACGACATTCGCATGGCGCAGTACCTCGTGTCCGGCTCGGACGTGTGGCTCAACAATCCAATTCGCCCGGAGGAGGCCTCAGGCACCTCGGGCATGAAGGTTGCGCTCAACGGCGGTCTCACGTTCTCGACCTCCGACGGTTGGTGGGATGAAATGGCCACCGACGACGCGGGCTGGACGATCGAAACCGTCGACATCGAGGATCGCGCCGAGCGCGACCGCCTCGAGGCGGAGAGCCTCTACAACATTCTCGAGAACCGCATCGTTCCGCTGTTCTACGACAGGGACGAGAGCGGCGTTCCGGCGAAGTGGTTGCAGATGGTACGCAATTCCCTCATGGAAATCGCGCCGAAGGTGACCGCGACTCGCATGGTGCGCGATTATGTCGAGCAGCTGTATGCGCCGGCATCGCAGTCGGTTGCGCTGTTTGCGAACGATGAGGGTCTTTCTCACGAGTTCGCTGAGTACAAGCAGCGGCTCGCGCAGGGCTGGGGTGGCGTGAGTGTTCGCGAGGTCGAGGATTCGGTTGACGGTGATGTTCTCGCCGTGAGCGCGAGTGTTGAGCTCGGGGAGATCCATGCCGACGACGTCCAGGTCCAACTTGTCGTGGGCTCCGCGAACGAGGACGGCGAACTTGAGGATCCCACCACCGTGGCGATGACGCAGGGCGTGGATGGCCGCTATGCGGCCGAGCACCCGCTCGAAACCCTCGGGTCGGTGGGCTACACCGTGCGCGTTGTGCCCTCGCATCGCGTTCTTGCTCACACCGCTGAGCTTGGCCTAGTGCACGTCGCACAGTGAATGGGGTGTACGCTGGCATAGCTTGTCGTTAGGTCGGGCATAAGTATCGACCTCAAGGTGTCAGAGAGTATCGGGTGGAAGGAGTCGATCGGATGATGCGGCTTCGCCACCCGATTCTTTCGTGGCTCTTCGTGTTGCCCGCGGCGATAGGTGTGTTTGCCTTTATTCTCTTGCCGGTTGTTGTGGCCTTCGGGCTTTCACTGACGAACTGGGAGATCGTTGGCTCGCACGACTTCATCGGTCTCAAGAACTACGAGATCCTGTTCACGGGTGACGCCCTGTGGAACTCCTTGTTTGTCACGCTCCTTTTCACCCTCATGAGCGTGCCTCTCGGGATTGCGCTCGGGCTACTCCTCGCGATCCAGCTCAATAAGATGTTCCCCGGGTCGACTCTGTTCCGGGTGATCGTCGTGATCCCGTGGGTGTGCGCGCCGGTTGCGATCGGCGTCGTGTGGAAATGGATCTACCAGCCCACCTACGGCGCCCTGAACGCGCTGCTTGGAACTCGAATCGAATGGTTGAGTTCGCACACGCTCGCCCTTCCTGCCGTGGCGTTCGTTGCGGTGTGGCAGGCCGTCGGATATAACGCGCTGTTCTACCAGGCCGGGCTCCAGAAGATCCCGCCGTCGATTTACGAAGCCGCTGAGCTCGACGGTGCGGGCAGCATCCGGAGGTTTTTCGCGATTACGCTGCCCCTTTTGAATCCCACGACGTTCTTCGTGGCGCTCACGCAGATGGTTGCGAGCTTCCAGGTGTTCGACACCGTGTATTCGCTGACCGGGGGAGGGCCCGGCGATAGCACCCAGGTCATTGCCTCGCTCATCTACAACGAGGCGTTTGGTGCGGGTCGGCTTGGGCGGGCTGGGGCCGTTGCCGTGATCCTCTTCGTCATCCTCGCGGCTCTCTCGTTTATTCAGCAGCGGTTCTTTTCGAGCCGCATCACCTACGACATGTCCTGAGGGCGGTGTCTATGAAGAAAAAGTCGGTGCTTTCAGCGGTCGTGGCGTACACGATCCTCATCGTTGCTGCCGTGCTTACACTCGCGCCGTTTTCGCTGTCGATCATGACGGCGCTGCGTGCCCCCGGTGACTTCCTGCGCCAGGGCCCCATTCATCTTCCGGACCCCGCGACGATCGAGAACTTTTCGGCGCTTTTCACGGGGTCCCATAGCTTTGTGACCCCGTTTGCCGTGACGACGCAAATGGTCGCGGTGATCCTTGTGGGGCAGATCGTTTTTTCCATTCTCGCGGCCTACGCGTTTGCGTATCTGCAATTCCCCGGTCGTGACGTGCTGTTTTGGGCGTTTATTGCGACCTTGCTTGTTCCGCAGGTCGTGGTTGTCGTGCCTCTTTTCCTCGCCTTCCAGCAGATGGGGCTGCGCAATACCTTCTGGGCGCTCGTGTTGCCGTTCGTGTTTGGTAGCCCCTACGCCGTGTTTTTGCTCCGTGAAAATTTCCGGAGCGTGCCTCAAGAGCTGCTGGATGCGATGCGCGTTGACGGCGCGGGGCATCTGCGGATGATTCGCAGCCTCGTGGTGCCCCTCAACCGTCCGATCATCGTGACGCTCATCGTGATCACCGTGGTGACCCACTGGAACTCCTTCATGTGGCCGCTCATCATCACGACGGGGGACACGTGGCAGACCCTTACGGTTGCGACCTCGGCACTCAGTACTCAATACAACAACAATTGGACGATGGTCATGGCGGCAACGACGCTCGCGATGATTCCGCTCATCCTCCTGTATCTCGTGTTCCAGAAGCAGGTAGCGCAGTCGATCGGTGGAACCGAACTGCGATAAACATCGCTTATGGCATCCATAAATATCCGGTATGCTCGTGCGTTAACAATGTGCAGGGCACGAGGGTGCCCGCACGACCGTTGAAGAAAGGCCATCACATGGTTTCACGTCGCACAGTTCTCTCCGGTGGACTCGTAGCCTCCGCGGCCGCGGCACTCGCCGCGTGCTCGCCGTCAGATTCGGGCTCGTCCGCGAAGAAGGGCTCGGGTGCCGACGCCGGGGCGCTTAAGTTCCGCATTTGGGATAGCACGGCGAAGGCGGCATACGAGGAGTCGCTCAAGAAGTTCACCGAGGAATCAGGGATCAAGGTCGAGGTCGAGGTTGTTCCGTGGGACGACTACTGGACGAAGTTGCCTCTCGATCTCTCTGACGGCGCTTCGGACAGCGCCCCCGATGTGTTCTGGCTGAATTCCGCGAGCTTCACCCAATTCCAGCAGGCCGGAGCGCTCGTCGATATTTCGGAGAAGCTCGGCGGGTCCGTGAAGGACTGGGAGAAGGCTGTCGTTGACCTGTACACCCGCGACGGCTCGCTGTGGGGTGTTCCGCAGGTCTGGGACTCGATCGCTCTCTTCTATAACAAGAACCTCACCGACGCCGCTGGCGTGGACCCCACGACACTCGCCTTCGATCCCACCGCCGGCTCGGATGCCCTTCGCGATGCCGCCACCGCGCTCACGAAGGATGGCGTGTTCGGTTTCAATGCGGCGTGCGATCGCCAATCCATCATTGGCCCCTTCCTGAGCTCGAACGGTGCCGAGTGGCAGGATGCCAACGATATGTACGCATTCGATTCAGAGCAGGGCGTCCAGGTGTTCTCCTACCTCGCTGCGCTCGTCAACGAACTCAAGGTTGCGCCTTCGGCCGCTGACACCAATACGAACGGCGATTTCGCGCGTGACCTGTTTATTCAGGGTAAGCTCGGCCTCTTCCAGAGCGGCCCGTTTAGCCTCAAGACGATCCACGACTCGGTCGACGGCGCCTTCGAGTGGGCTATCGCCCCCATGGTGGCAGGCCCGAAGGGGGCGAAGTCGCTCGTGCACGGCGTGGTTGCCGCGGGTAACGCGAAGCGCGAGGACCAGGAGTCGGTTGTGAAGCTTCTCGAATGGCTCGGCTCGAAGGAGGGGCAGCTGCCCCTGGGTGAGCAGGGAATTTCGTTCCCCGGCCACGTGGATGCGCAGCAGTCCTTCGTGGACTTCTGGAAAGAGCAGGGCGTCGACGTCGAGCAGTTCATCGAAGCGGCGAAGAATCCCGGCCCCGCGGATACCGGCGCAAAGTCCCTCGCCGGCCTTAATGCCGTAATGCCCGTCTTCCAGGAGATCTTCGCGGGCAATCTCTCCGCCGAGGAAGGCGTCAAGAAAGCCCAGGAAGAGGGCAACGCCGCAATGGCGTGATGGCGTCGTGTACCGATGTCATGAAGGGGAAGCAGTGCAAAAGCGTGCTGCTTCCCCTTTTCTGTACCTGTCGACAGTCTCGATCAGGCGAAACTCCACGGCTCGCGGGTGTTCGTGCGGAGCCGGTAAAGGCTCGTGGTGGCCGTGATGAAGAGGTCCTGGCCGTCCTCCCCGCCGAAGCAGAGATTAGACACAACCTCGGGAACGGGCGCGTGGGCGATCAGAGAGCCGTCGGAATCGAACACGCTCACCCCGTCCCCGCCGGAGGACCACACCCGGTCCTCTTCGTCGACGGTGATGCCATCGGGAACCCCGGCCGCGGGGCAGGCAAACGGACGCCCGCTGCCCTTGACGACCGCGTTGTCAGCGCCGAGGTCGAAGGCCCAAATATGGTGACGGCCCGCGCTATCCGTGACGGATTCGGGGGCGTTCTCCTCGGGTTTATCGGGGTTATCGGCGGTGTTCGTGACGTACAGGCGTTTACCGTCGCGGCTAAAAGCGATGCCATTCGGGCGGCTCAGTTCGGTCACAACGGCCTCGAGGTCGCCGTGGTGATCAAGCTTGAACACGTACGAGCGCCCGTACTCCATCTCGCCCGGCTGCCCCTGGCCCTCGCTGAGGATCCCGTAGGGAGGGTCGGTGAACCAGATCGTGTGCTCGATCGGGTGCACGGCAACGTCGTTAGGGGAGTTGAGGCGCCCGCCTTCGAAGAAGTCGATGAGCATTTCCGCATCCATGAACGGCACGAGCGGCGCCTTATCGAGCGAGCGGGTCCCGTGGTTGCATTCGACGACTCCCAGGTCGGGATGGTGAGCGCGGCCATTGGCGTAGTTGACGCCGCTTTTCCACACGAGCGTTTCGCCGGTTGCGGGGTCGAGCTGGATGATGCGGTTGTTCGGGATGTCGCTAAAGCGCACCACCTTCTCGAGGGGGTACCACAGAGGGCCCTCGGCCCAGGCCGCGCCGGTTGCGACCTTCTCGACGCGGGCGCTCGGATCAAACGGCGGGGTGGTCACTGTCCTTCACCTCCGTGCGGATACGGAACATGCCCTCTTGGTTCACGGTCGCGACGAGCGAGCCTTCGCGCGTGTAAATCTGGCCAACGCTGAGCGAGCGGCCGCCGGTCGCGGCAGGGGAGCGCTGCACATACAGCAGCCAGTCGTCGACGTTGACATCCGAGTGGAACCACATCGAATGGTTGAGAGTGGCGACGCGCAGGCCGGGCGTGAGCCACGTGAGGCCCTGGCGGCGGATGGTCGGCTCGAAGGGAGTGTAGTCGCTCGCATACGTCAGGAACGCTTCATGGGTGAGCGGGTCGCGGGTGTCGATCGGGGTGAGAGCACGCATCCACACGGCCTGCTCGGCGCGCTTTTCAGGGTCCGGATTGAAGTACAAAGAGCCGGTCGCGTTTCGAATGTCCACGGGGCGCTGGTACGCCATGAACTGCGCGAGCGGGTGGTCTACCCGGCCCAGTTCGTCGCGTGTGCTCGGGAGGATGTCGGGGGAGTGGTCCGACGCCACCTCGTCCACGTGGTGCACTCCTTCTTGGCGTTCCTGGAACGAGCCATTCATCGTGAGGACGAGGTTTCCGCGCTGCGTGACCTCGAGTGCGCGAGTGGAGAACGACCCGCCATCTCGGAGCGTGCGTACGGTGAAGGTCAGCGGCTCACTCGCGCGAGCGGGCTCGAGGAACGATGCGTAGGTCGAGTGCACACGGCGCCCCTCCGGCACGGTGCGCGCCATTGCGATCAGGGCCTGCGCCATCATCTGCCCGCCAAACACGTGCCCGCCCGGCTGGGGGAGCGAAGTCCCCTCAAATGTTTGCTCGGGCCCATCGATTTTCCGAAGCTCGAAATGATCGAGGAGGCTGCGGGTCACGGCTGCTGGCTCAGGAATCGACATGCGCCCATCTTAACGAAGGGCGCATGAACGCCTTCCTAATAAAAGTTGAGGGTATCGACAACATTTGTGAGGGGTGTGCCGTCGAGGAGCGCCGTCGCGTTGCGTGCCACGATCGCCGCGATGCGCATCCCCTCCTGCGCGCTCAGGGCTGCCGAGTGTGGGCTGAGGAGAACCTTTTCGTGATCCCAAAGTGGGTGCTCGTGAGGGAGGGGCTCGCGCTCCACCACGTCGAGTGCAGCGAAATCGACGGTGCCGTCGTCGAGGGCATCGAGAAGCGCAGCCTCGTCAATCACGCTTCCCCTGCCGACATTTGTGAGGATCATGCCCTTCTTCATCGAAGAAAACGCCTGCCGATCGAGCATGTGGCGAGTCTCGTCCGTGCCGGGAAGCGTCACCACGACGGCGTCGACCCTCGACAGCGCGTCGTGAAGGTCAGCGAGCGGCACGATGCGGTCCACGTTCTCGACAGCGCGGCCCGAGCGCGAGGTTCCCCAGACCTCGGTGCCGAAAGCCTTGAGCCGGGAGGCGACAGCCTTGCCGATACCGCCAAGACCGAGCACGAGAACCGTCATTTCATCGAGGTGGCGAGGGTGTACGCGAATGGTTGGCCACACGTGCGCACGTTGATCATCTTCGAGGCCACGAAGGTTCTTCGCCCCAGCGAGTAGTCCAAAGATTGCGAACTCCGCAAGGGTGCTGCCGTGCACGCCCGCCGAGGTTGTAAACGTGACGCGTTCAAGCGCTTCAGAGCTGAGATGCGCAGCTTTCACCTGTGCTCCGCCGCCCGCAGCCATCGTGTGAACCCAGCGGAGCCGAGGGTTGCTTCGCACGAGCTCTGCGAGCTTCGCGGGGCTATCGTCAGGAAGGCCCACGACGGCATCGGCGCTTTCGAGGATCTCCTGATACGCCCGCTCGTCTGCATCAGAGCGCGTGAAAGCCGGATCGCCCACCCAGTCGGAGTCGTACCGGCGCGGACGCGCAAGAGCTCCGGTGCGAACGAGCCTCACGCGAGGTTCGCGCTCGCGGATCAACGCGCATTCGTCTTCGGGGAGGTCGACGGCGATGGCGAGGGTCAGGCGCTGGTCGTTCGAGCGTGGCATGAGGTCTCCTTTCGCTCCTTCAATCCTAGGGGGAACGCACTGGTGAATCCTCTACAGTGGTGGGGAAAACTAGCGCCGCACACCAAAAGGAGACTTGTCGTGAGCCAGACCCCGCTCATCATCATGGGCGTGCAGGGCACGGGAAAATCCACCGTCGGAAAGGCCCTCGCTGACCGTCTAGGGCTGACGTTCATCGACGGCGACGATCTTCACCCAGCGGCCAATAAAGCCAAAATGGCTTCGGGAACTCCGCTCACCGACCAGGACCGCGCTCCATGGCTGGACGCGATCGGCGAGACCATCGCGCGTGAGCGCGCGAAAGGCGTCACGTGCGCGATCGTGTGCTCCGCGCTTAAACGCCGCTACCGCGATCAGCTGCGCTCCTTCGCACCGGATCTCCAATTCGTGCACCTTGCGGGAAGTCGAGAACTCATCGCTGGGCGCATCGCGCACCGTCACCACGAGTACATGCCCGCTTCGCTTCTTGATTCCCAGTTCGCGACTCTCGAACAGCTTGACGACGACGAAGCTGGCATCATCGCGAGCATAGAACAGCCCGCGAAGGACGTCGTCGAGAACATCATCACCGGCCTCAATGACGGCACTCGCACCTGCTAGGCGCGCGGCAAGGATCTATGCAGGGTCAAAAGCTAGGTTGGCGCCATGATTTTCATTAACGTGAAATACCAGGTCAAGCCCGAAGAGACCGCCACCTTCCTCGAAAAACTTGCGGATTACACGAACGCGTGCCGCGCGGAGGAAGGTTGCCTCTTCTTCGAGTGGTACCGCAGCACGGAGCGCGAAAACGAATTCCTCCTTGTCGAGATGTACCGTGACGCCGAGGCCGGAGAGAAGCACGTCAACGCCCCGCACTTCCAGGCCGGCCTGGATGCCATGCGCCCGCTCATCTCTGAAACTCCCGAGATCATCTCGAAGGACATCGAAGGTGAAGGCTGGGGTCCCATGGGTGAACTCGCGGATTAAGTCCCAACCGGTGCCACCTCTCACGTGAACGTGACTCACCAGCCCTTTCCCGTGGTACCGTGACTCGTTTGCAAATATTCGCGAGATGAGTCAAAGGATGTGAACGATGAGCGCGTGGGACGTCTTTACCGACCTCGGCTGGATGGGCCTTCTGATCCTCATCGGTGTGCTTTTGCGCGCCTGGGTCAAGCCGATTCAGTCTCTCTTCTTGCCCGCCGGCCTGATCGCCGGGCTTCTCGGCCTTATTCTCGGCCCCAACGTCTTGAACATCATCCCGTTCAGTAGTTCCGTCCCCATCTACTCCTCGATCCTGATCGCGGTCGTATTCGCGGCGCTTCCGTTCACCTCGAAAATCGCGGGACTCGGCAACGTGTTTCGTGCCGTTCGCACCATGTGGTCCGTCTCCCAGGCCATCTCGGTTCTCCAATGGGGCTTCGGTCTGATTTTCGCCCTCGGCATTCTCAGTTTGTTCTTCAATGACCTGCCCGACGGCTTCGGCTTGCTCCTCGCAGCCGGCTTCATGGGCGGCCACGGCACGGCAGCCGCGATCGCCGACGGTTTTGGCAACACATGGCCCGAGGCACTTTCCCTCGCGATGACGTCCGCCACGATCGGCATCATCCTGTCCGTCGTGGGCGGAATCGCGATCATCAAGGTCGAATCGATGCGCGGCAACACGGCCTACCTCAAGGACTTCAAGTCCCTTCCGAAGGATCTTCGCACGGGCATCATCGCCGAAGAGAACCGCGAATCGATTGGTGTTTCTCCCGTATCCTCGACGAGCCTGGACCCGATCACCTACCACCTGGGGCTGCTCTTCATGATTGCGGCCTTCGCCTACATGTTCACCTCGTGGGCGAATAGCCAGGTCGAGTGGCTGTCGGTTCCTACCTTCAGCGTCTCGTTCCTCCTCGGGTACGTCGTGCTGTTCGTTCTCAAAGCATTCAAAGCGGAAAACGTCTTCGAAGGGAAAATTTTTGAGCGTGGAAGCGGCATGTCAACCGACCTGCTCGTGGCCTTCGGCGTAGCCTCGATCGATCCGAAGGTCGTGGCCTCCTACTGGCAGCCGCTACTCATTCTTATCCTCGCGGGCACCTTGTTCGTGCTTGCCTACTACGTGTTCGTCTCCAAGAAACTCTTTGCCGATCACAAGGTTGAGCAAGGCATTTTCACGTGGGGCTGGAACACCGGCACCGCCGGTATGGGCATGGCGCTCCTGCGCATCGTCGATCCCGACATGAAGTCCAAGACGCTCGACTACTACGGCATCGCCTATATCCCGATCGGCTTTGTCGATATCGCGACCATCGCAACGCTCCCGGCTCTAGTTCTCGCGGGCGCCTCGTGGTGGGTAGCGCTTGCGCTCACGCTCGCGGGCGTCATCATCCTCGCGCTCGCGTTTAGGCGCCGCGAGCCCGCGCCCACGACGAGCATGATTGAAAGCGTCGGCGTGCACGGCACGTTTGACCACAGGGCAGAATAAGGCTCGTCGCACTCGTGCCTTTCCTCGATATTCCCGTACCCGTCAGGTGGAGTGACCTTGACGGGTACGGGCATGTTAATAACACCGCGTATCTGCGGCTGCTCGAGGAGGCCCGCACGAGGGCCTTTTGGCGGCCGTCGGACACCGAGCTCGCGAATGGCGCCCCCGCGTACCCAACCGCGCTCACAGAGCTGTCGCCGGGCGGTGCCTTCCACACGCTCGTGGCCGCCCACACGATCGAGTACGCGCGCCAGCTCGGTTACCGCCGGGACGGGGTCATCGTGCGCACGTGGATCTCGAAGCTTGGGGGAGCGTCGCTCGACCTCGACTACGAAATACTCACGGCCGACGAACTGGAGCGGCCCTACGCGATCGCGCGCACGACGATCGTGATTGTCGAGGCCGAAACCGCGAAGGCCGTGCGCATGCCCACACGGCTACGCACGGCCCTCGAGAGCTTCACAAGCGCGCCGCTGACATTCCGGCGCGCGTAGCGCGTTTTTCTACGCCGACTCCTGGAAGCGCGGGAGCGCAAACTCGATGCCCCGCTTATCGAACTCGGCGCGAAGGCGCTTGCGGATCTCGCGCTCCACATCCCACTGCTTGCCGGGGATGGTGTCGGCAGTGATCCGGCGCTGGTAGCGAGCACCGTCGACCGAAAGAATTCCGGTGGCCTGGGGCGCGCCGACAATGAGCTTCGACCACTTTTGATCGGCCTTGAGCGTATCGAACACGGCGTGGATCGCCTCCGTCACCGCAGCATCATCGGCGCTGCTCGCGATATCGAGTATGACGAACGCTGTTCCGAGGCCGCGCGAGTAATTGCCGAGCGAAATAATCTCCCCGTTGCGCACCGTCCACAGGACGCCGTTGAGGCCGCGCACCTGGGTGACGCGCAAATTCACGTTTTCGACGGTTCCCTCGGCGAACTGAAGATCGACGTAATCGCCGACGGCCACCAGATCCTCGAACAGCATGATCACGCCCGCAAGAACGTCCTTAATGAGCGTTTGCGCGCCGATACCGGCGGCCAGGCCGGCAACACCAAGCGAGGCGATGATCGGCGCGATGTTGACGCCCACTTGCGCGAGGATCATGACGAACGCGATCGACCAAATGACGACGCTCGCGACATTCTTCGACGCCGTCGAGAGGGTGTCCGCACGCTGCTTGCGGCGCTCCTCGTGGGCGGCGGCGAGGCCGGCATCGGGGTGCTTCTTCACGACGACGTTGGTCATGCGCGAAATACGCGAACCTGATTGGTACATCGTCTGAAAAATGCGATTGACCAGTATGCCCACCACGAAGCGCACGAGTAGGGCGACCAGAATGATCACGAGGATCGTGACGCCATTGGAGAGCAGCCACTGGCCTATCCGGTCCACGAGCGAGAAAGCCTCTTGGGTCGTGGTTTCTGCCAAAAAGTTCATGCCCCCACCGTAGGAGGGAAACCTTGAGACGGGCATGAAAAGGCGGCCCCACCGATGGTGAGGCCGCCCACGGTTTCCGACGGTGGCCGCGCCCTCAGCGCAGCCTCCTCAGCGGACTACTTGTCGGCGTTTTGGACGCGCACCGCACGCGCGACGGAGTCGCGACCCTCGAGGACGGGGCGGCGCATGCCGTAGATCGCGTCTTCATGCGAAGCGAGCCACTCGTCCGCTTTCGCGACGATCTCTTCGCTCGGGTACTGGCCCGGGAAGTAGCCCTGGATAAGACGGTTCGCGATCTCGCTCGAGCGTGACGCCCATGCCTTCTCGATCATCTCGAAGTACGGATCGATGTACGGCGCGCGCAATTCCTCGCTCGCGCGGTTGAAGCCCACGATGGCGCAGGTGAGGTGCTCGTTCGCAAGCGTGTCCTCGCCGACGGTCTTCTTCCACGCTGCTGCCTTCGCCTCGGCAGTGGGGATCGCGGCCTTCGCCGTGAGGGCGCTCTTACGGCCGTTTTGCGTGTCGTCGCTCGCGAGTACCTCGTCGATTCCGGCCTCGTCGATAGCGCCGAGAGCGGCGAGAGCGATGGTGATCTGCCACTTGAGGTCGGTATCGATTTCGCGGTCCGCGAGGGTGAGAGATCCTTCGAACAGACCCTTGACCGTGTCGAGGTCGTCCTTGCCGGCAAACTGCAGATACGACTCGAGGAATTGGAGCTGCTGATCGCTGCCACCGTCGGCCCCCTGCGTGAGCTCCCACAGAGCCGACGCAACCTTCTTCTCGCGCTCAGCGCGATCAGCCGGGGCCGCGTAGCGCGTGCCCACGAGGTCCAGACGCCCGAGGAGCGTGCGCAGAACCGAGGAGTCCTTTTCGCGGTCGATGTTCTTCAGGAGAAGATCGAGGTAGCGGCGGCTCGGAAGTTCGGCGTCTCGCGTCATGTCCCACGTGGCGCTCCACACGAGGGTGCGAGCGAGCTCGTCGTCGATATCGCGCAGGTGCTCGAGGGCGAACGCGAGCGAATCGTCGTCGAGGCGGACCTTCGCGTAGGTGAGGTCCTCGTCGTTGATGAGCCACAGGTCGGCCTTCTTGCCCGCGAGATCCGCGATCTCGGTGCGCTCACCGTCGATGTCGGTCTCGACGCTCACGGTGCGGGTCACGACGCCGCCCTCGAGGCTGTAGCCGCCGATCTTGAGTCGGTGCGGGCGGATCGTGGGGTGCTCGCTCGCGGCGGACTGCAGAACTGCGAACGACGCGACGGTGCCGTCGTTATTGCGATCAATCTCGGGGCGGAGCGTGTTCACGCCGGTCGTCTCGAGCCACAGCTTGCTCCACGAGCGAAGGTCGCGGCCGCTCGTGGCCTCGAGCTCGTCGAGCAGATCATTGAGGGTCGTGTTCTGCCACTCGTACTTCTTGAAGTACGCGCGAAGACCCTTAAAGAACGACTCCTCACCGACGTATGCGACGAGCTGGCGCAGAACCGAGGCGCCCTTCGCGTAAGTGATGCCGTCGAAGTTCGTCTCTACCGCGTCGAAGTCCACCATGTCGGCCACGATCGGGTGCGTGGACGGCAGCTGGTCCTGGCTGTAGGCCCAGGCCTTTTCCGAACCAGCGAAGGTCGTCCATGCGTTCGTCCAGCGAGTAGCGCGCGCAGAAGAGAGGGTCGAGGCGAACTCAGCGAAGGACTCGTTGAGCCACAGGTCGTCCCACCACTTCATCGTGACAAGGTCGCCGAACCACATGTGAGCGAGCTCGTGGAGGATCGTGAGGTCGCGGCGTTCGCGGATTGCGTCCGAGACGGCGCTGCGGAACACGTAGCGCTCCACGAACGTCACGGCGCCCGGGTGCTCCATCGCGCCCATGTTGTATTCGGGCACGAAGATCTGGTCGTAGGTCGGGAACGGGTAGTCGTAATCGAAGAGATTCTCGTAGAACTCAAAGCCCTGCTGGGCGATCGAAACGATGTACTCGCCATCGAGGTACGGGGCGAGAGACGCGCGCGCGTAGACACCCGCGGGGATCTCGCGGCCGTTGCGGGAGGTGATCGTGCCGTCGTAGCCCTCGTACTTGCCTGCGATGAGAGCCGTCAGGTAGGTCGAGATCTTCGGTGTTTTTTCGAAAGTCCACGTGGCGATCGGCTGACCGTCGGAATCCTCACCGGCCGGGACGGGCTCGGGGCTCGGGGCGATCGAAATGACGCGCCAGTGGGCGGGAGCGGTGATCGTGAAGGCGAAGGTGGCCTTGAGGTCGGGCTGTTCGAAGTTGGCGTACATGCGGCGGGCATCGGACACCTCGAACTGGGTGTAGAGATACACCTCGTTGTCGACCGGGTCGACCATGCGGTGCAAGCCTTCGCCCGTGTTCATGTAGGCGCCGTTGGCGCGGATGGTAATGACGTTCTCGCCGACCTTGAGCGCGGGAAGCTGGACGCGCGCGCCGTCGAAACGTTCGCCGGGGTTGTCGAGGGTCTCGCCGTTGAGGGTGATCTCGAGGACTTCGGGAGCGATGAGGTCGACGAAGGTTTCGCGAGCCTCGGTGGCGTTGACGTAGATGGTGGATTCCGTGAGGAATGTCTTGGGGCCCTTGGTGAGGTCAAGCTTCACGTCGTAATGGGAGGTGCTGAGGAACGAGGAGCGTTCCTGCGCCTCGGCGCGGGTGAGATTTTCAGAGGTCATTCTCGAATTCTCCTAGGGTTGAGGGGGCCGCATCGCGTGCGGGTCCCCTCCATCTTCGCATCGCAGGGTGGGAGCGGGTGGGGTGAATGCACGGACGTGAGGGCTGGGCGAGCGGGTAGTGCCCGGCCGCCCGGAGGGATAGGGAGTCCGACGCCGAAGTAGTTTTTGCAATGGTTTAGTTTCTTAAAGATCGTTTCTGACCAGGGTTTCTTTTGCGCGTGGCGCTGGTAGGGTTGTCGTATGGCATCACTAAATCCTCTTAATTGGCCTGTGCTGAGGCAGGCCAAGTCTCGCGATGTGCTGGGGCTCGGCCCCACCTCCCAGTCGCCCACCTATCAGAACCTCGAGGCGCGTACGACAACCGCCGACAAGGTCGTTGAGAGCGTGTGCCCCTACTGCGCCGTTGGCTGCGGCCAGCGCGTGTACGTCAAAGACAACAAGGTCATCCAGATCGAGGGCGACCCCAACTCGCCAATCTCGCGTGGCCGCCTGTGCCCGAAGGGTTCCGCGAGCGAGCAGCTCGTCAACGCTCCCGGGCGCGTGACCGACATCCTCTACCGCGCTCCAAAGTCGAAAGAGTGGGTCAAGCTTGATCGCGAGACCGCTATGTCGATGATTACCGAGCGCTACCTCGAGGCGCGCAAGAAGCACTGGCAAGATACCGACGAACACGGCCGCCCCGTGCGCCGCACGCTCGGTATCGCTTCGCTCGGTGGCGCGACCATCGATAACGAGGAAAACTACCTCATCAAGAAGCTGTTTACCGCCACGGGTGCTATTCAGATCGAGAACCAAGCCCGCATATGACACAGCGCCACGGTTCCCAGTTTGGGATCCTCGTTTGGGCGCGGCGGAGCCACGCAGCCGGTGCAGGACCTCGCGAATGCGGACTGCATCATCATCCAAGGCTCCAACATGGCCGAGTGTCACCCGGTCGCTTTCCAGTGGGTTATTGAAGCGAAGCTTCGCGGCGCACGTGTGATCCACGTCGACCCGCGCTTCTCGCGCACCTCGGCGCTTGCCGATAAGTACATTTCGACCCGCGCAGGCGGCGACATCGTTCTGCTCGGTGCTCTCATCAACCACGTCCTCGAGAACAACCTGTTCTTCGAGGAGTACGTGAAGCACTACACGAACGCTTCGACGCTCATCAGTGAGGACTATCAGGATCCCGAGGATCTCGATGGCTTCTTCTCGGGCTTCGATCCCGAGACTGGCGCGTACGACCCGTCGAGCTGGCAGTACGAAATGGACGAGGAGAAGAACCTCCCCGTTCGCGACGAAACCCTGCAGCACCCGCGTACCGTCTTCCAAATCCTCAAGCGCCACTTCAAGCGCTACACCCCCGAGGTTGTGGAGAAGGTTTGTGGCGTGAGCCAGGAAGACTTCGCGTACATCGCCGAGTCGATTGTGAAGAACTCGGGTCGCGACAAGACGACCGCGTTCTGCTACGCCGTGGGCTGGACCCAGCACACAGGCGGCGCGCAGTTCATCCGCACAGCCTCGATTCTCCAGCTGCTCATGGGCAACGTGGGCCGCCCCGGTTCGGGCATTCTCGCGCTTCGCGGGCACGCCAACATTCAGGGCGCGACCGACATCCCGGCCCTCTTCCACATCCTCCCCGGCTACCTTCCGATGCCGAAGGCTGGCGTGACGGACACGTGGGAGACCTACCTTGATTCGGTGGGCACAAAGAAGCAGAAGGGCTTCTGGGCGAAGTCGGAGGAATTCACCGCAAGCCTTCTCAAGGCGTGGTGGGGCGAGTCCGCGACTAAGGAGAACAACTTCCACTTCGACTACCTGCCGCGACTCACCGGTGCGCACGGTACCTACCAGACCCTGCAGCTCATGCTCCAGGACAAGGTGGACGGCTACTTCGTGCTCGGCCAGAACCCCGCGGTCGGGAGCTCGAACGGTCGCTTGCACCGCAAGGCGCTGAGCCACCTCAAGTGGCTTGTCGTTCGCGACTTCAACATGATCGAAACGGCCACGTTCTGGAAGAACGGTCCCGAGATCGAAACGGGCGAGTTGAAGACCGAAGACATCGACACCGAAGTGTTCTTCATGCCCGCCGCGAACCACACTGAGAAGGCCGGTTCGTTCACGCAAACGCAGCGCATGGTGCAGTGGCGCCACCAGGCGGTCACGCCGCCGGGCGATGCCGAAAGCGAGCTGCAGTTCTTCTTCGATCTCGGCAACCGTATTCGCGAAGCCCTCAAGGATTCGGACGATCCTCGCGATCGGCCCGTGCTTGACATGACGTGGGACTACCCGCTCGATGAACACGGCGAGGTCGATGCCGAAGCCGTGATCCGCGAGATCAACGGGTATTACACCGAGGGTGAGAACAAGGGCAAGCCCCTTGCGAAGTTCGTCGATATGAAGGCTGACGGTTCCACCGCCGGTGGCTGCTGGATCTACGCCGGTGTGTATGCCGACGGCATCAACCATGCGGCGGTGCGCGAGCCCGCCGATGGCCGCCCCTACACCGAAAGGGAATGGGGCTGGGTGTGGCCGGCCAACCGCAAGATCCTTTACAACCGCGCTTCCGCGGACCCCGAGGGCAAGCCTTGGAGCCCGGAGAAGGCATGGATCTGGTGGGACGAAGACCAGGAGAAGTGGGTCGGTCACGACGTCCCCGACTTCCCCGTGGGCCTCAACCCGAAGGCACGCCCCGATGCGACCGTGGGTGGCCCCGCGGCGCTTGCCGGCGATGACGCGTTCATCATGCAGCCCGACGGTAAGGGCTGGCTGTTCGCACCGAAGGGCATGATCGATGGCCCGATCCCGACTCACTACGAGCCCGTGGAATCGAAGCTGCCGAACATCATGTACCCGCAGCAGAACCAGCCGACTCGCGTGGTCATGCCTCGCGAAGAGAACCTCACCGCGCCCGGTTACGGTGAGCCTCTGCAAGAGGTGTACCCATACGTGTTCACGACGTACCGCCTCACCGAGCACCACACGGCGGGCGGCATGAGCCGCTGGCTTCCGTACCTCGCCGAGCTTCAGCCGGAGATGTTCGCGGAGGTCTCGCCGGAGCTCGCCGAAGAGGTGGGTGTGAAGAACGGTGAGTGGGCAACCCTCATCTCGCCGCGTGCCGCGATCGAAGCGCGAGTACTTGTGACGAAGCGTTTCAAGCCGCTCAACGTGAACGGCCACACCGTGCATCAGATTGGTTTGCCGTACCACTGGGGTGTGGGCGAAGACGCGATCATCACGGGTGACGGCGCGAACGACCTGCTCGGTATCACGATGGACCCGAACACCGGCATCCAGGATTCGAAGTACTCCTCGGTGGCGATGATTCCGGGTCGCAGGCCGCGTGGCCCCGAGCTCGTGGACCTCGTGGAGAAGTACCAGCGCGAGGCTGGTATCACCCTCGACACGGGCATGCAGCGCGTCACGGTTCCGGCGAAAGACGCGGGCATCGAAGAGACGAGCCCCGAGCAGGATGCGAAGGTCGCCGAAGAGACGACCCGCGGCTCGAACAGCCCGGGCTTCACGGGAATCGCCGCATCGAAGCCCGGCTCGAAGGAAGCTCAGCGCCGCGCCGACAAGGTCGACGAGGACACGGAAACCGGGTCCAACGGCCAAGACGGCGAGACCGGCCGCACGAGCATGGTTAATGACAACTCGCAAGCGTCCCACGATGAGAATGGAGGTGTGTGATGAGTCTTCTCAACACGACCGCTGACCCCATCTCCGTTTCGGGGTGGGAGCACACGCACGACCGTAAGGGGTTCTTCACCGACACGTCGATCTGCATTGGCTGCAAGGCCTGCGAGGTCGCGTGTAAGGAATGGAACCGCAATCCCCAAGACGGCAACTTCGAGCTGCTCGGCTCGTCGTTCGACAACACGGGCTCGCTCGGTGCGAACACCTGGCGTCACGTGGCCTTTATCGAGCAGTCCGAAAAGCGCATCGAGCAGGCCCGCGAGTCGGGTCGCCAGCTCGTGAACCTTGGCATGCCGAAGATCGGCAAGAAGCCGCCGAGTGAGCAGCAGCCAAAGCACACGGACGAATTCCGTTGGCTCATGGCGTCGGACGTGTGCAAGCACTGCACGCGCGCGGGCTGCCTCGATGCATGTCCCACGGGCGCGCTATTCCGCACGGAATTTGGCACCGTCGTTGTGCAGGCAGACGTCTGCAACGGCTGCGGTACGTGTGTGTACACGTGCCCGTTCGGTGTGATCGAGCGCCGCGACGACGGCACCGTGTCACCGAAGACCGACCGCGACGACCGCCCTCACCTCGAACAGGACATCCCGAATAAGGGCACGGCCAACAAGTGCACGCTGTGCTACGACCGCCTCAAAGACGGTCAGCAGCCCGCGTGTGCCCAAACCTGCCCCACGACGTCGATCAAGTTCGGTGATCGCGAAGACATGGTCGCGAAGGCCAAGGAACGCGTGAAGAAGCTCCATGAGGAGGGCATGACCGAAGCCCGCCTCTACGGCGCAAACTCGAACGACGGCGTGGGTGGTCTCGGCTCCGTCTTCCTTCTCCTCGACGAACCGGAGGTTTACGGTCTTCCGCCGGACCCGCGCGTGGGCACGATGGACCTGCCGAAGATGTATGGTCGCGCAGCCCTCGCAGCCGGTGCAATGATCGCAACGACCGCCCTCATGTTTGTGGGAGGTAAGAGGAAATGAGCCAGAACGAGTTCGATAGCTACCGCCCGCCGCAGCCGATGCGCCGCAAGCGTCGGCCTGAAGCAACCAAGTATGACGGCGCCCGTAAGCGCGGTCAGAACCGTATGGGCGAAGTCTCGATGGTCGAGGACGTCCAGTTCACGAGCTACTACGGTCGTCAGATCGTCAAGGCGCCGCCGTGGGAGTACCCGATCGGCGTGTACCTCTTCCTTGGTGGTGTCGCCGGTTCCTCGGGCCTCATCGCGCTTGCCGCGGGGGCGACCGGGCGTGAGACGCTGCGCCGTAACGCGCGCGTTGGCTCGATCGTCGCGCTCGGCATCGGCACCGTCAGCCTCATCGAGGACCTCGGTCGACCAGAGCGCTTCTTGAACATGATGCGCACGTTCAAGCCGACGAGCCCCATGAACCTCGGTACGTGGATCATTTCGGCGTACGGCGTGAACGCGGGTGTGACATTTGCGAATGAGTTTGACCGTATGACGGGGGAGAAGCTCCCCCTCGGTCCGCTTCGCAAGGTTGCGCGCGCTTTCGAGAAGCCTGCGGCGTGGGGCCAGGCGGCGACGGGTGCTCCGCTCGCGGTGTACACCGCGGTGCTGCTCGGTGACTCGGCGCTTCCCGCCTGGAATGGCGGAAAGTTCTCGCTTCCGTTCCTGTTTGCATCCTCGGCGACCCTGGCCGCTTCGGGCACGGCGATGCTGTCGACCCCGCTTGACGAGATCGGTCCCGTTCAGCGCCTCGCACTCGCGGGCGTTGCGGGCGATATGCTCTCACTGCGCGCGATGAAGAAGGAAATGCACCCACTCGAAGCCGAGCCGCTGGAAATCGGCGATGGTGGCAAGAAGATGCACATCGCCGAGAAGCTTCTCATCGCGGGCGCCGTCACGGGCCTGTTTGCGAAGAAGCATCGCGCGATTGCTATCGCCTCGGGCGCGTGCCTTGCCGCGGCAAGCGCGTTTACACGTTTCGGCATCCTCGACGCGGGCTTCCAGTCGGCGCGCGACCCCAAGTACACGGTGATCCCGCAGAAGGAACGCCTCGAGCGTCGCCGTAAGCACGGCATCGTGGACGATTCGATCGTGACGGGTCCCGAGACCGACTAGCGTCCTCTGGATTCCATAGAAGTTGTGGGGGTTATGGCCAAGTGCCATAGCCCCCACTTTTTCGTGAGCCGCATCGGCTTAGATCGAGTCGCGGCAGCTCAAACCCCCGTAACCCCTATGCAATTCACGGAAGATCGAGGGCGGACTCGTACACGGTGCGGGCCTTTCGCTCAGCTTCTTCCGACGGCGCCTAGCGGACCTGGACGCTGCCTGCGGGCGCGTCGTCGCTCGCGGCCACGATCTCACCGATGACCGGGTACCCGGGGATCTCTCCCACGACGAGAAGGCCGCCCGAGGTTTGCGCGTCGGCGAGGAACAGCAGATCCTCTTCCGTGATGCCCGCTCCTGCACGAAGTGAGGGGCGCACCCAGTCGAGGTTGCGTCGAGTGCCGCCGGAGATGAAGCCCCCCGCAAGCGCGTCGAGAGCATCGCCCATCGCCGGCACGGCCGCGCGCTCGAGAACGGCGCTCACGCCCGAGGCGCGCGCCATTTTGTGCAAATGGCCGAGCAGGCCGAATCCGGTCACGTCGGTTGCGGCCTTGGCGCCGGCTGCAAGTGCCTTCCGAGAGGCTTCGGCGTTGAGCGTCGTCATCCATTTCACGGCTTCGTCGATGCTCGAGCCGGTGGCCTTGTGGCGGTTGTTCAAAAGACCCACGCCGATCGGTTTCGTAAGCGTAAGCGGCAGGCCAACCTCGGCTGCATCGTTGCGCAGGAGGGCGTCGGGCTTCGCGATGCCCGTGACCGCCTGGCCGTACTTCGGTTCGGGGTCATCGACGCTGTGACCCCCGATCACGGGAACGCCAGCCTCGCGCCCTACGTCGAGGCCCCCGCGCAGCACCTCCGAAAGCATCTCCATGGGGAGTTTTTCGCGCGGCCATCCCACGAGGTTGATCGCGACAACCGGCTCGCCGCCCATCGCGTAAATATCTGAAAGGGCGTTCGCCGCAGCGATGCGGCCCCAGTCGTAAGGGTCATCGACGACGGGCGTGAAGAAATCCGCAGTCGACAGCACCGCGAGGTCGCCACGCACCTTAACCGCGGCGGCATCATCGCCGTCGTCGAGCCCCACGATCACCGAGTCGAATTTCTGACCGGTGAGTGCCTTCACGGCATCCTCGAGCTCGCCCGGTGGGATTTTGCACGCGCAACCGCCGCCATGCGCCATCGTGGTGAGGCGTGGGTAGTTGCTGAAGTCTGGTGTTTCTGTGGCCTGGGTATCGTCGTCGATGGTCATGCATTCCACTCTAGGCATTTTCACTGGTAAATTCGTGCTTGGAGGCGTACGTGTCCTGGTGGGCGCCCCGGTCTTCAAAACCGGTGATATCGAGTAGCTCGGTATGGCGGGTTCGATTCCCGTCCGCCTCCGCCAAGCTTTCGCGCCTCGCCTTTGTGGGCGGGGCGCGCGTGGCACGTGGAGTTTTGGTCCGACGCCTGCCACGCCACCGCGATCCCGAGTTTTGAGCGAAGGTGCCCCGCGACATGTCACGAACGGCGTCCCCGGTAGCAGGCGACGATCCACGACGGCGGATCCCACGGACCGATGCTTTACTCGCGCTCGATGAGGTCGAACGAGCGAAGCAACGCCTTGGGGAAGAGCGCGTACGCGATGTTGTGCGTGACATGCAGAGTCGTGCCCGGGCGGGGGCAATCGCGCCGGAAGAGGTCGAGGGCGCGGTGATCGCCGCGCTCGAGAGCGTGCACGCGTGCGCGTTCACGCCCGTGCTCAACGCAACGGGAGTCATCGTCCACACCAATCTTGGGCGTGCCCCTCTTTCACCTCAGGCGATCAACGCCTTGGAAGCCGCTGCGGGCTACGTTGATGTCGAGTTCGATCTGGCAACGGGCCTTCGCGGGAAGCGCGGCGTTTCGACGCGCGAGGCGCTCCTCAAGGCGTGCCCTGCAGCGCAGGACGCGCTTGCGGTCAACAATGGCGCTGCGGCGCTCTCGCTCATCGCGACGGCCCTCGCCGGTCCGGGATCGGGCAAGCGGCGCGAGATTGTCCTGAGCCGCGGTGAGATGATCGAGATCGGCGCGGGATTTCGCCTCACCGAGCTCATCGAGTCGACGGGCCCCGTGATCCACGAGGTCGGCACGACGAATCGCACGCATCTTGCCGACTACGAAAAGGCTCTCGGAGAAAACACGGCGGCGCTCCTCAAGATCCACGCGAGCAACTACGTCATCAAAGGCTTCACAAGCGCTGTTGGCATCGCTGAACTCGCCGATCTCGCGCACGCCCACGATCTCCCGCTCATCGTCGACATCGGTTCGGGGCTCTTTTCCCCGGAGCCGCTGCTACCGGACGAACCGACCCTCACCGAGGCCCTTGAACAAGGCGCTGATCTCGTCCTCGCGAGCGGCGATAAACTCGTGGGAGGCCCACAAGCGGGGCTCATCCTTGGAAAGAAAGAGTGGGTTGAGCGCGTGGCTCGCCACCCCCTCGCGCGGGCGATGCGCGCCGATAAACTCCTGCTCGCCGCGCTCGAGGCTACCGTCGGAGGACCCACGCCGCCCGTGCTTGAAGCGCTTCACACCGACCCCGACGCGCTCAAAGCCCGCACGGAAAGACTCGCGGACGTCGTTAGCGAACGTACGAACGAGCCGTGCGAGGTTGTGCCGCACGATGGCCGCGTGGGCGGAGGGGGCGGCGCCGAAGTCCCCATCCCCGGGTGGGCGCTCAGCGTTCCAGAGCGCCTCGCGACTGAGCTTCGCAGCCTCGAGCAGCCGGTCGTTGCGACAACGCGCGATGGCGTATGCCTCGTGGACCTGCGCTGCATTCCCGAATCGGAGGACGACTCCCTCGCGAGCGCGATTGCTGCGCTCCTCACGCGCTAGGAAGGATGCCATGCACGTCATCGCAACAGCCGGACACGTCGACCACGGCAAAAGCACACTGATCCGCGCGCTCACCGGCATTGAAACAGACCGCTGGGAAGAAGAGCAACGCCGCGGTCTCACCATCGACCTGGGCTTCGCGTGGTGTGCGCTTCCCTCCGGGCGAGAAGTGAGCTTCGTGGATGTTCCGGGTCACGAACGTTTCATCGGCAATATGCTCGCGGGACTCGGGCCCGTGCCCATTGTGCTCTTCGTCGTTGCCGCAGATGAGGGCTGGAGCGCGCAGTCGAGCGACCACCGCGACGCCGTCAAGGCCCTCGGTATTTCCCACGGCATCATCGTCGTGACGCGCTCCGATCGCGCCCCCGAACGCGTCACTACCGTGATTGCCGAAGCACGGCGCGAACTCGCCGACACAGGCCTTGCTGATGCACCGGCATGCGGTGTCTCGGGCATTACTGGTGAAGGCATCGACGAACTACGGCACGAGCTCGATGAACTCGTGGCAACCGTCGGAACACCCTCGCCGCACGACAACGTGCGACTGTGGATTGATCGGTCCTTCACGATCGACGGAGCAGGCACGGTCGTGACGGGAACCCTTGGGGCCGGGAGCGTGCGCGTGGACGATGAACTTGAGCTCGTGAGCACCCGCCACGGCGAGAGCGAGCCGCGAGAAGTGAGCGTGCGCGGCGTGCAGTCGCGAGGCACGCGCGAAGATGTGGTGGAACCCGTGAGCCGTGCCGCCCTCAACCTTCGCCAGATACCCGCGAGCGACATCCACCGAGGCGACGTGCTCCTCACACCCGGGGCCTTCCACCTCACACGCGTCGTGGACGTGCGCAGCGTGAGCGGCGACAGCCTCGAGGACGTGCCGCGCGAGACCACGATCCACGTGGGAAGCGCAGCCGTGACCGCGCGCGTGCGGCCCCTTGGTGCCGACCACGCCCGGCTCACCTTTGACCTGCCTCTCCCGCTCGTGATCGGGGATCGCCTGGTCATGCGCGGTACGGGGGAGAGAGCCGTGCTCGGCGGAGTGCGGGTGCTCGACGTCGACCCGCCAGAGTTGCGGAGGAGAGGGGCCGGGAGCGCCCGTGAAACCGAGCTCGAGCACATGAGCGAGCACGGCGACGCGAGGCGCGAGATCGAGCGGCGCGGGGCCATGCGCTCGAGCGATCTAAGAAAAATGGGCTTCGAGGTGGAGGGAGAGCTCGAGGGGATCGTGTCCGACGGCGGCTGGCTCGTGAGCGCACCATTCCTCGAGCACCGCGCGAAAGCACTCGCCGAACGCGTGGGCGCGGCCGCGAAGGTGAACCCGCTCCGCCCGGGGCTCTCCCGCAAAGAGGTGAGCGAAGCCCTCGAGCTTCCCGCCCTCGAGCTTTTGCCGATGATCGTGCGTCAAGCCGCGTGTGTCGAGCGCGACGGCCTCATCGTTGACCCCTCGGTACAGGTGGGCCTCGGCGAGGCCGAAGCGAGCGTTGCCGCGCTCGAGGCAAAGCTCAAGAAAGACCCGTTCAACGCCCCGGAGCTTGGCGAATTGGCTGCGCTCGGACTTAGCGCGAAAGAGCTGGCCGCTGCAGCGAAACAGGGGCGGCTCTTGAGAATTGGGCAGCCGTCGGACAACCTCGTTCTACTGCCCACCGCGCCCGCGCTGGCAATGCGCGAGCTCGCGGCCCTCCCGCAGCCGTTCACCACCTCGGAAGCGCGCCGCGCGCTCGGTACCACGCGACGCACCGTGATTCCGCTTCTCGAGCATCTCGACAAGAAGGGGTGGACGCGTCGCATCGATGCGGGTCACCGCGAAATCGTTCGTTAACGACGCTCTCCCCGCTTCCGAGACGAACTCGGGCGGGGAGAGCGGTGTGAGAAGGCGCAGTCTTAGACGAACTCGATGCGCGAATCCGCGTGACCGAGGATCACGACGGGCGTGATCGCCTTGTATCCCGCAGCTTCGATCGCCGAGCGGTCAAAGTCCACAAGAGGCTGGCCCGCGGTGACGCGATCGCCGTTCTTGACGTGCACGGTGAAGCCCTCACCGTTCATCTTCACGGTATCGAGGCCCACGTGGATGAGGACCTCGGCGCCGTCGTCGAGCGTGAGCGCCACGGCGTGCCCCGTCGGGAAAGCCTGCGATACCACGCCAGCGGCGGGAGCCACGACCTGGCTGCCGCTCGGGTCGATCGCGACGCCGCCACCGAGGAGCCGGTCGGCGAACGTTGAATCGGGAACATTCTCGAGCTGGACGATCGTTCCCTGAAGTGGCTGGCGCATGCGCACGAGCGCGTACTCGGTCTTTTCGGCGACGGCAGTGGCGGCAGGAGCGGCAGTGGAGCCCTCGGAGCCTCCGACGGTTGCCGCAGCAGCATTGCTCTCGACCTCAGCGCGCGCGGGAGGCTCGATCGAACCATCCATGAGGCCGTCCATCGCGTCCTTCACGAACTGGACGTTGAGTCCGTAGATCACCTGGTAGAGGTTGCCACCGGGCTTCATGACGCCGGTCGCGCCCGCGGCCTTGAGAGCCTGCTCGTCGGCGAGAGACACGTCGTTGAGGCTCAGGCGAAGGCGCGTAGCGCAGTTCTCGACCTCGTCGATGTTGCCCTTGCCACCGAGGGCCTCGATAAACCGGTCGGCGGTGAGGATGTACTTGTCGGCGCCGGTGGCCGTGGAATCGCTCGCCTCGTCATCATCTTCGTCTGCGCCGCGACCGGGGGTCTTGAGATTCCACTTGAGAATCACGAAACGGAACACGAGGAAGTAGACCACGAACCAGAACGCGCCCATCACGAAGATGGCCCACGGGTTCATCGCGAGCGGGTTGACCCACTGGAGGAC
This sequence comes from Dermabacter sp., assembly GCF_032550575.1. NCBI lineage: Bacteria > Bacillati > Actinomycetota > Actinomycetes > Micrococcales > Dermabacteraceae > Dermabacter > Dermabacter sp. Next base: position 158,977 of record NZ_JAWFZC010000002.1, on the reverse strand, counting down.
CAGGTCGATGAAGCCACCTGAGAAGCCGAAGCCCGAGCGGACGGGAAGGGCGGCAGTGACGCCCATCGAGATCCCCATGAAGATCGCGTGGATCAGGTAAAGGCCCGGAGCGAGGAACATGAAGAGGAATTCGAGCGGTTCCGTGATGCCGACGAGGAACGCCGCGAACGCTGCACCGATCAGGATGCCGCCCGTGGCTTTCTTCTTCTCAGGCTTGGACGTCACATACATCGCGAGGGCAGCACCGGGAAGGCCCATCATCATGACGGGGAAGAACCCGGTCATGTACTGGCCGGTCACGCCGCGAGTGCCTTGGCCTGCGAGGAAGTTGTTGAGGTCATTCACGCCCGCGATATCGAACCAGAACACGGCGTTGAGAGCGTGGTGCAGGCCGAGCGGGATGAGCAGGCGGTTGAAGAAGCCGTAAAGCCCGGCTCCGACCGGGCCGAGCGTGAGCATCCACTCGCCAAAGGCCACGAGGCCACCGAAGACGAGCGGCCACACAAACATGAGCACGAGTGCGGCGACGAGAGAGAGGAGGGCCGAGATGATCGCAACCGAGCGCTTACCCGAGAAGAACGCGAGGAAGTCAGGAAGCTCCGTGTCCTTGAATTTTTCGAAGCTCCACGCTGCGATGAGGCCGCAGATGAGGGCCACAAAAACGTTATTGACCTTGCTGAATGCGGGGTCGACCTGCGCAACATCGCTCAGGCCCTGGAATTTCATGATCGTCTCTGGTTTGAGGAGACTGGTGACCGTGAGCCACGAGGTAAGGCCCGCGAGCGCTGCGACGCCGTCGGCCTTCTTCGGCATGCCGATCGCGACACCGATCGCGAATAGGAGCGGGATGTTATCGATCAGCGCGCCACCCGCTGCCGCGAGGAATGCTCCGATGATGTTGTTCGGGTCTCCGGTCGCGCCAGCGATCCAGTAGCCGAGGCCCGAGAAAATCGAGGCAACAGGGAGGACGGCGACCGGCAGCATGAGTGACCTGCCGAGCCGTTGGAAGAATTTCATCAAGACGTATCACTCCAAGGGGAAAGTGCGCATCCTTGCGCGGTAAACGCGGACGCGGTTACGCCCGGGGTAGAAACATACTACTGGGCCGGTGGGGTGCGAGGGCTAGCGGCGCCGCGCGCGTGTGAGGTCCATGTCCCACGAATAGTGCTCGGGAAGCTTCGGAAGACCCCAAGTTGGATTGGGGAAGAAATACTCGAAGCCGGCGTTGAAGGGATATCCCCACGCCTCAATGTCACGTTCGGCCTCGCGACCCCATGCCCGGATCTGTTCAGCCATTTCGGGGCTGAAGTAGCCGATCCGCTCGGCGCCCTCGAGTTCGTCCTCATCCTTGTAGTGGTAGTCGTGGCGGGGGAGCACGACGAGGTCGAGAACGAGATCGCGCGTGCGAACGCCTTCCTCGGTGCGCTCGAGCGGAGTCTCAAGATTGACGTAGTAGCAGCCAAGCGTGCCGTCGTCTTTATAGAACAGCCACACGGAATACGGCTTATCGGGCAGACCGATCATGAGGATGCCGTTGCCTGTCCACAGCTGTTTCGATTGGGTGCGGGGGGCGGTGAACATGCCTTCGTCGCCGGCGCGCCTGAGTGGCGCGCCCGATTCAAGAACGGGGAGGAGAACCTCCGTGCCCGGTGCGATCCACACGACAATCCCGCGGTCATCATCAATGACGACGGTTCCCGGTCGCACGGTGATGGTCTCGTGCGCGTGCGTGTAGTACGTCCAGGTCACGTGGTCCCCAGCGGACCAACGCTTCTGGGTATTCATGACTCTTCCGTGGCCCATAAGCCTCCCGGATGCTCCACGGCGGGCCGTTTTCGCGAAGTCATATGTGCCCCGGGAGGGGAACGAGTATGCCCCGAGCCTACCGGAGCGCGGGCGACTTACGCGAGTGCCGTCCTTCACGGTGCGTCAAAGAACGCCAGAAGCCGACGATGAGGTGGAGGGTGGTCTCAGCCTTGAAATGTGGAGCGTCCTTAGCGTGACCAGGCGCTCCACAGCTCGGCGTACCGTCCGTCGAGCGCCACGAGCTCGTCGTGGCTTCCCGATTCCACGACCTTGCCATCGTCCATGACAAAAATCCGGTCGGCTTCCCTCGCCTGAGAGAGGCGGTGCGCGACGATGACCGTCGTGCGCCCGCGCGCAACCTCGAGGGCCGCACGTTCGAGCACTCGCGCGCCTGAACTGCCTTCATCGGCCGTCGCCTCATCCATGATGAGGATCGCCGGGTCTTGGAGCACGATGCGTGCGAGCGCGAGCTGTTGGCCCTGTTCAGCAGAAAGTTTCGCGCCTTTCTCCCCGACCTCGGTATCGAGACCTTTGGGGAGGAGTCGTGCCCATTCCTCCGCGCTGACGCGCGCGAGGGCGTCCCACAGCTCGTCATCGCTTGCTTCGTCGATCGCAAGGCTCAGATCCTCACGGAGCGTTCCGTGGAACACGTGCACGTCCTGCGACACGATTGACGCGTGCGAGCGCACGGCTTCGAGGTTGGCGTGTGCGAGATCGGCGCCGCCGTGGAACACGCGACCCCAGCGCGGGGTGAGCGTTCCCGCAAGGATCGACGCGAGGGTCGATTTGCCCGCACCGGATGCTCCAACGAGTGCGACCGTCTCGCCTTCCGGAATCGTCAGGTCGATCGGCGCGAGCACAATGCGACCGTTATCGCTATAGGCGTGCGAGACGCCTTCGATTCGAATCGACCCATCCACGGGTGTTTCCTCTCCAGGCGAAGCGGCGGGGTCGATCGAGGTGATGACCCCCACCATGCGCGTAAGGCTCGCCGCGGCTGACTGAACGTCGTCAAGGGAGAAGATGAGCGACTGAAGGGGCCAAAAAAGCGTCACGATATAGATGCACGCTGAGGCCACGAGCCCCACCGGCATGAGCCCTGCCTGAACGGTCGCGTACCCGATGAGCAGCACAAGAATGACGGCGAGAGTTTCGGGGATCATCATGATCCACACGACTTGCACGATGAGGCGGAAGATCCTCAGCACGAGCGCGTAGGCGGCGGCGCTCAGCGAGCCAACGTGCCGCGTCTCGCGCTCTTCGATGCCGTAGGCGTGCACGGTCGGCGCACCATTGATCGCCGCGAGCAGTCCCTGTGCGCGGGCGCCTTTCGCGATGCGTTCGACGCGGTAGATGCGGTTCGTGCGCGGAAGGTAAAAGCGCAGTGCCCATACGTAAAAGGGAATGATCGCGACAACCAGAATGAGCAGCCACGGGCTGATCACGACGAGCGCGATGAACGTCACCGTGATCTGGAAGATCACCGTGACGAGCCACGGCACGATGTTGTTGACGGCCTTTGCGGTGACGTCGACGTCGTCGGCGACTCTCGAGAGTGCGTCGCCGATGCCCGCCTGCTCCATCGTTTGCGTGGGTAGATCGAGGGCGCGGTCGATGACGTCCTCGCGCATTCCCGCAAGGAGGCGCTGGCCGAGTCCCGAGATGAGGGCGCGTGAAAGAGCCGAGGCGAGCGCTTGTACGGCGCCCGCTGCGACGATCATCCCGGCGATGGTCCAGAGCGCCTGGGTAGTTCCTCCGGCCGTGACCACGTCTACCGCGCGCCCCATGAAGTACGGGCCGAGCGCACCTGCAAGCGCGGCCATGATGGTTGCCGCAAGCATTCCGAGGGCGAGAGGAGTGAAGTCGCGAAGCCGGCCGAGTACGAATCGGCCGGTCTCACCGAAGGATGCGATCGGGAGTAGCTCGGCGTGCCGTGAAAGCTGGCGCGCAACGTCGCCCTCGGCCTCCATCGACGCAATCAGGTCGCGTTCTGCCTCGCTCGCGCTATTTGCCGTACGAGTGGCGTTTTCGCTCATCGTTGCACCACCTTCCGGTATGCCTCGGCGTGCATGAGCTCGTGGTGGGGGCCTTCGGCGCTTACCTCGCCGCCTCGCACGAAGAGTACGCGGTCGGCCTGATCTAGAAGCGCCGGAGCCTTCGCGATGAGCACCGTGATGCGGTCCTCGACCTTGCGCGCCTCGCGCACCCCTTGGGCGATTTTGTATTCCGTCACGGCGTCGACCGCGGTCGTCGGGTCGTTGAGCACAAGCACGGGAACATCCGCCGCGAGTGCGCGTGCGAGAGCCAGGCGCTGGCGCTGGCCACCAGAGAGGTTCGCGCCGCGGTCAAGGATGCGCGTGTCGAGCCCCTCGGGCAGGATCCTCAAAAGATCATCTGCGCCTGCGGATTTGAGAGCCGCGTGCGCCCAGGTATCGGGATCGTTCGTTGTGTCGGGTGAAGCGTCTGGAGCGGGGCGCTTTGTGTCGAGTTGCTCGCGCAGCGTGCCATCGAAAAGGTCGACCGCGTGCGGCTCGATAAGGAGGCTTTCGCGCGGAATGTCGAGCGAAGAAAGTTCGATGAGGGCGAGGCGGGCGTCGGAAGCGGATTCGGGAACGAGTGCGACGATCTGAGAATCGCGCACGGTGCCGAGAAGAGGGGTGGAAATCTCCCCGAGGCCCGGAAGACGTGGGGGAGCAGTGGGCTCCGTGCGTGCCGAAAGGGCCTCGGGCGAGCCGGCCCTGACGAGAGAATTGAGCGCGGGCTCGGTGATGCTTCGCCCCATTTCGCTCAGGAGGTGGCGGATGCGGCGCGCCGAGGTCGAGAAGCTCGCCCACCACACGGGAACGCCCGCGAGCCCCGCCATCATGCCCGAAAGATTACGCACGAGACCCGCAATCGAGATGAACACGCCTACCGACATCGCGCCCTCGAGCGTGAGCGTACCCGAGGCGACGACGACCGCGGCAATCATGATCGAAGAGGTAAAGAGCATCAGGCCGTCGGAAAGGCCCGAGAAACGCGCGTTCGTGAGGGCAGCGTCGAGTGCGATGCGTGAGCGCGCCCGGTAAGTCGAGCGCGCGCGGGTTTGCACCCCCAGCCCCTGAAGTACGCGAAGGCCGTGCACGAGATCCGTTGCGGTCGAAGCGGCGTCGGCAGCGCGTGACTGCTGGTTGTCGTACTTTTCGGAGAGAATCGGCGTGACGACTCGCAAGATCACCACCTGCAGGGCGAGGCTCGCAAAAACGATGAGCCCCACGAGGGGATTCATGACCGTGAGCCACACACCTGCCCCCACGACGGCGATCGACGCGGGCACGGCCCACGTCATCATGTCGAAGACATCGGGAGCGCGATCAGCATCCGAGGTCGCGATTGAAAGGATTTCCCCTGCGGGGCGATCGATCTGTCGGGACGCGGGGTCGAGGGCAGCCGCGGTGACGGCGAGGCGCAGATTGTGCTGCTCGCGCGCTCGGATCTCCATGATCGGTTCGAAAAATCGCGCCCAGCACCAGTTGGAGAGAAGCAGGAGTCCTGCGAGACCCGCGGCACCGCCCGCGGTGAGCCAAAGATTGGCTTTAAAGATGCCGTGGTCGATCACGAGGCCGATCCCGATGGGGATGAACATGTTGATCGCTTCGCTCGCCATCGCGAGCACCATGAACCACGTGAGTGGGCGCGCATTGCGGCGCACCATTGCGCGCATCACCGAGCGCTCACGAAGTTCGGTTCGGCTGAGGTGGGCCTCCGAAGCATGGCGCTTGTCTCTTGTGCGAGCACGGGTATTTGTAGTGCTCATGGGCTTTTCGCTCATCCGTTAAAGTCAACGAAGAAACGCGAGGTTCCGCAACGGCTTCTCGGAAAACGGACGGTGGCGTCTGACACAATGGGCCGGTATTGATCCGCTACGAAAGGAGTACCGCGTGAGCACCACGAATCGCGAAGTCCTTCTCTACATCGACCCCACGTGCCCGTACGCGTGGGTGACGAGCCGCTGGCTGCTCAACGCCGTGAAGGAGCGGCCTGAGTTCACTCCACGCTTCTCGATCATGTCGCTGTATGTGCTCAACGAGGGCCGCGATCTCGACCCGAACTACCGCGCCCTCATTGACCAGACCCTGAGCCCCGCACACCTCTTCATGGCCGTGCAGCGTGAGCTCGGTCAGGAGGCCTTCTCGAAGCTCTACACCGCGTGGGGCGAGCGCTTCCACGTGCAGGACCGCAAGGATGACTACCTCGAGGTTGCACGCGAATCGCTCGAGGAAGCCGGAATCGATGCCTCGTACCTCGAGCATTGGGAGGGCCGCACCTACGAGGGTGAGCTGCGAGAGGAACAAGCGAAGGTGCAGAAGATGGTGGGCGACGACGTGGGGACGCCCGTGATCTCCTTCGGTTCCGGAACCGCGTACTTCGGCCCCGTGCTTACCCGTGCGCCTCGCGGCGAAGAGGCGGGCGCCTTGCTTGATGGTCTCGCAGCAATGTCGACCGTGCGCGGCTTCGCCGAGCTCAAGCGGGCCCGCACCGGCGGCCTCGACTTTTCCTGACGCCTCCTCAATTTCGATTCCAGAAGAAAGGGCTGCTCATGCGCCTCCACATCGCCACTGACCACGCCGGCTATGACCTCAAGAACCGGCTCATCTCCGTCTTCGAGAGTAAGGGACACGAGGTGATCGACCACGGCGCGTTCGAGGTGGATCCACTCGACGACTACCCGCCGTTTTGTTCGGACTGCGGTGAGGCGGTCGTCGCGGACCCCGGAAGCCTTGGAATCGTGATCGGTGGCTCCGGAAACGGGGAGCAGATCGCCGCGAACAAGGTTCAGGGCGTGCGTGCGGCACTCGTGTGGAATAAGGCGACAGCGAAGCTTGCGCGTGAACACAACGACGCGAACGTGATCGCGGTCGGTGCGCGCCAACACAGCGAGGAGGAGCTCATCGCCCTTATCGAGACGTTCGTGAACGAACCATTCTCCGGCGACGAGCGTCACGTGCGACGCATCGGCAAGATCGCCGAATACGAGAAGACTGGCACGTACCAGGAGCGCTAACGAAAGGGCGGTGAGCGATGCCCGAGGGGCATACGATTCACCGGCTCGCACGCGCGATGAACGCCGCATTCGGAAACACCCGGGTGCGGCTTTCGTCGCCGCAGGGCCGGTTTGAGGCGGGAGCCACGGAACTCGACGGCTGGGTCATGGCGCGAGCCGAGGCGGCGGGCAAGCACCTCTTCATGGGCTTCGCTCCGCACGAGGACACCGAACCGCTTCGGTTCATCCATATTCACTTGGGGTTGTACGGCTCGTGGACATTCGCGGGCAGTGAGCGCTTCCATCAAGTGCGCGCGATTGGTGCGCCCCGCAAGGGACTTGAGGTGACATCCGACGGCTCCTGGGCTTCGATTGTGCCCGGGGTCAACGTCAGGCTCCGCATTCGCGGAGCAGAGGGGCTTGCTGACCTGACCGGTCCCAACCAGTGCCGCGTGATCGACGAGGCCGAGCGGGAAGCGGTGCTCGAACGTCTCGGGCCTGACCCGCTGCGCTCGGACGCCGATCCGCGTGAGTTCGTGCGGCGCATCAAGAAATCACGCCAGAGCATCGGTCAGCTCCTCATGGACCAGCGCGTATGCGCGGGCATCGGCAACATCTACCGCGCCGAACTGCTGTTTCGCGCGCGGCTCGACCCTTACGTGCCCGGCAACGAACTTACGACACCGCTGATCGAGGCGCTGTGGGAGGATCTCGTGCCTCTCATGGCGTACGGCGAGCGGACGGGCCGCATCGTCACGACGCAGCCCGAGCATCGGAAGATTCACCGCGAGCTCAACGAACGCACGGTTCCCGTGTACCAAAACGGGGATGATGACCCCGCGAGTGTTCCTCGCGAGGAGTCGTTTTACGTGTATCACCGTCAGGGGTTCCCGTGCCGCCTGTGCGAGGCGAGCATTCGCGATGCCGACCTTGCCGGGCGCGCCCTGTACTGGTGTCCCCGCTGCCAAAGGCGCCGCGTTCGCAAGGCCGGGTGGACGGACCTGAACAGTGCAGCCGGCTGGGCGTACACTCCGGAGGGTGAATGAGATGACCCCACACCCCAAGTTTGATCTGCGCGTGCTCGCCGAAAGGCCCGACGGTTCCACCCTCAAGGCGTCGCACCTCAGCTTTATGGATCCCGAGATCGTGTACTCGATGTGCATACTCCGCCAGGACGTGTTCATCATCGAGCAGGGCGTCTCGAGCGAGCAAGAGCTCGACGGGCTCGACCGCGAGGATTCCACCATCACCGTGTGGTGGGAAAAAGACGGCGATGTGATCGGCACGATCCGCGTGTTCCCCGGTGAAGGATGCATGAGGATCGGTCGCCTCGCGTGCGCAAAGAGTGCCCGCCGTGGCGGCTATGGCGGCGCCCTCATGGCCGCGGCGATCAATCTGTGCAAGGAGCGCGAGAGCACCCAGAAGATCGTGATCCACGGACAGTCCTACCTCAAAGACTGGTACGAATCGCTCGGATACGTGACCGTGAGCGACGAGTTCTACGAAGCTGGGATCGCGCATTACACGATGGAGTACCACCACCCGTAAGTGTTTCGAGGAGGAGCGACGATGAACACGAGTGTGTCTGCCGCGCGCGCAGCCGGCGAGGAGAACGTCCAGCCACCAGCCACCCTTACGCTTCACCGGGCGAGCGCCGAGCCGTGGGCACTTGCGATCCACGGTGGTGCCGGCGGTCGCATTCTCGAGCTCGGTGAACAGGCCGATTACGAGAGCGGTTTGCGCGAGGCACACGCGGCCGGTGAAGCGGTACTGTCGGGCGGCGGAAGCGCCCTCGAGGCGTGCTGCGCTGCTGTGCAATCGCTCGAGGAGAACCCGCTGTTCAACGCGGGTCGTGGCGCGGCGCTCGCGAAAGATGGCCGTGCCGAACTCGACGCGTCGGTCATGGACGGGGCAAGCGGTCTCGCGGGGGCCGTTCTCGCGAGTCGGCATGCCAAGAGCCCGGTGCGTGCGGCGCGCGCCGTCATGGAACACACCGATCACGTCATGATCGTCGATCCGCCAGCGCAGCTCGTGGGTGAGTGGAGCCTCGAGGTCGCAAACCCCGAGTGGTTTGTGACCGAGCGGCGCCTCGCACAGCTGCGACGGCTGCTCGACAAGAGTGAGAGCGGCCCGAGGCACGGCACCGTCGGAGCCGTGGCCCTTGATGCGAACGGCCACCTCGCCGCCGCAACCTCGACCGGAGGAATCAGCGCGCAGGATGTCGGTCGGATCGGGGACACCCCCGTGATCGGGGCGGGCACGTACGCGCGCGATGGACTCGCGGCGCTGTCATGCACGGGGGAGGGCGAGGCCTTCCTCCGCGGAGTTGTGGCCTACGACGTTGCTGCACGCATGAGGTATGCGGGCTGCGACCTTCCCTCCGCCGTTGCGGCCACCATCGAGGAGACACTCACCGAAAAGGGCTCGAGCGGAGGCCTCATCGCAGTGGTGCCCACCGGGGAAATGGTCATCGCTCATAACTCGCCCATGATGTTTTCGGCGTACCGCGACGGGGCCGAGGTGCGCGTCCACCTCTAGTGAACAATCGCGCCTTCGTCGCACGCTCTAAACGGCGAGGGTGCAGAAAACGACGCGATGCGCCCGTTTTCTGCACCCTCATCCAGATGCATAGATGCTCCGGTCAGCGTGCGCGAGTTGGCTTCGAGGGATCAGACTCGTTCCACAGACGATCGAGCGCCGTCACGACGATCCAGTCACCGCCCGCGACCCCCTCAACGTGAACGCTCTGGCGCACGACCTGCTCATCGGCGCGCACACACGCGAGAAGGTTGCGGCCATCTGCGAGTTCGGCGGGATTGAATCGCGCACCCGAGACCCGGTAGATCGCGAAACTCGTCGCCTCAGAATGAGGGTGGCGATTGAACTCGACCACGGCGTTGCCGCGCGAGCAGCGCACCTTGAGGCCGTTCGGCGTGCGCGGCGCGGCACCTCCCATGTGAGCGATGACAGGCACGATCGCGGGATGTGCGTAGTGGCGGCGAACAACCTCGCCCATCGCACCGTCTCGCTCATCACGTACTGACTTCGCCGAGAAGTACACATCGCCCTCGACACGTGGGTAGTCGCGATTGAAGTCGAGGTGGCGTGCCATCTCTTCCGGATCCTCGATTGCGCCCGAGGCCTGCTTGTACATCGCTTGGCCAATGTAGAGTGCGACGTCTGTGCCCTCGACGACATCGTTCCACCAGGGAACGAGTGCCGCGTAGTCGGCGACCTCGAGCCCGATCGGCCAGTAGATCTGCGGATTGATGTAGTCGACGAGGCCATCCTTGACCCACGCGCGCGAATCCGCGCAAATGATCTCGTAGCTCTCCGACCCGCTCGTAGCAGAACCGGCGGGATCGCTCGTGTTCTTGCGCCAAATGCCGAACGGACTGATCCCGAACTTCACCCACGGCTTGCACGAGCGGATCCTCTCCCGCATCTCGCGGATAAAGATCGTGATGTTCTCGCGACGCCAATCATCAAGCGACGACGTGCCATCTGAGTAGCGCTCATAGGTCGCCTGGTCCGGGTAGTCCTTGCCTTCAACCTTGTACGGATAGAAGTAGTCGTCGAAGTGGACCGCATCGATGTCGTAATGCTCGACCGAATGCATGATCGCGCGCAGCGAGTGCTCTCGAACCTCAGGGATACCCGGATCGAAATAGGTCTTCGTGCCGTACGCCCATGCCCACCCCTCGTTGACGAGTGCGGGGTGGTCGGGGACAAGGTGATCGACGGATTCGGTCATCGACACCCGGAACGGGTTGTACCACGCGTGGAACTCAAGGTTGCGCTTGTGGGCCTCCTCGATCTGGAATGCGAGGGGGTCAAACCCCGGATCCTTCCCCTGCTCGCCCGTGAGGAAATGCGACCACGGTTCATACGGCGAGGGCCAGAAGGCATCGGCAGCAGGGCGGATCTGAGAAATCACCGCGTTGAGGTTGAGCTCCTTCGCCAGATCAAGCCACGCGATAAATTCCGCTTTGGATTCCTCGACACTGAGGCCGGTGCGGCTCGGGTAGTCAATATTGTCGGTGGAGGCGATCCACATCGCGCGAAACTCGCGTGTGCGTGGGGCCACTGCTGCGTCGGAGGCGCTCGGCCCCTGCGGTGAAGGCGACGCGACGGCCGGGACCGCACCGATCGCGGCGACGAAGGCGCCCGCGCTGGCGGCGCCGGAAAGCGTGACGAATGAACGACGTGAAAGGTTAGTCATAGGGGTCTCCTCGTTGAGAATCTCGTGAGCATGACGAAAAACGACTTAGTGTCCCCGTCAAGGGCCCCGTCCCTGACGATGCAGAGGTGTTGCACCCTGGACGGAGGGCCTGGAACGTCGGTGGAGTAGGTTACCGCCTCCTTGCCGAGACCGCGGAATACGTGCGCGCGAGCGCCTCGTGAGCCTCGTCCATGCGCATTTGCGCAATGGCGACAAAGAGGAAATCTACGACGGTAAGCTGCGCAATCCTTGAAGCCGTCGCTCCCGAGCGCAGCTCCGACTCGTGGGCGTGAGTCAGCAGCGTGATATCGGCAAGGCGGGCGATCTCACTCGACGGTGCATTCGTAATCGCGATCGTGGCTGCGCCCGCATCCTGCGCAATCGCGAGCGAATCAAGAATGTCGAGCGTTTCGCCGGAGTGCGAAATACCGACCGCGACATCACCGTCGCCCATGAGCGACGCCGCAGGCAAGGCCTGGTGCGCATCCACGTAGCTCGTGGCGCGCATACCGATGCGAGCGAGTTTTTGTTCGAGGTCCATCGCCGCAAACGCGGAGGCCCCCACGCCGAACGTGACTACCTGGCGGGCCCTCGTGCACAACGTCCGCGCACGCTCGAGTTCGCTGATGCTCACGGCATCGGCGGTATCGGCAACCGCGCGCGAATCGGCAAACGCCACCTTCTTGACGACCGCTTCGAGAGAGTCCTGCGGATCGATGTCGGCGGCAAGCGCGCTCGCGGCACGCTCATCGCCTCCCGCGATGGTTGTCGCGCGCCCGCGCGAAAACGCCAGGTCTTCACGGAACGCGGCCCTCAACTCCCTAAAGCCGCTGAAGCCGAGGCTCGTGGCGAGCCGCACGATGCTCGCGGGCGACGTGCGAGAGGCCGCGGCGATCTCGGCAATGGGCCGAGCGAGGGCCTCGTCGGGGTGATCCAAGAGGTAGCGGCTCGCGCGCGCGAGGGTGCGCGACTCGCTCTTGGCGGCATCCTCGAGAGCATCGAGGACACGTGCCGGTGGGCGCTGGAAGTCTTCGGCGGTCATGGTGGGGTGCCTATCGTTCCTCGGCGACCGTCGGAGAGCCCACGCGGGCGCGCAAGGCTTCGCTTGCCGAACGAATCCCCGAGGCATCCCCCGGGCGTGTGGCAGAAGGCGGGAACTGCGCGAGCACCTCGAGGGCCTCCGGAGCGTGCTCAAGCGGAGCTCCAGCGAGGAGGAGCACGAGGGCAGCGCGCAGGTTGTTCTCGGTCGCGCCAAGTGCCGCGCGCGCGTCGTCTTCACTCGCACCCGTTGCTTCGCGCACGATGCGCACCGTGCGCGCCACGAGCTTCTCATTCGTCGCGCGAACATCGATCATGAGGTTCTCGAAGGTCTTGCCGAGACGCACCATCACCGACGTCGACAGGGCGTTGAGGAGCACCTTTTGCGCGGTCGCAGCCTTCATGCGGGTCGACCCCGTGACAACCTCGGGGCCAGTGTTCACGAGAAGCGGCACATCGGCAAGCGCCGCGAGCGGCGCATTCGGGTTCGCGCTCACGAGCGCTGTCGCGAGCCCGCGCTCGCGGGCCGCCGCAAGGGCGCCTTTCACGTACGGGGTGCGGCCGCTCGCGGCAAGGCCCACGATAACGTCGTGCTCACCCGCGTGGTCCGCAATGACACTCGCGCCGAGTTCTTCGCTGTCTTCGGCGCCCTCGACAGCTTTCATCATCGCGCCATCTCCGCCCGCGAGATGCGCGACGAACATGTCGGAGTCAGCGTTATAGGTGGGCAGAAGTTCGACTGCGTCGAGAACCCCGAGCCTGCCCGAGGTGCCCGCGCCAACGTAGTGCACGCGGCCCCCGTTCGTGAGAGCGTCCACGCACAGGTCGGTCAAGCGCGCGATCTCGTGGGTCAGTGCTTGCACGGCCGCGACGACCGTGGCATCTTCCGCGAGGATGCGCGAGACAACTTGCTCGGATGCGAGCGTATCGATGTCGCGCGAGCGGGGATTGCGCTCTTCTGTAGGCGAGTGCACCTGGACGAGCGGAGTGAGCGGGCCTTGTGAATCAGTCACGGGAATCCTCCACGAGAAGTTGGCGGGGTGCGGTTGTCGAAAGCGGGACGGTGCGCAGCGCGTGCGGCGGGGTGAGCTGACCGAGGACAGCGGGCTCTGTCGCGCCGGTGGCATCGATCAGAGCACCGGGCAGGCCGTGCGCAGAGTAGTAGCCGATGAGGGCCATGAGGAACGCCTCTTTGATGTCGGGGTCGAGGCCGCCAAGCGGCCCCGTAGTCACCGTACATCCGGGTAGGAGGGCTTCGATGCGGGCCATGAGGGTCGGGTTGTGGGCGCCGCCGCCGGTCACGTGAAGGCGCGTGCGAGGCTCGTGCCCCACTTCGGCCTTGAGCGCATCGGCGAGTGTACGGGCAGTGAGTTCCGTGAGCGTCGCGAGCAGGTTTTCCGTGCTAAGCACGTCCAGGTCGATGCCCGCTTCGCGTGCGCGAGCATCGAGCCACGCCGGCGAAAAATACTCCCTGCCCGTGGACTTCGGAAAGGGAAGCGCGAAGTAAGGGTCGGCGAGCAGCGATGAAAGAAGAGTGTCGTGCACGCGTCCGGCGGCGGCTCGGGCGCCATCCGTATCGCACGCCGTTCCCGTGCGAAGGGCGGCGGCCGCGTCAATGAGCCCGTTACCGGGGCCCGTGTCGCCCGCGCGCACGAGCGGGGGAGCGGTTGGTCCGACGGCTGCCGGGGTGCACAGCGTCGTATTGGCTATCCCACCGATGTTCACCGCGCATCCGCCGTCGGGGCCGAGCAGGAGTTGGTCGAGGAGAGGGGCGAGTGGCGCGCCGGTCCCGTCACGGGCGATGTCGGCGCTGCGCACGGTGCTCAGCGCCGCAATCCCGGTTGCAGCGTGGATACGGGAGGCATCCCCAATGGCGAGGGTCGCGAGGGTGCGCCCGCCCTCGACGTTGTGAAAGAGCGTTTGTCCGGGCGAGACGACAAGATCGAGTGGTGCGTCGGATCCGCGTTCGCGGGCATCGTCGCGCACGCTTGTAACGACGCCAGCGAGGAACTCGCCAACGTGCGCATCGAGCAGTGTGAGCTCTGCGAGCGAGGGAACACTCGCACTGGTCACGGCCTCGAGGACGCGGCCGCGAAGGGCTTCGGGCCACGGGTGCTCACCCGAGCTCTTCACACGTGCGTGAAGCACGTCGCCGTCGCGGGAGAAATCGACGAGGGCGAAATCCGCCGAATCAACCGACGTGCCCGTCATGAGACCGAGGATCCTCATCGCGCGACCTCTCTCAGAGCGAGATCGGCTGCGGCGTTCATGACGCCCCGACTCGCACCATAGGTGAGAAGAACGGCTGCGGGCGATGAGAGCGTGTGGGGGAGCGGTGCCGTTTCCGGAACACCCGTGTGAAGGACGATCAGGCGCGAGCCCAACTCGTGTGCATTCGCGGCGGCCTGATCGAGACGAGCCGTTTCCGCGTCACTCGCCGAGCCAAGCCGCGTGAGCACGAACGTCACCTGCGGGCTTTCGTAGCCCGGCGGCGGGTCTGCGGGCAGAAGACGAATATCTCGATGCTCGAGTACCGGCGCGAGGAAGGTGCGCCCTTTACCCGCCGCGTAATCGTGCGCGAAACGCGCATCGACGATGGCTGCGGTCGAAACGTGGCCCGCGACAGGCGACGACTCGAGTGCCCACCGCACCGCACGTCGAGAGGCACGCTCGCCAACTGCCTCGAGATGAGCCTCCGCACTCTCGAGTGCCTCCGCGGTGCACGCAGACGCGCTCGCGCGGCCCGCGAATGTCGTGCGCACGCGCTCGGCGCGCGAGCGCAGCTCACCGCGATCGAGCCGCCCCGAACGAATAGCCTCAGCGATCGCGTCGTGGGCCTCGACAAGCATGTTCTCGCCATCGCGCCGGATCGACGTCCCAAGACACAGCAGGTGCGCGCCTGCCTCAAGCGCCCGCACGGTTGCCTCCGCGTAGCCCACCGATTCGGTGATCGCCCCCATGTCGAGAGCATCGGTCACGAGGAGTGCATCGGGGTTGATCTGCGCAGCAAGAGCATACGACCACGGGGCAATCGTCGCGGGCCCATCACCGAGCGACGGCACACACATGTGGCCCGTCATGAGGGCATCGGGCGCGCTGCCGAGCTCGCGGAAGGCCGCGACGTGCTGGGCGAGGGCGTCCTCGAGCGACAGGGCGACCGTCGGAACCCCCAGGTGCGAATCAACCGCAGTGTCTCCGTGCCCGGGAAAATGCTTCGCACAGCTCAGCACCCCCGCGTGCGAAAGCCCCTCGCATACCGCCCGCGCATGCCGCGCGACCGGCCCCGGCGACGTGCCGAAACTGCGGGCACCGATCACGGGATTGGAAGGATTCGTGTTGACGTCTGCGACGGGGGCGAAGTTCATGCGTACGCCAATCGCGGCGAGAACCCGCCCGATGGCCTCGCCGTATTCGCGTGAAAGCTCGGGATCATCGATGTCCCCGAAACCACGGGCTGCTGGAAACGCGCCGCCGCGCGCCGCATAGAGCCGAGTGACGTCGCCGCCCTCCTCGTCGATCGTGACGATCGGCTCTGTGCAACTCGCCTCACGCACCTGGGCGATAAGCCTTTGGGCCTCGCGCGTATTCGGCGTGTTGTACCCGAACAGGCACACACCGCCGAGTCCGGCCTCGAGCGCCTGCGCGAGCCATTCAGGGACGTCCGTGCCGGGAAAAGACGCGAGAAGCGGGGCGAGAGCATCGGCATCAAAACGAGACTGAGACATGGTCACCTTCTAACCTTTGACCGCGCCTGCCGTGAGCCCCGACGACAGCTGGCGCTGAACGAGGACGAAGAAGATCACAACGGGAAGCGCGATGATGGTCGAGGCGGCCATAATCGGCCCCCAGTCGGCCGTGTTCTGCGTGAAGAACGTCCGCAGACCAACGCCTACCGTGTACTTCGACGAGTCCGTCATAAACGTGAGGGCAAAAATGAACTCGTTCCACGCGGTGATGAACGCGAACACGCTCGTGGCGACGAGACCGGGGGCGACGAGCGGCAGGAGAATCGAGAAGAACATCCTGAACCATCCGGCGCCATCGATGTAGGCGGCTTCCTCAAGTTCCTTCGGGACCGCGGCGACGAAACCCTTGAGGTTCCAAATCGCGAACGGAAGCGAGAAGGCAAGATAGACGATCACGAGCCCGAGGAGCGAGTTGAGCATGTTGAGGGTGCGCGCCTGGAGGAACAGCGGTATCACGAGAGCCTCGAGCGGCACCATCTGCACCATGAGCACGAGAACGAGCACGACGGTGCGAAGGCGGAAGCGGTAGCGGGCGACGCCAATCGCGGCGAACAGCGCGATTGCGCCCGACAGGAGTACGGTGCCGGCCGCGACGATGAGCGAGACCTTGATGTACTCGAAGAAGTTCGCGTCGATCAGGACGGTTTTAAAGTGGTCGAGCGTGAAGCTCGTGGGAAGAATGCCCGCGCCGCGCGAGTTGGCGTGCGTATCGACCGCGGTCGTGAGCATCCAGTAAAACGGGAAGAGCGCGTAGAGGAGCAGAAGGGCGATGCCGAGAGCCTTCGCGATATTTGCGGGGCGAAGCGGGTTCTTCTTATTGGCGGGTGTGGCGCCGGTGGGAGCGGTGGTGCTCACAGTTCATCCTCCTTCATGAGTGCGCGCATGTAGACCACGGAGATCGCGAGAAGGACGAGAGTGAGAAGCACCGCGATAGCAGAGCCCATACCGTATTTCCCTTGCCCAAACGATTCGGTGTAGGACCACACGCCGAGGTTCATCATGTGTCGGTTCGACCCATCACCGCCGGGCATGAGATAGATCTGCGTGAAAACCTTGAAGTCCCAAATCGTCGACAAGATGATGCACACGGCGAGGATCGGGCGGATCATCGGGATGGTGACGTTCGTGAAGCGCTTGAACGCACTCGCGCCATCGACCTTCGCGGCCTCATACAGGGACTCCGGGATCGTGAGGAGACCGGCGAGGGTCGTCACGGCGATAAAGGGAAAGCCGTGGTACACGACGTTGAGCGCGGCAATTCCGTAAAACGCGAGGCGAGAATCCCACCAGTTGGCACTGCCCGGAGTGAAAAGCCCGAGTGATTCAAGGACGCTCGCCACGAACCCGCTCGTGGGGTCGAAAAGCCACACAAACACGTAGGTGCCGGTAAGCGCGGGAACGGCCCACGCGACCATGATCGCGCCGATGCAGATGTTGCGCCACGTGAGCGAGAGCGTATTGAGAAACAGCGCAACGGCAACGCCCACGAGCATCGTCAGCACCACGCACACGGCCGCAAATCCGACGGTGTTGGGAAGCACGGTTGTCCACAGATGCGGGTCGCTGAGGATCGCCGAATAGTTGGCGAAGCCCACGTAGTTGGTGGTGCCCTTCAGCAGGTTACGCAGGCCGTAGTCCTGAAGCGAGAGGTCGAATACGCGAAACAGGGGGAAGATCAACAGGACCGCGAGCGTGAGGAGCCCGGGTGCGAGGAGCAGCCACGGCGGCAGGTGTCGGCGCGCCCACATCGACAGTCGTGACGAGCGGCTCGTGTCAGCCGGGGGCAGCGCACTCTCGTGAGTGTCGTTCATGGTGGTCATCGAGGAAGCTTTCGAACGTGGGCTGGGGGCTCGGGACCCAGCCCTCAGCGAGTGGGTCCCGAGCGATGGTCGGTGAACAAAAATACGGCTTAGGCGCCGAAGATTCCGTCCATTTCCTTAGCGGCAGCATCAGCAGCAGCCTGCGGAGCCTGGCCACCAGCGAGGACGTTGCTCAGGAGGTTCGGGAGGGTCTTCTTGCCCTCGATCTGGCCCCACATCGGAGTAACGGGTACGGACTTGCCGGCCTCGGTCATTTGCGAAGCAAAAACCTTTGTGAGGTCGGTGCCGTTCTTGATCGTCTCGTCGAGCGCTGACTTCGTGCCGGGGAAGAAGTTCGTCTCTTCGCTCCACCGGGTCGCGAATTCGCCGGTTGTCATGAGCTTGATGAGTTCGAAGGCGAGCTCCGGCTCCTCGGAGTCCAGGAACCGGCACAGGTGGGAACCGCCCACGAAGCTGCCGGCAATCGCCGAGTCCTTGGCGGGGATGGTGAAAGCCGTGAGCTTATTGAACAGCTCTTCGTCGCTTGCCTTCACGGTTGCGGGCACCCACGAACCGGTGATGAACATGGCGACCTTGCCCTCCTGGAACTGCTTGAGGGAGTCGGTCTCCTTCCAGGTCGAGGCCGCCTCGGTCGACGAGCCATGCTTGAGGGCGAGGTCGGTGTACCACGTGAGGCCCTCGACTGCGGGCGCTTCGTTGATGGTGGCCTTCCAGTCTTTGCCGGAGCCTTCGGCAATGTCGCCGCCTGCTCCCCAGATGAAGGGGAGGAGAGCGAAAGGGGATCCGCCGTTGACCGGGAACGGGATGACGTCGGGATTCTTCGCCTTGAGGGTTTCGATCATGGCGAGGAGGTCATCCCACGACTGGGGCTGGGAGTTGACCCCCGCAGCTTCGAGGATCTCCTTGTTCGCGAGGATCGAGCGGATGCCCGCGTACCACGGCATGCCGTACAGCTTGCCGTCAAGCGTGCCCGCTTCCTTGAGTGCATCGATGAGGTCCGAGTCAATTCCGGCCTTCTTGACGTCTTCCGTGAGGTCGTCGAGGCCCCCTGCATCCGCGAACTCGGGAGTCCAGGTTGTGCCGATCTCGGCAACGTCGGGGCCGGTGCCACCCGCCATGGCGGTCACGAACTTGTCGTGCGCGCCATCCCACGGCTGGACCTCGACCTTGAGGGTCGCGCCCGTGTGCTTGGTGAACTCCTCCTGGAGGGCCTTGACGTATTCGTCAGTCTTGGCGTTCGTTCCCTCCATGATCCACAGGGTGATGGTCTTGCCGTCATTGGCGGCCTTATCGGTGGGGTTGGAGGAGGAACCGCCCGAATTGCCGCACGCGGCGAGGCCCACGGTGGCCGCGCCGAGTGCTCCGGTGGCGATGAGGTTCCTGCGGGTGATCATAGTGTCTCCTTTGAGCTATGGGGGACGGGCACCGTCGTGAAAAAATATTTCATCCGTATGCCTCAAGATGAAACTTACCACAACTTGTGGGGTGGATGACATACTGGGCGAGACCGAAAGGACTGCTGACATGCCGATTTCCGTGATTCTGGGGGCCGACGTCGGAGCGACCCATACGCGCCTCGCAATCGAGGGAGCCGATGGGCGAAGTGGCGAGAGTTTCACGCCGGTCCGCGTCGAGGGCGCGGGGTTTAACGTGAGATCCTCCGGGCCCGACGCGCTCGAGCACTTCGAGCAGACACTTGCGCGCGCCTTCGCCCCACTCGACACCGGCAGCACCCTGGAAAAGGCCGTCTTCGGCATATCTGGAGCGGGGCCCGCCCGCCACGAGCGCATCGAGGCGCTCGTGCGTGAGGCCGTTGTCTCGCAATCGGCCTCTCACCACATCCAGGTCGATCCCGCCAACGTTCGTGTCGTCGATGACCTCTGCACGGCATTCGCGAGTGCCTTCCCGGCATCCGCGTCACGACCCACCGGCGTTCTCGTTCTCGCAGGTACCGGCGCGGCAAGCGTGAGCTATGTGCGGGGCGTGGAGTCGGTGCGCCGCGATGGCATGGGATGGCTGCTAGGAGACGTCGGCTCAGCCGTGTGGCTCGGAAAGCGCGCTCTCGAGGCAGTGGCGGCGGACCTCGACGCGCGCGGGAGCTCGACAGCCCTCACCGACCGTGTATGCGCGGCGCTGGGCTTCAACCCACGTGACACCGCGGCCCAGCTCGACCCGCGCCAAGCGCTCATCCGTGAAGCCTACGACCTGACCCCGGCCGAGTACGGGCGTTTCGCCCCGATCGTGACCGAGCTCGGTCACTTCGGCGAGGGCGAAAGCGACGAGGTCGCGCGCGAGATCGTCGCGCAAGCCGTGGACAGCCTCCTCGAGGGGGCCCTTGTGCTCGCGGATCCTCTTCGCGGCAATTCACCCGTGAGTGTCGTTCTCGCCGGTAGTGTCCTCACCGCTCGCGGCCCGATTGGGGATCTCATGCGCTATGCGCTCGAACGCGAGGGGTTCGACGTGCGTGAGGCTGCCTCGCCGCTCGAAGGCGCGCTTGCGCTAGCGCGCGCGGAAACTCGCCTTCAGAAGTCGTAGGTGCGGGAAAAGAACCGAGCGCTCTCGCGCGCGCTGGGCACTCCCGCATCCGGGTCAGCGCCGGCCTCAACGAGCACCTCGACCACGTAGTCGAAGCCTTTGAATACGGCGCCCGCGAGCGGACTTTGCCCACGGTCGTTGAGAAGGTCGACGTCCGCGCCGTGCTCTGCAAGCAGCTTCACGAGTGCCGCGTGGCCGTGGTAGGCGGCAAGCATGAGCATGGTGTTGCCGTCTGCATCTTGCATGTTGAGGGGAATTCCCGCCTCGATAGCGGGGCGGAGAATCTCGAGGTTCCCCTCGCGTGCAGCGTCCATGAGGGCGCGCGCGAGTGCGGCGGCCTCATCGGCGTCGGCGTCGGTGCCGGGCTGGGGCGCGGTGTTTTCACTCATGCCACAAGCGTAGCGATGATGGGCGCGGCCAGCAGGACGATCCCGAGTCCCACGCCCCACGCATCGTGCCACGTGAACTGCGCACTATGGACCCACGTGCGCCGTTGCGCCGTCGCGAAACCGCGCGCGTCCATCGCGAGCGCTTGGATCTCCGCGCCGCGCAGCGTCGAGACGAGAAGCGCAAACGTTGCACCGGCGTAGAGTGCGAAGGAGTTGCGCTGCTGGATGCCGCGGATGCGGCGCGTAAAGACGATGTCGCCCCACTGCGAAAACACGTGTCCGAGCCGCGCGAGGCCCGCACTCATTGCTGCCGCGAAACGCGCGGGAACATGACACTTTTGGGCGAGAGCCTGACCGAAGCGGGTCGGGTCCAGACCTTCAAGAAGGATCGCGCCGGGGCCGACCATGGCGAAGATTCTCAGGCCCTCGACGCCGGCGCTCTGCCATGTCGACAGTTCGCCGAGTGGCCTGCCGGAAAGAATTCCGGCCGACCACGCGATGGTGAGCGCCGCGAGCACGATTGGTGCAAGGCGCGTCATGAGCCGGGCTGGAGTGCGCCAGGCGAGAGGGATGAGCGTGAGCGTGAGAATGGTGCCCGTGAGCGTCGGCGCGAGCGTGTGCATTCCGAACGATCCCGCGAAGGCTAAAGCGGCGATCGCGAGGATCGTGAGTGGATTGAGCTTATCGGCAGCGACGGCGCGCGGCGGGTGGGGAACGCGCGGGATCGGGGGAGCGGGGGACGGGTCCGACGGTTGCTTGCACGCGATACTCTCTCGGAGATCGTCACGCCCCGGCGCTGCCTCGAGGGCAATGACTCGGTCGCACGCGCGCACGAGCCGCTCGTCATGCGTGGCCGCAAGGACCGCGCGGCCGCTGACGAGTGCGCGAGCAATGAGCTCAGCCACCGCACCAAACGCCGCGTCGTCGAGGCCCACAGTCGGCTCGTCGAGCACGAGAATGTCGCGGCCCGAGGCGAGTGCCGTCGCGAAGGCGAGGCGACGCTGCTCACCCCCTGAAAGCGTGAAGGGGCCGGCGGATTCGAGGTGAGCGAGGCCTGTCGCCTCGAGCCACGCCCGTGCGGCCTCATCGTCGTTCGGATCCTCGGCGCCAGCTTTCACCTCGTCGAGGACGGTGCGGGCGACGAAGCTCTGCTCGGGGTTTTGCGGGAGCCATGCGGCTCGAAACGGCGCTTTCTTCGCTGCGCGCTTACCCCTACCCGTACGCTCGCGGGTCTCCTCGAGAAGGTAGCGGATCAAGGTGGACTTGCCGATGCCACTTGGACCCGTGAGCGCGGCGAGCTCTCCGTTGTAAAGCTCGACGTGAACGGGGCCGGCAAACAGAGTGCGGCCTTCGAGCGTCGCGGGAACCTCGAGGTCAATGAGAGCGACCCTCTCGCTGCCTCCTCGCAGCGATTTTTGTTCGCTGCCGAGCGCACTTTCGCCACGAGAGCCGTCCGCGCGCCATGCCCCCGCGGGAGCGTCCTCAAGTATCTGACCGCCCGCACCTATGCGGATGACGCGGTCGACGTGGGCGCGCCAGAGCTCCACTTGGTGATCCGCAACGACGAGGGTGAGGCCCTCGGTTGCTTCGCAAATGGCGTCGCGTACCGCGAGTGCCGTCTTGGCGTCGAGCATTGCAAGCGGCTCGTCGAGAGCGATTGCCCCGGCACCCGTGGCGATCAGGCCCGCGAGGGAGAGGCGCTGCTGCTGCCCACCAGAAAGGTGGTAGGGGTTGGCATCGAGCGGAGAGGAAAACGCGGCCGCGGCGTGTGCATCGCGCACCATTGCGGGCATGCGTGCAGGATCAACGCTCGCATTTTCCGGGCCGAAAGCGGTATCGATTCCTGTCGTCGCGCCCACGAACGAGTGGACGGGATTTTGCACCATGAGGGCGACGCCCGGCACGGGAGATGCTTCGGGAAGTGGTGCCGAGGGGTCGACCCCTTCCGGTGGGTCCTCGGGGATGAGGCCGCTCAGGGCCTTGAGAATCGTCGATTTTCCCGAGCCGCTCGCACCCGTGAGAAGAACGCGTTCACCCGCAGCAATCTGGAGGGAAAGGCCAGAGAGAACCGGGGCCCTACGCCCCGGTGGTGTATAGGTGAAGTCATCGATCCCCACACCCACGGCACGGCGGGTGGAGGCAAGCGTCGGGCTCTCACTCACCGCTGTGCGGCCTCCTCACGCCCGGGTGCGAAATTCCCGAGAGCCCCGGTCTTCGCAAGCGCGCGCACGATTGCCGGCGCCGGCAACGCAAGCAGAATGACGC
Organism: Dermabacter sp.; assembly: GCF_032550575.1. Taxonomy (NCBI): domain Bacteria; kingdom Bacillati; phylum Actinomycetota; class Actinomycetes; order Micrococcales; family Dermabacteraceae; genus Dermabacter; species Dermabacter sp. The sequence goes on along the minus strand of NZ_JAWFZC010000002.1, from coordinate 136,133 downwards.
CAGAAATGATGAACAGTGCGAGGTGGGCGAATCGGAACGGCATGGCCCAACTCGGGAAGAACACGAACTGCTCCCAAATCCACTGCAAAACCATCGAGATCCAGGCGCCTGCGAGAACCCACTTAAACGACGGCTTCGCGTATTTCGTGGCGGCACCCATGACCTCGAAGCCGATCGCAACGATCGCGCCCGAGATCAGCACCGTCCACCCGAAGTGCGAGCCGAGAAGTGCCTCGATGATCGCGCCAATCCACATCGTGCCAAGTGCCGAGCCGGGTTTACGGACGATGAGCATCGAGAGCGCCGCCGGCAGAGCCCACGGACCCGCGGCGATGCCTTCACTGGGCGGGAAGAGCGAGAAGACGGGCTTGAGCGCGCCGAGCCCGGCGGCGTAGGCGAAGAACGCGACGCCCGCGATCAGGCCCATTGATACAACAACGAGAAGATCAATGGTGCGGTAGCGAAAAGCAGAATGGTTATCAGGAGCAGCTGTCGTCATCATGCGTCGATTCTAGAACCGCCACGCGGGGCTTGAGAGACGGCAAAGTCCCTGCCCACCGGAAACTGATTGAGTGCACCGGCCTTCGCGAGTGCCGTGACGATAGCGCGCCCGAGAGCCGCGAGAAGCGTGAGGGCGCTGATCCAGAAGAATACGAGAAGCATGACTTTGTAGCCCGCAGACCACGAGGGGTAGTACGCGGTGATCTCGTAAAGCCATTCGAAGAGGGTCGACAGAAGCGAGCCGCCAATCACGACCGCTGCGCTCGTACTCGCCCACCCCGAGAGCGCGAACGCGATCTCGAAACCCGCGCCCTGGATGAGGCCGGAGATAAGCGCGCCGACACCGAAATGGCTGCCAAGGAGAGCCTCGAGGCACGCCGCGATAATTTCCGCGCCGAAGGCAGCGCCTGGGCGGCGAACGATCAACATCGCGACGAGAGCAGGAAGGCACCAGAAGCCAGTGAGGAGGCCCTCGAGCGGGGGGAAAACCGCGGTGAGAGGGGCCACAAGGTTGTACAGGTGCGCGTAGCCGGCAAAGGCGACGCCGAAGGCTACGCCGACCATGACGATCACGACGAGATCAATCGTGCGGTACTTAATGCGCTCGGAAAAGCCCGCTCGCGCTGTGCGTTGATCAGTCATCACCACTCCTTCCACTCGGAAGGGGCATGCTCGTGAAGCGGCGTGGCCGCGGCATGCGAGAAATCCCGACTCCCTACGCCGGTGCTAACCGGATCAGGTTCGAGGGTCAGCGCCCTTTGCGCACTCTCAGCACCGGTCGGTGCTCCCCTGTCTGTTGGATGACGCCCACAAGTGTACAGGCAGGTGAGGGCAGTGCCGCGAGCGCTCAGCGCGCAAATGTGATGGCCTTCGCGATCGCCTCGGCGACCTCGCACGGGTGCTCGGGGCTGAGCAGGTATGCCCCTCCGTCTCGGCCGATGATCTCCACGAGCTCACCGCCGCGGGTGACCGCAAACCGCGTGTCGGCCTGCGGCCCCACAAGCGTGCGAGGTTTGAGCGGCGCCACCGGGCGCACCTCATCCATGCGGGAAACCGCGACTTCGGCGCGCCCGAGCCCGATGTTGCCCACGAGTGAGCCGACCCGTTCCGGTGCAACGACGCGGATCTGCACCGTGCGGAAAATCTCGAGCGGCCACGTGGGCCGCGCGAGGAAACCACCGAGCTTCGGTGTGAGGCCGCGCTCGTCTACGACAAACCCGATCGTCGTGCGCATCCACGCCCATAGTGCATACCCCGCGAAACCGATCGCGAGGAGGATAGCGGTGCCGAGTCCGGGGTCGCCAAAGGTCAGCAACACGAACAGGCAGATTGCCGCGCCGATCACGAGGGTGAGGATGACGCGGGTCCACGCGACCCGCCCCGGCCTCACCCTGCCCTTATACGGAGTGAGGTACTCGTGCTTGTGTGCCATCGTCTACCAGATGCTCACGCGGCGCTCGGGAGCGAGGAACAAGCCGTCGCCCTCCTTCACGCCGAAGGCGTCGTGGAACGCGTCAACATGGCGCACGACCCCGTTCGCGCGGAACTCCATGGGCGAGTGCGGGTCGATTGCGAGGCGACGAATGGCGTCGGCCTCGCGGTTCTTGCCGCGCCATACCGCACCCCACGAAAGGAAGAGGCGCTGGATGCCCGTGTAACCGTCGGACCCCACCTCGTGTGCCGCTTCGCCAACCTCATTGAGGTAGGCCTTGAGCGCGATCGTGAGACCGCCGAGGTCGCCGATGTTCTCGCCGATCGTGAAGGCGCCGTTCACGTGATGCTCATCTGAGAGGTCGCGCGGGCTCATCGCGTCGTAGTCGGCGATGAGCGAGCGCGTGCGCTTCTCAAACTCTTCGCGGTCCGCCTCGGTCCACCAGCTCTTGAGTGCGCCGTCACCGTCGTACTTGGAGCCCTGATCGTCGAAGCCGTGGCCGATTTCGTGGCCGATCACCGCGCCGATCCCACCGAAGTTCACGGCATCATCCGCATCGATCCCAAAATACGGCGGCTGAAGGATCGCCGCGGGGAACACGATTTCGTTCGCGCCAGGGTTGTAGTAGGCATTGACCGTCTGCGGGGTCATGTGCCACTCGCCGCGATCCACGCTCCGCCCAAGCTTTGCGATCTCGTAGTCATGGGTAAACGTCGCGATGTTTCCGACGGTGGTAAGGAGTGAATCGGGATCAATGGTGAGGCTCGAGTAATCCCGCCAGGTCTCGGGGTGGCCAATCTTCGGCGTGAACTTCTCGAGTTTCGCGAGGGCCTTTTCGCGGGTCGCCGGGGTCATCCACTCAAGCGAGGAGATCGACTCGCGGTAGGCGGTGATGAGGGCCTCCACGAGGTGCTCCATGCGCTCCTTGGCCTCGGGCGGGAAATAGCGCGCCACGTATGTCTCGCCGACGGCCTCGCCGAGGGCAGCCTCGACGAGGCTCACGCCGCGCTTCCAGCGGTCGCGGATCTCGGCGGTGCCCGAAAGTGTGGCGCCGTGGAAGGCAAAGTGGGCATCGACGAACTCGTCACTCAGGTAGGGCGCAGCGGCGTCGATCGCGTGGAGGGCGAGCCACGCGCGGAGGTTCTCGAGGCTTTCGCTCGACCACAGCTTCGAAATGGCCGCCGTGTACTCAGGCTCGTTGATGTTGATGGTTTCGACCCACTCGGCCTTCGCGCCGGCGCCCTCGAAGTAGGCGCTCCAGTCGAAGCTCGGGAAAGCATCGGCGCGCTCGGCGACGCTCATCGGGTTGTTCGATTTCTCGCTGTCGCGCCTGCGCACAACATCGACGTGCGCTTTCGCGATGCGGGTCTCGAGATCCATGACCGCCTCGGCGAGGGCACGCGCATCGCCTTCGGGCAGCCCGGCACGCCCCGGGAGCTTCGCAAGGTCGGCAAGAGTCGCGAGGTAATCAACGTAGGCCTCGCGGATCGCCCGGTACTGCTCGTCGCGGTAGAACGATTCGTCGGGAAGGCCGAGGCCCGCTTGGGTGATCTGTGCCTGGTAGCGCTCCGGGTCGTTGGCGTCTGTCCACACGTACAGAGCGATGATGCCGGTGGGGGCCGTTGCTTCGCCAGTGAAGCTCGTGAGCGCTGAACGGTCGGCGAGGCTGAGGATCCGCTCGAGCTGCGGCTCGAGGTCGCGCGTGCCCACCTCGTTCAAGCGAGCCTCGTCCATGAAAAGTTCATAGAGCGCGCCGATCTTTCCCTCATTCGAGTCGGCCGGGGCGTTCGAGGCCGCGGCCTTTTCGATGATGCCGCGTACGCGCTCCTCAGACAGATCGTGCAGGCGCATGAATTCCGAGTAGCTCGGCTTATCGGCTGGGATCTCAGCCGAGGCGAGCCACGCGCCATTGATGAAGCCGAAGAGGTCGTCCTGCGGACGAACGGACTCATCAATCTGGGTGAGATCGAGGCCGGTCTGGGATGCGGGCGAGGTCATGTGTCTCCTCCGGGATAGGGAAAATCGGAATGTCCGACGGTTGCCTCCACCCTAGCGATCCGCGGTTTGGGAAGGGTGGATGTGTCACGTTACGGTCCCGAAAATCTGAGCGAGCGTGCCTGGATTCCTAGAATGAGGCCGTGCCAGCTTCATCTTCTTCCCGCGTCTCTTCACTATCTCTCGTGCCCGGACTCGTGCCGTGCGGGCTCGTTTCAGTCCTTGCACTCGTTGTGAATCGTGCCCTGCCGGCAGTGAGCCCGCTTCTCATCGCGATCGTGCTCGGTGCGCTCCTCACGAACATCTGGACAATTCCGGAGTCGTGGAGCGCGGGTATCACGTTCGCGTCGAAGAAGCTCTTGCGTGTCGGGATCGTGCTGCTCGGCTTGCAGCTCGCGGTAGGGGACATCCTTTCGCTCGGCTGGCGTGTGATCGTGGGCGTCATCCTCGTCGTCACCCTCTCGATCCTCGGCACTCTCGCCATGGCGCGCGCCCTGGGCATCAGCCGCCCACTGTCGATCCTGATTGCGTGCGGCTTCTCGATCTGCGGTGCGGCCGCCGTTGCCGGCGTTGAAGATATCGCTGACGCTGACGAAGAGGAAATCGCCACCGCGATCGCGCTCGTCGTGCTATTCGGCACCCTTATGATCCCGCTCGCGCCGCTTGCCGCGCACGCGATGGGCATGGGAGAGAGCGCGGGCGGCACGTGGATCGGGGCGAGCACTCACGAGGTCGCCCAGGTCGTCGCCGCCGCAGGAGCCTACGGGGCCTCGGCCCTCTCGGTCGCGGTGATCGTCAAGCTCACGCGCGTGGTGCTCCTCGCCCCCGTCGCGGTCGCGCTCTCCCTCGCAGCACGCTCGCGCGGCACGCTGCGCGAGGGCACAAAACGTCCACCGGTCGTGCCACTTTTCGTCGTGGGCTTCCTCGTGATGGTTGGTCTCGGCTCGCTCCACATCATGCCCCCGCAGGCGCTCGCGGGAGTCAAGCTCTTGCAGACCGGGCTCCTCGCGGCGGCGATGTTCGCGCTTGGGCTCGGGGTGAAAATCAAGAGGTTGATCAGCGTCGGCGGGAAGCCCGTTCTCCTCGGTGCCATGAGCACCGTCTGGATTGCCCTGCTGGCGCTCGCCATGGTTGCGTTCTCGGGAGCGATGGGCGCGTAGCAAGCGTCGGAACCGCCCCTCCGCACCCGGTTTTCTCCACCCGAGTCGGCGAGGATGAGACAGAGCAATTTAGGAGAGCGCGGCTATTCCTGGCGCGAGCACGAAAATGACCGCGAGCGCGGCCGTCACGATGCCGATAGCGAACGGGGCGAACGCCCACGGAGAGGTCTTGCGGCGCTGCGGGCTCAGGCTCTGCACGATAAGCGTTGAAAGGCCCGAGGCGATCGAGAGAACGATCGTCGCGACCGTCATGATGGGGGCCGCTGTCACGAGCGTGCAGGCGCCAAGCTGGAACAGGAATAACCCTGCGATGTCGAGGAAGCGTACGCACATCGCGCGCCGCACCGAAATGCCGCCGTCGAGAACGCTGAGGACAGTCTCCTTCGACCAGTCTGAGGGTTGCGTGATCCGCCGGCGAGAGGCGGCAAGTTGTACGGTCGCGAGGGCCGCCCACACGAGCATCGCTCCCACCCCGATCCACAGGCCGAGCGCACCAGTCCACTGCCAACTCAGGGTCACGAGGGCAATCAGGCAGACGAGCAGTCTCACGAGTTCCTCAATCGCCACACGGCCCACGAGGAACCATGGCGAGCGGGTCATCGCCGCGCCCTTCTTAGTTCCCACCACGCCCGCCACAAGCATGAGAGCGAGGTGAACGAGGCCAAGGCCGATGCCGAGGAACACCACGCCCGCTGAGGTCGGTGTCGCCGCGAGACTCGCTGCAGCGAGCACGAGAGCGAGAAGCGGGGTGAGCAGCGAAAGTATGGCGAAACCACGCCCGAGCGCGTGAACGATGTCGTTGCCCGTGGGGCCGTGGTCGTGGTCGCTGCCGCACGAGCAACGATCAGTGCCGGGATCCACGTCGTGGGCGGGCTCAGGCGCTGTACTCACACAATCTCCTTGGTCAGCCGGGTACCGGATGCGCCTTCCAAGCGTAGTGAGCCGATGCGCATTTGCCCATTGGGTACAGGAAAATGCGAGAAACGCGGCTTAAACTGGCGTGACCGGTGTGCGCAGGGCGGCGCCAACACCGCCCGTGCGCACGCCGCACGAGTTTTCACGGCAACGAAAGGGGATTGAAATTGTCGAACATCGCCCCTTCAACCGAGGCTACGGCGGCCCGGGAACCTGAACGGCCGCACGATCCGCACAGCCTCAGCAAGCAGCAGCGCGAACGCGCACTCGGCGCGGTACTCGGCGCTGCCACGGGCGACGCGCTCGGAGCGCCCTACGAATTCGAGCCTCCCATTGCGGATTCCGACGACGTGGCCATGACCGGTGGCGGGCAGCTCGGCTGGAAGCCGGGGGAGTGGACCGACGACACGGCGATGGCGATCGTCATCATGCGAGCGGCCGCCCACGAGATCCACGGTGATTCGCTCACGAGCGAAAGTTCCCTCGACGCGATCGCCGCCGGCTGGTACCAGTGGTCGCGAGAAACCCCCGACATCGGGATCCTCACCTCGAACGTGCTGCTCGGCGCCCTCGAGACCGCGCAATCACACGGCAACAGCGTGCCCTCTGGCCGTGACATGCACGAGGCGGCCCGTGCGATACACAAAGCGCAGCATCACACCGCTGGCAACGGCGGGCTCATGCGCGCCTATTCAGTTGTTCTGCCGTACCTCCTCGCGAGCGAGGACGAATTCGAGCGCGCCGTTGTTTTCGTCAACACGCTTACGCACGTCGACCTCGAGACGATCGAGGCGGCAGTCCTGTGGAGCTTCGCTATTCGTCACGCAATTCTCACCGGCGAGCTCACGATCGATGCTGGCCTTGGCCGCCTCACGCCTGAACGCCGTGACTATTGGAGGGGCCTCATCGCCGAGGCGCACAGTGCCCCGCCCGCATATTTCGCTCGAAACGGGTGGGTCATTCACGCCTTCCAAGGAGCGGTTTCGGCCCTATGCCACGCGGGGGATGTTCCCGAGGACAAGTTCGAGCGCCGCGCCTACTTCACGCGCGTCGTCGAAGCGGCGGTGCGCAGTGGAAACGACACCGACACGGTCGCGGCAATCGCGGGTGCGCTCGCGGGCGCCGTCGTGGGGTACAAGGCCATCGATCCCGTGTGGCGGCGTGCGCTCAACGGCTGGCCCGGGTTTACCGAGAAGGACTTGGCGCAGCTCGCTCTGGCGGTGCTTGAGCGATTTGGCGCCTCGTGAGTTGCTCCCTCCCTCGAGGGGGTAGATAGGTGCTGAGCGCCCCCGTTGTGGTTTTGCCCCTGCGCGTTTCCGCATTGATGTAAAAGACGGGCGGGAAGCAGTGTGCACGCACTGCTTCCCGCCCGTCCCGCGCATGAGCGCGGCCGCCCTATGGTGTGACGCTGATGCCTACTCGTCTCGCTGCGCGAGCGCCTGGGCCGGTGCCGTCGCGCTCGCCCGCATTCCGGGCAGGATTGAAGCGAGAACGCCTGCGACGAGCCCGGCGAGCAGAATCATGAGGAGATACAGCCACGGAATTGCCGGGTAGAAGTCGAACTCACCCGCAAGAAGTGAGCGCACGCCGAACATTCCGAAAGCGGTTCCTAGAAGCACGCCAACGAGTGAGCCCAGGAAGGCAATGAAAATACCTTCCCATACGAGCATCGCGCGGATCGCGCCCTTCGAGGTGCCCAGCGCACGCATCAGGGCGTACTCGCTTGAACGCTCGATCACGCTCAGGCTGAGGGTGTTCGCGACGCCGACGATCGCGACCACGACGGCAACCGCAAGGAGCGCGACGGTGATCGTGAGGAGCGTCTGGATCACCGTTGCCATCATCTCTCGCTGAGCCCCATCGAAGGACTGTGCCGTGACGGTCTCGGGAGGCAGCTGATTAGCAAGCTCACTCAGTGCACCGGTGAGTTGGATCGACGTGGTGTGAGCCCTCTGCGGAGAATCGGGAACCGCGAACTTGACAAAGACCGCTTTGCCTACATCGATCCCAAGCCCATCGAGGGTTTCGGGGGCCACCAGGGAAATTGACAGTTTCCCCTTGACACGGACGGTGACTTCGCGTGCACTTCCATCATTCGCGTTGACAGTGACCGTCTCGCCGTCGTGAACATGGAACCGTTCCGCGCGAGCCTTGCCCATGTGCAGCTCTCCGGGCGGTGGAACCTCGATCGAGTCCGACGTCGCAACCTCCTGCAGGTCCTCCGCCGAGGGGGCGTATACGGTCATCGCGCCCGCGTCGAATGGCAGTTCTGCCGTGGGGACCTGGCGAGCGGTGTCCACACCCTCGGTCTTTTGAACCTTCTCGAGGAAACCAGCGGGAAGGTCGGTGGCGGCAATGATGGTGTCGACAGGGACGCGGTCAGTGATGTCATGCTCGAATGTGTTTTGAGCGGTCACCGCACCGGAGGCCATTGTCGCCATGAGAGTGGTGCCAATGATGAGCGCCGACATCGTGATGCCCGTGCGTTTCGGATGTCGCGCAAGGTTCAAAAATGCGAAGCGTGCGCTCGTGAAACCGAGGGCGGAGGCGAGTGCGTTGCCGAGTTTCGCCACCGGCGGGATGAGCGCCGGCAGCAGCCCGATCACACCGACAAGAATCGTGAGGCATCCGAAGAACGCGCACAGCATGGAAATCAGGATCATGAACTCGCTGTCTTTGAGGACAATTTCGACGACGAACGAGCCGAGTGAGACAACAACACCGAGCGCAACAACCGCCGAAGCGAAGATCGTGCGAATCAGCGACGCGTGCTTACCGGAGGCGATCTCTGCGGGGCGCAGTGCCTCGAGAGGCTTCACGCGAGACGCGCTGATAGCCGGGAACACCGATGCACAGACCGCGAGGATGAGAGAGGCGAGGATCGGGATGAGAATCGCGAAGATATTCAATCCCGGGACGACAGGCAAAGCCTCGGAATAGGTGAAGCGGCCCACGAGAAGGAGCGCCCACCAGGCGAGGTACGCGAGAACAATGCCGAGAATCGAGCCGATAATCCCGACGAGTAGTGCGTCGCGAACGATCGCCCACATCGCCTGGCGGCGTTTCGCGCCGAGCGCACGCGCGAGAGCGAACGATCGCCTGCGCTGCGCCATCGTCACGGCGAACGAGTTCGTCACGACGAGCGCGCTCGTCGCAATAGCGATCAGGACGAATCCTGCGAGAAGTGCCGAGAGCATGGTCACGACTGTCAACGCCATGAGATTCGCGTCCTGCAGGAATTCCGTGACAGTCGCGGCGTCGTACCCGGCAGCCTTGAGGTTACTCACCAGCTCTTCTTCGCTCACGCCGGGCTTGGCGACGACGGCGATCGTGTAGTAGTCGGAGGCTTTTTCGGAGGCATCTCCTTCAAGAGCTGTGAGGGTGTCGATGCCCGCGGTGCCGAATGTGAGGGTTCCCCCGGGATTGAGGACCTGCGCGAGCTGCGGCCTGCTAATGCCAGCGACGGTGAAGGTAAGCGTCTGGCCGGAGTCGAGCGACTGGACCCCAATCTGGCTTCCAACCTTCAGATTGCGTTTTTTGGCGAACGACGTGTCGACGGCAACCTCGTGGTCTCCACTGGGGGCTTTGCCTTCGACGTAGTGGGCATCAACGCCGGGGCGAACCGTGTCTACCTTGACAAACGTCCCCTTGGAATCGAGTGGGTTCTCTTTGCCTGTCTCCCCCTCGTCGAGTGCGATCGCGAACGTGTTGTCAGTCTTATAAAAGGCGCCGTCGGCACCGTCCACCTTCCCGATGGACTCGGGCGAGGCGGAAGCGGCATCGCCCTCTGTTGTAAAAGCTGGCTGTACGAGGGCGCTAGCCCCCTGAACGGGTCCCGTGACCTGGGCTTTGACAGCTTCGCCCACGAATCCGACGGCGAGGACAGCAATGGCGATGAAGGCGCTCGTAAGCGCAATCGTGATGGCGGCGGCGAGGTGCCTGCGCCGCGGCTGAAGTTTCAGGGTACTCACTGTGCCTGCACCGCTTTCTGGCCGATGTACTCATCGGCGACGATTCGGCCGTCATGCATGCGAAGGATGCGATCTGCCCTGTGTGCAGCGTCGTCTTCGTGCGTCACCATGACGACGGTGTGACCGAGAACGTCGACGCTCTCACGCAAGAAGCTCAGTACGGCCTCGGTCGAGGCCGAGTCGAGGTTGCCGGTGGGCTCATCGGCAAAAATGACAGCGGGGCGCGTGACGAGTGCGCGAGTCAGGGCGACGCGCTGGATCTGGCCACCCGAGAGCTGACTGGGGCGGTGCCCGAGGCGCTCGGCGAGACCAAAGCGCTGCACAAGCATCCCGAACCATTGCTCATCCACCTTGCGGCCGGCGAGTTCAAGCGGGAGAAGAATGTTCTCCTTTGCCGTGAGCATGGGCAACAGGTTGAACGATTGGAAGACGAATCCGATTCGGTCGCGGCGGAGGGTTGTGAGTTGCGAGTCCGAGAGCTGAGTGATGTCGACGCCCTCAACCACGATCGTCCCAGAGTCGATTGAATCGAGACCGGCGAGGGAGTGGAGAAGAGTCGATTTTCCGGAGCCCGAGGCTCCCATGATCGCGGTGAACTCTCCGGCACGGATGTCGAGCCCGACTGCGTTGAGAGCGGTCACCTGGTTGCTGCCGCTTCCGTAGGTCTTGGTGACCCCGCGCGCGCTGACGGCGACGGGAGAGGGGGGAACGGTTGTGGACATGGGTACTCCTCTGGATGTCCGGGATGATGTGATCGGTCAGACATCTCTTATTCTTCGCGAGCATATGCGCTGAGGCAACAGTCTCGAGGCGCGGATGTTCTGCGGGGATCTCATACGTGAGATTGAGGGGGATTGCGACTTTCGGAGCGTCATAGTGCGTCACAGATTTTTTGGTTTTCGCCAGCGAGACCCCTAGTATTGACATGCTTATGGGGTACATAAGCTATTGTTAGCGCTTGTGTGTCCAACAACCTGCGTTTTGAAAGGACTGTGGAGAGACATGCATATTGATACCCGGGCCATTCTCGCGCCGCGCAAGAGCGAGTTTGGGGCGGTTGTGCCGCCCGTCCACCTCTCCTCGACCTTCGAACTCGATATCGACTCGGTGAGCGGGGACTACGCCTATCAGCGCGGCTCGAATCCTTCGCGAGCCGACCTCGAGTCGGTCATTGCGAGCATTGAGGAAGCGAAGCACGGATTCGCTTTTGCGACCGGGATGGCCGCAGTGAGTTCGGTTTTCAGCCTCTTGAGCCCGGGTGACGAAGTGCTCTTTTCATCCAACGTGTATGGCGGCACCTTCCGCTACGTCGAAAAGATCTTCCCTCGCGCTGGCTTGACGGGCACGTTCTTCGACGACCTCGGTTCTATTACGAGCGAAGACCTGAGCAAGAACACGCGCATGATCTTCGTCGAATCACCCGGCAACCCCACGCTGCGCGTCGTCGATATCGAGCGCCTCGCGAAGCTCGCGCACGCGCACGGCGCTCTCCTCGTCATCGACAACACATTCATGACCGCGGTCCTCCAGCGGCCCCTCGACTTCGGCGCGGACCTCGTCGTTCAGTCCGCGACCAAGTTCCTCGGCGGCCACAGCGACCTCCTTGCGGGTGCTGTCACGACGAATGATGACGAGCTCGCCGAGAATATTCGCCTCAGCCAGAAGGTCTTCGGTGGTGTGCTCGAACCATTGACCTCTTTCCGGCTTCTCCAGGCCATCAAGACTCTTCCGCTGCGCATCGCCCGTCAGCAAGAAAACGCTGAGAAGCTCGTTGCCTTCTTGAGCGATCACCCCGCAGTCCAAACGGTGCTCTCAGCCGGGTCCTTCAGCGAGGCTGAACGGGAGGTTCACGAGCGTCAAGCCAAAGGTATCGGCGCCGTCTTCTCATTCGAACTCGCGCAAGGCTACGACCTCAAGAAATTCCTCCATGCGCTCGAAATCCCCTCGTTCGCCGTGAGCCTCGGAGGAGTCGAATCGCTTCTGTCGATCCCGGCGACGATGAGCCACGACGGCATGACGCAAGCCGCACGCGACCGTGCTGGCATCACCAATGGCCTCGTGCGCTTCAGCGCGGGCATCGAGAATATCGACGACCTCCTGGCTGACTTTGCCAAGGCGCTCGACGCCGCGCAGAAGTAGTCACCTTCCCCATCACTCTCATAAAGGAGCTCACTATGTCTCTCTCCATTTCGCGCCGCTCAATCCTTGCGACCTCCGGCATTTCTGCTGCCGCCCTGGCCCTTGCCGCATGCGGCTCGTCCGATGATGGAAAGCAGGCCGGTGGCTCGGGCTCCTCAGAGGGCGTGCTCAAGGTTGGTGTTGAGGGCGTGTACAAGCCGTACAACTTCCACGCTGACTCGGGGAAGCTTGTGGGCTTCGAGATCGACATCGTCGAGGCGATCGCCGAGAAGATCGGCAAGAAGACCCAATACGTCGAGGCAAAATGGGACAGCCTGCTTGCTGGCCTCGATGCCGGGCAGTACGACCTCGTCATGAACAACGTCGCTGTGACCGATGAGCGCAAGAAAGCTTTTGACCTTACCGTCCCCTATGCACAGACCCAGGGTCGCCTTGGCGTCCCGGAGGGCTCGGACATCACGTCTCTCGCCGATGTCAAGGGGCGCCGCGCGGCGCAGACGACCACCTCAAACTGGGGGCAGGTCATGACCGACGCGGGGGCCGAAATTGTCGCGTCCCCGGGCTTCGCCGAGTCGGTCGAACTTGTGTCGACCGGCCGAGCTGACGTCACGGCGAACGAGGTCGTTGCGTTCAACACCTATCTTGAGGAACATCCCGATGCGCCGATCACGGTCCTGGACGAGAAGCTCGAAACCGAGGTTCTTATCGCCGGGGCGCTCAAGAAGGGCAGCCCTCTCACCGAGAAGATCAACAAGACTATTACCGAGCTCCTCGACGATGGCACGATCGCAAAGATCGGTAAGGACTGGCTCGGGCTTGACCTCACGCCCAAGAACTAAGCACCCCACGGAGATTCCCTCGTGAATGTTGATTTTTCGCGGGCCCTAGAGGTGTGGGCAGGGGCGATTGGCCCCATGCTCCTCGCGACCCTCAAGGTCACGATTCCTCTCTCGCTCATCGCTTTTGCGATCGCCCTCGTGCTGGCCATCATCACGGCCAGCGCGAGACTTTCGCGCTTCCGTCCGCTCAAGGCGATTGCGTGGCTGTACGTGTGGGTGTTTCGCGGAACGCCTCTGCTCGTGCAGCTCTTCATCGTGTTTTACGGACTGCCGAAGCTCGTCCCATCGCTCGTGCTCGACCCGTGGACTGCGGCCGTCGGAACCCTCGCCCTGAACAGTGGGGCCTACGCTTCCGAGGCGGTGCGCGCGTCAATCCTCTCGATCCCGCGCGGCCAGTACGAGGCGGCGGCGACGCTCGATCTCGATCGCCGCACGACGTTCCTCAAGGTGATTGCTCCGCAGGCGTTCCGCATTGCGCTCCCACCGCTCAGCAATGACTTCATTGACCTCGTGAAGGGCACGAGCCTCGTCTCGACGATTACGCTGCTCGACATGTTCATGGTGGCGCAGCAGCGAGCGGCCGCAACCTTCGAGCCGTTCTACCTCTACGTCCTCGTAGCGGCGATTTACCTTGTTCTTATTTCCGTGCTGAGTCTCGTGCAGGCGTGGCTAGAAAAGAAAGCGAGCGTGTACGTTGAGCGCGACTGAGACCTCTGCTGACCTCAATGCGGGTGAGGCGCGCAGCCCACTGAGGCTGCGCTCGATCACGAAGCGTTTTGGTGCGCTTACCGCACTCGATCACATCGACCTCGACATCGAGCCGGGACGCACGACCGTTCTGCTCGGCCCCTCGGGCTCGGGTAAATCCACGCTTTTGCGTTCCATCAACCTTCTCGAAAAACCGGATGAGGGCACGCTTGATTTCGGAGGCGGCCCGATAGACGTGAGCGGCAAGCTTTCGGATCAGAAGGTCCGCGAAATCAGGCGTCACTCGACCATGGTGTTCCAGCAGTTCAACCTGTTTCCGCACCTCACGGCTCTTCAGAACGTGACGCTTGCGCCGATCACGTCGCGCGGGATGTCGAAGGCCCACGCGCGTGAGAGGGGTATTCGCGCCCTCGAGCGCGTGGGGCTTGCAGACAAGATCGACGCCTATCCCGCGCGGCTATCTGGCGGTCAGCAGCAGCGGGTTGCAATTGCCCGCGCTCTTGCTTTGAGCACCGACTATCTCTTGTTCGACGAGCCGACGTCTGCGCTTGATCCGGAGCTTGCCGCCGAGGTTATCGCGGTGCTCTCGTCTCTCGCGAGCGAGCACCGCACCCTCGTCGTTGTGACGCATTCGCTCCAGTTTGCGCGAAGCGTTGCCGACCGCGTCGTGTTTCTTGAGGAAGGAAAGATCCTCTTCGACGGCGATCCCGAACACTTCTTCAACTCTGAGGATGAGCGTCTCAAGCGTTTTGTGAGCGTCGTGGGGTCGGTCTAGGAGTTCGAAACGGTAGGGGAGGGGCCGACGGTTGCCATTCTCGCGGCGTCACGTACGTGGCGCGTCGCCCTCCTCGAGCGCGAGCAAGAAACGCTTTTTCTCGATCCCGCCGCTATAGCCGCCGAGGCTGCCGTCGGATTTTATGACCCTGTGGCACGGGACCACGATCGGGAGGGGATTTGTGCCGCACGCCGTGCCCACTGCGCGCACCGCTTTGGGGTTGCCGGCGCGCTCTGCGATCCACCTGTAGCTTTGCCGCTCGCCGAAGCCGATCTGTTCGATTGCCTCATGCACCGCGCGGCGAAACCCCTGGGAAAGGGAGCGGTCGAGTGGGAAGCTGAAGGTCCGACGGTTGCCGTCGAGAAAGTCGAGGACCTGATCCTTAGCCGTGCTAAGCACCTCGTGGGGCTCGAATGCGGGTGCCTGAACTGAGGCGTGCGCGACTTTGCATAGCTGCGCTTCGGTGAGGGCTTTGGTGGCCGTGACGTCGTCGCTATCGAAGGCGATTCGCACGAGGCCACGTTCGGTCGCGGCGAGCATGAGCGTCCCGAGCGGGGAGGCGATTTCCGTGAATTCGAGCGTGAGCGGGGCTGCGCAGTGGGTGGGCATGGCCGTATCTTTCTGGTGCTCGAAGGTTGGTGGAGCTGCTGAGGTGATTGTGACACGTGCGCCTTGGAACCCTTTTATGGGCGCAAGCGCGAACAAAATGTGACGTGTGACATATGTGGGAGTCGGTGGAATAAGCTCGCCAGTAGAAGAGTTGAGCCTAGTGAACTCAAGTTGAGTGATACGTCGATTGACAACCCAACTTCGGGGAGCGTTGACTAATCGCGTTCTTGAGCACAGCCAAGTTGATAGCGGTGCGGCCACCACAGAAATTCACCGGTCGCACACGCGGAAGGAGAACACTTATGTCACAGGCAGTAGGAATCGACCTCGGCACCACCAACTCTGTTGTCGCCGTTCTCGAAGGTGGCGAACCCACCGTTATCGCGAACGCCGAAGGCGCTCGCACGACCCCCTCGGTTGTGGCCTTCTCGAAGTCCGGCGAAGTCCTCGTCGGTGAAGTCGCCAAGCGCCAGGCCGCGACCAACGTTGACCGTACGTACTCGTCTGTCAAGCGCCACATGGGCACCGACTGGACGACCGAAGTTGACGACAAGAAATACACCCCGCAGGAGATCTCGGCCCGAACCCTCGGCAAGCTCAAGCGCGATGCTGAGTCCTACCTCGGCCAGACCGTGACCGACGCGGTCATCACCGTTCCCGCCTACTTCAACGACGCGGAACGCCAGGCCACGAAGGACGCCGGCCAGATCGCGGGCCTCAACGTTCTGCGCATCATCAACGAGCCCACCGCCGCCGCTCTCGCGTACGGCCTCGAAAAGGGCAAGGACGACGAGCGCATCCTCGTGTTCGACCTCGGTGGCGGCACGTTCGACGTCTCCCTCCTCGAAATTTCGAAGGACGAGGACGGCTCGGCCATTCAGGTCGTGGCGACCGCGGGTGACAACCGCCTCGGTGGCGACGACTGGGACCAGCGCGTGGTCGACTACCTCGTGAGCCAGGTCAAGAACAAGGACGGCGTGGACCTCTCGAAGGACCGCATCGCGCTTCACCGCCTCAAGGAAGCCGCTGAACAGGCCAAGAAGGAGCTCTCGAGCTCGACCTCGACCAACATTTCGCTCCAGTACCTCTCGATGAGTGAAAACGGCCCGATCCACCTCGACGAGAAGCTCACGCGCTCCCACTTCGAGGAGCTCACGAGCGACCTGCTCGAGCGCACGAAGGCACCGTTCCACCAGGTCATCAAAGACGCCGACGTTTCGGTTTCCGACATCGACCACGTCATCCTCGTGGGTGGCTCGACCCGTATGCCGGCCGTGACCGAGGTTGTCACCTCGCTCACCGGCAAGGAGCCCAACAAGGGCGTCAACCCCGATGAGGTCGTGGCGTACGGCGCCGCGCTCCAGGCTGCAGTGATCAAGGGCGACCGCAAGGACGTGCTCCTCATGGACGTCACGCCGCTCTCGCTCGGCATTGAAACCAAGGGCGGCCTCATGACGAAGCTCATCGAGCGCAACTCGGCGATCCCGACCAAGACCTCCGAGGTCTTCTCGACCGCTGACGACAACCAGCCCTCGGTCGCGATCCAGGTCTACCAGGGTGAGCGCCAGTTCACGCGCGACAACAAGCTGCTCGGCACCTTCGAGCTCTCCGGAATTGCACCGGCCCCCGCCGGCATGCCTCAGATCGAGGTGACCTTCGACATCGACTCCAACGGCATCGTGAACGTGTCCGCGAAGGACCGCGGCACCGGCAACGAGCAGTCGATCCAGATCACGGGTGGCTCGGGTCTCTCCGACGAAGAGATCGACCGCATGGTGAAGGACGCCGAGGCACACGCTGCCGAGGACGCCGAGCGCCGCAAGAACGCTGACGCTCGCAACACCCTCGAGCAGCTCACCTACCAGGGCGACAAGCTCCTCAAGGACAACGGCGACAAGATCCAGAACGCCGACAAGACCGCAGCTGAAGACGCGATCAAGGAGGCCAAGGAAACCCTCGCCAAGGAAGATGCCTCGACGAGCGACCTCGAAGCCGCACGCGAAGCACTGAGCGAGAAGCTCCAGGCTGTCGGCACCGCGATCTACTCGGCCGCTCAGGCCGAGCAGGCAGGTAACGCCGAAGGCGCGGATTCGGCCGACGCTGCCTCGGGCGAAGACGACGACGTTGTCGACGCCGAGATCGTTGACGATGAGGACGACAAGTGAGCGAGAACGACAAACCGTTCACGTTCACCGATAAGCGCACGTCCACGAAAGGCGAGGAGCCAGACATGAACGAGCAGCCAACCGACGGCGCGCCGGAGGAAACTCCTGCGCCCGACGCGGCGGGCGCGAACAGCACTGAAACGCCCGAGAGCGCCGAGGTCGACGATCTCTCCGCCGAGGCCGGAGCCCTCTACGAGAGTGCTGCCGCCGAGACCGAAGCCCTCAAAGCGAAAGTGAACGAGCTCGAAGAGCAGCTCAAGCGTGACCAGGCCGAATACGTGAACTCGCGCAGGCGCATCGAACAGAGCGCCGTCGTGGGTCAGCAGCAGGCCGTCGCAAAGGTCCTCACATCGCTGCTTAGCGTCCTCGACGACATCGAGCTCGCTCGGCAGCACGGGGATATCGCCGAGGGCACGCCGTTTGCCTCGATCACGAGCAAGCTCGAGGAAGCACTCGGTGCGCACGGTCTCGCCCGCTACGGTGAGGTCGGCGAAGAGTTCGACCCCGAGAAGCACGAGGCACTCATGCACTCGAGCAGCGATGATGCCGAGGCGACGAGCCTTGAGGTCATCATGCAGCCGGGCTACATGATGGGGGACCGTGTCCTGCGCCCGGCGCGCGTGGGCACGGTCGGCCCCAACTAAGGCAGGGCATACGTCGGCCCCTCCCGATACGTGACAGTGGAACGGAGCGGGCCGACGCCATCAGCACACCGCGAGGCGGCGGGCACACGCACCGCCGCCTCGCTCCGTAGATTCAAACTTTTGACGAGGAGACACCATGAGCCAGCAGGAATGGCTGAGTAAGGACTTTTATAAGATCCTCGGCGTCTCCCAGGACGCCTCCGCAGCAGAAATCAAGAAGGCCTATCGCAAGAAGGCGAAGGAGCTGCATCCGGATAGGCATCCCGGGGATGCCGCGGCGGAAGAACGCTTCAAGGAAGTGGGCGAGGCCTACTCGATCCTGAGCGACGCGGAGCAGCGCAAGCAGTACGACGCGATCCGCGCGATGGGCGCGGGCGGTGCGCGCTTCGCCTCGGGCCCCGGCGGTGCAGCCGGCGGCGGATTTGAGGATCTCTTCGGTGCCTTTACCGGCGGTGGTTTCGGTGGTGGCGCGGGCGGCGTCAATATCGAAGACCTCATGGGGATGTTTGGCGGAGGTGGCTTCGGCGGGGGTCAGGGCCGTGCAGGCTTCTCGCCGAACGGCGGCTTTGGGCGCCAAGCACCTCAAAAAGGCGCCGACGTGAGCGCAAGCGTTAAGCTCAGCTTCCGCGACGCAGTGCTCGGAACCGAGGTGTCGTTTAGTGCGGGCGGTCGGAACATCACGACCCGTATTCCCGCGGGCGTTCACGACGGACAGAAGATTCGGCTCAGGGGCAAAGGGCAAGCGTCGGCGAACGGTGGCGCCCCCGGCGACCTCATGCTGACCGCGAAGGTTGCACCCCACCCGCTTTACACCATGGACGGGATTAACCTGCGGGTAAACGTCCCCGTCACCGCCGCGGAAGCCGCGTTCGGCACGACCATAAGCGTGCCCCTTATCGATGGCTCAAACGTGAAGCTCAAGGTGCCCGCCGGCACTCCATCCGGGCGCACCCTGCGTGCCAAAGGGAAGGGCGTACGGGCCAAGAAGGGCACGGGTGATCTGCTCGTGACGCTTACGATTGCGCTTCCCGATACGCTCAGTGAAACCGCCGAGCGCGCCCTTCGCGACTTCGCCGAGGCGACGAGCGAGTTCGACCCCCGGGCGGATTTTGCGGAGAACGCCACCCGGTAGCACCACGACCGACGGCCACGAGAAGGAGGAGACATGGCACCGTCACGTTTCGATGAGCACGCGGGAGTCTTCGTCATCTCGGTCGCGGCCGAGCTTACGGGGATGCACCCGCAAACCCTACGCACCTACGATCGGCTTGGGATTGTGTCGCCGCAGCGCACGAGTGGGCGCGGGCGACGCTACAGCGCATGGAACATCGCGCAGTTGAGGCAAGTCCAAGCCCTCTCGCAAGAGGAAGGCATCAACCTCGCGGGTATCAAGCGCATCTTTGAGCTTCAAAACGAAGTGGAGCGGCTGCGCGCGCAACTCGACGAACTGACCGAGGAACGCGACGCACAGCGCAAGCGGGACACGAGGATCTTCGCGACCTCGCAAACCGGTGAAGTCGAAGCGATGCGCCGCGGTCAGCGGCCGCGTCGCCGCCAAGCGGGTGCGCTTGTCGTGTGGAGACCCGAAGGTCCGCGCTAACGCGTGAGCTGGCTCCGGTAGAACTCGCGCCACTGCTCGGCGACCGACGCCCTCGAATAGCGGGCGGCGCCTTCGCGCGCGGCCTGCTGGGCTTTCGCGTAAACGGTGGGGGAGTCCTTCAGCCTCGTGAGGGCCTCGACGAACCCGTCGATCTCGCCGCGCCCGGCCTGAACGCGCGTCGCGTGATCGAACAGCACGCCTTCGTAGTACACGAGGTCCCGAACCACGATGGGGGTGTCGGTTGCCATGGCTTCGAGGATCGTCATGGGAAAGAGCTCCTCGTAGCTTGGCAGGAAAAATGCATCCGCGGCGTTGAAGCACTCATTCATCTCCTCGCGCGGCACAAGTCCAATGAGCTTGACGTTCGCGGGGAGATTCTCTTTTGCCTTTTTGATTTGTTCGTAGCCGCTCGTGATGCGACCGAAAGAAAAATCCCCGGCCCACACGAAGAGCACCTCAGGCATTGCGCGTGCAACGTCGAGAAGATCAAAGAATCCCTTGCGGGTTTGCAGCTGGCCTGCGCACATGACCACGAAGCGAGTGTCGTCTGCGCCCCAGGCCCGTCGTCGTTGGGCGATGCTCTCGTTTCTCTCGAGAGGATGGAACTGTTCCTCCGAGACGAAATTCGGGATAAACGTAATGCGGGACGGATCGAATCCGTATGTGCTTTCGAGCGCTGTGATGAACCAGGGATTGACCGTGACGAGCGTATCCGTAGTGCGGTAGAAGTTCAGCATGTAGCGGTAGAACGCCCAGCGTGCCGGTTTCGGCATCGCGATCGAATCATCGACGGTCTCCGGAATAAAGTGCACGTGGGCGAGCGTCGCCCCACGCCGCTTGGCGAGGGGGATCGCAGCGCGATATTCCGGATTGATGGAATGGAAATGGTTGATGTCGCCGAAGCTTCCGAGGCGGGCTCGCGGGTTGATATCGAATTCGTCGCCGAGCTCTGCGCTGATGAGTGCAACCTGCTCAAGGTAGGCGCTTCCCACCCCCTGGCCCGCGACGGAGTCGGCTTTCGAAAATGCGTGAATACGTGGTTTCGCCATGTACGTGCCCTTTACCAGGGGAGAAGATTGGTCACGAGCGCGCTAATGCCGAGCCCGTATGCCACGAGGGTGGGGATCTTACCCAGGAGGATGATCCACGTGTACGTCGAGAACTTCATTTTCGTCGTGCCCGCGAGGTAGCAGAGGAGGTCATCCGGGGCGATGGGCAGCACGATCGCAGCTGCGAATAATGTCGTGAAACCGGATTTTCGCGTCCACCCGAGGTACTTTTCGATCGTCTTCTCGCTAAACATTGCCTCGATGAGAGCCATGCCCACCTGGCGCGCCACAATAAAATTGGTGAGCGAGCCGGCGCACACCGCGAGCCAGTTATAGATTGTGCCCTCGATCGGCCCGAACAGAATTGGAGCAGCGATCACGAGAAGCCCGGCGGGGATGATAGGAAACATCACCGAGGCGAAGCTAGCCGCCATAAAACCTATCGGTCCCCAGATCCCGAGTGAGTCGATGTACGCCTGAAGAGAATCGAGGGACTCGAGCGTGCCGGTCTTGATACCCCACGCAACGAGGCCGATCGAGAACGCGAGCCCTACGAACGGCATGACCTTGACCGCGATCTGAATGGCCTTCTTGTGGGCGGTGACGCGTTCGGCGGTGTGCTCACCGAAGCGCGACTGATGGTGCTCTTTCGCACTCATCCCCTCACGCGGTTCGATCGCGGGAGCGATATTGGTGCGTGAACGTTCCGTAGGAGTGAACGGAAGTTTCTCGGCCCCCGGGAACGCTGGCGAGGAGTCTTCGGTCGGTGCGGTCGTGGTGTCCTCGTGTGCACTCATGCGGCCAGGCGCTCTTCTCCATTGGTCGTGGGGTGAGGCGTCTTTGTAACGCTCTCGCGGTGGGTGGAAATCTTCAGGCTCAGCGGGCTGCGGCGGCGCCCGGTTCCGACGCTTGCGAGCACCTTTTCGTAGACCTCTTTGGCGGATCGTCCAAAAGCTTCCGCCGAGAAAACTGTGGCGGCGCGCTTGGCGGCGCAGGCTGCCATGCGGGCACGCAGCGCATCGTCTTCGAGGATGTCGGCAAGGCGCGCGGCGAACTGGGTCGAGTCCCCGTAGGTGTAACCAGTTTTACCTTCGAGGATCACGCCGTCGAGCGAGTCATCCTTGCGGCACAGGAGCGGGACTCCACATGCCATGGCCTCGATGAACGTGAGGCCCTGGGTTTCGCTGAGCGAGGCAGAAACAAAGAGATCGGCCATGCGGTAGTAGTCGGCGACTTCCTCGGGAGCGCGGAAACCCGCGAAACGCACCATATCCCTGATCCCGAGGTGGTCGACGAGGTCCTCGAGTTCGTTACGTGACGGGCCGTCACCGACCAGCACGAAAACGGTTTCGGCGGGGCGGGCCTTTGCAAGGTGGCGCAGCACGTCGTCGACGCTCTTTTCTTTCGCAAGACGGCACACCGACAGGAGAACCTTCGTGCCTTCAGCGATACCAAGCTCGCGGCGAATCTCGCGGCTGCGCTCGAGGTCCTCGTTCGTCTCAGCGGCGTGGAAACGCGAGAGATCGAGACCCGTGGGGATCACGGCGATGGGCTGTGTGACGCCGTAGCCGCGAAGAAGCCTCTCGACCTTTGCCGTCGGCGTGATCACCGCACTGACCTGCTCGCAAAACTTCTTCGAGAAGGCCGTGATCATCTTCTTGCCCATGGTTTTCGTGGGCGCGTAGTAGTGGGTGTAATCCTCGTAAATCGTGTGATAGGTGTGCACGATCGGGATGTCGAGCGCCTTGGCGATCGTTCTGGCCCATAGGAAGGTCGAGAACTCGCACTGCGAATGAATAACATCCGGGTGCCACTGCTCGATCTCCCGGCGGATCTTCCGGTTGGGGAGCACAGAAATGCGGGCGTGATCGTAAAACATGGAAGCGTTGAGCGATGCGAGGCGATACACGCCATCGCGCGACGACGACCGTAGGGACTCCGCGAGAGTCAGCACTCGTACGTCGCACCCGAGCATCTCGAGTTGCTTTTTGAGCGTGAGAACGCTCGTCACGACCCCGTTGACAACCGGCTCGTACCAGTCGGTTGTAATGAGGACCTTGAGGGGTGCTCGTTCACTTCTGTGCATCATCATGTCTCCATCGTGAGTCGCGGAGGCCTGTGGACGCATCGGTCTGGAGGATCGACTCAATCATCCTCGAGACTGATATTGCTCGAGCCGCGGGGCTGAGACTCCGCCAGCAAGCGAGGCCGCAAACCCGCAGGCGGGCGCGTCGCCACAACGCTTCGCACCTCGAGACTATGTGCCCTGTGTTTCGGGGCGGTGAACGCCATCCCGGAGTTTTCCCGGAATTGCGTGCGGGGAGAAAAGCCTCAGTTGCGCGAAGTCACGCGCGCGGGAACGCAACTGAGGGCTTGAGGCTCGATATAGTCGCGGCTATGGTGCACACGGAAAATTCGCCGGAAGCGGCGGCCGCGCTCGATATACAACCGGTCATCGTCGGGGGTGACATCGGCGCATACTCACTCGCGCGAGCCTTTCACGAGGCGTACGGGGTCAAGTCGATCGTTGTGAGCGCGAAACTTGGATGGCAGATCGCGAGGAGCGCGATTATCGACAACGTGCTGTGCGAGGATCCCATGGACCCTGGCGTGCTCGCACCGTCGCTCACAGCAATTGCCGAGAAAATCGGGGCTGAGCGGCCGAACGCTCAGGTCATCCTTTTGGGTTCCGCCGATGCCACGGTCAAATCCATCATCCGTGTCCGCGATGAGCTGGGAGCAATGGATCCCGCGTGGATCGTGCCGTACGTGGGCCTCGAGGCGTTCGAGGCCGGCACCGAGAAGAACAACTTCACGCGCCTGTGCGAAAAGCTCGGTGTTGACCACCCCGAAACGGTGATCGTCGACCTCGCAGCGGGGGTGCCTGAATCATTCGACCTCCCCTTTAACTACCCCGTAATCGCGAAACCAGCCGACGTTTCGGCATGGAAGCGAACGAGTTTTGTTGGGAAATCCAAGGTCCACACGGTAGCGAACGAACAGGATCTCCGTTCACTCTTTGCCAAGATCCACGGGGCCGGCTACCGCAAGGCGATCATCGTTCAGGACCTCATTCCCGGCGACGATCAAAACATGCGCATCCTCACCGCCTATTGCGACCGTAACTCCCGTATCCGATTTGCCTCGTGGGGGCGGACGCTGCTCGAGGAGCACACTCCCGGCGCCATTGGTAATCCCGCAGCGATCGTTTCGGGCGTCAATCGCGAAGCCGTGGCACAGGCCCAAAAAATTGTGAGTGAACTCGGTTGGACCGGCTACGCGAACTTCGACCTCAAGTATGATCCGCGAACGGGCCGAACCGTGTTCTTTGAGCTTAACCCCCGACTTGGCCGATCGAACTACTACATCACCGCAGCCGGCCACAACCCCGTCACCTACTACGTCAACGAGCACATCCTCGATGCCCTCGGAGAGCCGGGGGAGATTGTTCAGGACCAGCCAGAAACGCTCTACACCGTGGTGCCGGTGGCCCTCGTCAAGCACTACACCCGCGATCCCGAATCGCGCGCGATCCTCAAGCGCGTACTCAAAGCGGGGCGCGTCAAGAATCCGCTCAACTATCGCGGAGTCGAAAAAGATCCGAAACGCTGGTTTTACTACTACGCGGCTCTCGTGAACTACGTGAAAAAATTCCGCACTCACTACAAGCCCGATACCGCGGACGTACAGGCCTCTGGGGAGAAGTGATGACGGTGTGGCAGACCCCTTTCGTAGGGGTACTTGGAGGGGTAGGCCCCGGGGCAACGGCCGTGTTCATGGACGTCCTTGTGCGAGCGACCGCTGCTCGAACGGACCAGGACCACATCGATTGCATCGTAATGCAGCACGCGAGTACCCCCGATCGTACGCGCCATATCCTCGACGCAGCGCATGCGGAGGACCCGGGCCCTGTGCTTGCCCACGATGCGGCGTTTTTGGAGAATGCGGGAGCGTCGTTTCTTGTGCTGCCCTGCAATACCGCCCATCACTACGCCGAAGCGATCGATTCCACTGCGCAGGTGGACCTGCTGTCCATCGTCGAGGTCACCGTGCGAGCCGCCGCCAAACGTCTTCGTGAGCGCCGAGCAGAGGATTCGCCGGTTGCGATCTTTGCGACTGAAGGCAATATTCACGCAAACGTTTACCAGGATGCGCTAGCGCGCGCGGGCCTCGCGTCGATGGTTCCCGACCGGGACGTTCAAGAGGTCGTGAACTCTCTCATCTACGACCAGGTCAAAGCCGGCCGCCCCGTCGACCTCCCGGCCCTTTCGGGCATCATCGACGCAATGGAGGCAGCTGGTGCCGGTGCGGTGATCTTTGGATGTACCGAACTGAGTTTGATCTTCGACAAGGAATCGATGTCAGGCGACAGGCGCATTGTTGACTCGCTGCGTGAGCTCGCGAAGGCGACGGTCAAGAAGACAGGCAAGCGGCTCACTCCCGCCTTTGCTCATTAGAGTTTTTCCTTTTCTGTGACATTCACAGCAGAGAGGTGCATACTGGTAATGCAACAGGGTTGCCACTAGCGCAACGCGAGATAGATTCTCGTGACGTGATAGCCCGGCGCCCTTGAGCACAGCAGCCGGGCTCCGGCCGCGCCGATCGCACGATGCTCAACGCAGCGCATTCGCGCGATCGCACATACGCAGCGCTGCGTACCGATCCGCGAGACTTCGCGTGAATTAAGGAGAACTCCATGACTGAGAAACCCGCTACCTCCGTATCCGAACTCGAAGCCCTCAAGACCATCCAGAATGGCGAAAAGCAGAAGCTCACCTTCTCCGACGCTGAAATGGAACGCCGCATCAGCGGTCTTCGGGACATCATGGCCGCAAAGGACCTCGACGCTGTTGTGCTCACGAGTTTCCACGGCATCAAGTACTACTCCGACTTTCTCTTCACGTACTTCGGTCGGCACTACGCCTTCGTCGTGACGCAGGAGAACACGTGCACGATCTCTGCCAATATCGATGCGGGCATGCCGTGGCGTACAAGTTACGGTGACAACATCGTGTACACCGATTGGAACCGCGATAACTATTACGAGGGTATTCGTGAGGCGCTCCGCCGCGCGGGAGTCTCGCCAAAGCGTGTCGGTGTCGAGGATGACTCCCTTCCCACGCTCTTGCGCAGTCGCCTCGAGAATGCCCTAAGCGGCGCAGAGCTCGTAGATATCTCGCTCGAATCCATGCGTCAGCGAATGTTCAAGAGTGCTGAGGAGATCGAAGTCATCAAGCACGGCGCGCGCATCGCCGACCTCGGTGGTGAGGCGATCCGCGAGGCCATTCGCCCCGGTGTGACCGAGTATGAGGTGGCGCTTGCGGGTACCGAGGCGATGGTGCATGAAATCGCGAAGACCTTCCCGCATCGCGAGGTGCGTGATACGTGGGTGTGGTTCCAGTCGGGGATTAACACCGACGGCGCCCATAACTGGCCGACCACGCGCAAGCTTGAGGCGGGCGACATTCTCTCGCTCAACTGCTTCCCGATGACCTCGGGCTACTACACGGCCCTGGAACGCACACTGTTCGTGGGAGAGCCGAGCCCCGAAGCACGCCGATACTGGGACATCAACGTGGAGGTTCACGAGGCGGGCCTCGAGCTCATCAAACCAGGTGCGGTGTGCAAGGATATCGCCGCTGAGCTGAACAAGATTTACGTGGGCTACGGCCTCTTGCCGAAGCGCACCTTTGGCTACGGCCACTCGTTCGGTGTGCTCTCGCATTATTACGGCCGTGAGGCAGGGCTTGAGCTGCGCGAAGACATCGATACCGTGATCGAACCCGGCATGGTTGTGTCGATGGAGCCGATGATCACGATTCCCGAGGGCGAGCCCGGCGCGGGTGGCTACCGTGAGCACGACATTCTCGTGGTCGGCGAAGATGGTGTAGAGAACATTACGAAGTTCCCGTACGGCCCGGAGAAGAACATCATCCCGGCCTGAAGTCTCGCATCTTGAGCTAACACGCGGTGCGGCCACCGCATCGTGGCCGCGCCGCGTACGCTTTTTCGTTAGTTGCGCCCGATTCGATTCATCCCGCCCCATCTCCAGGAGCCAACCGTGGACATCGACCCGACTATTCTCGACACCGCCGTATCCCCACGTCCCGAACGCGACCTCGCTTTTACCGCAGCCCCCGACTATGCCTCGTGGTGTCGAGGGCGCTCCGTCGTGCTCATCCCCGTTGGCGCTCTCGAGCAGCACGGCCCCCACATGCCACTCGGTACCGACGCACTTCTCTCGCACGCCGTGGCACGCGGAGCGTGCGATCTCGTCAACGCCAAGGCGCATGGTGACGTTGACCCGGTAAAAGTCGCGCAGCCGTTCGTATACGGCTATAAATCGCAGCAAAAGTCCGGCGGGGGTAATCACCTCCCCGGCACAATTAGCCTCGATGCCGAGACTCTCACGAGCTACGCACGTGACATCACGCGCGGTTTTTTCGCGCAGGGGGTAAGCAGCGTGGTGTTCGTCAACGGACACTATGAGAACTACCAATTCCTCTACGAAGGCGTGGATCTTGCCCTTCGGGACCTCGGGATCGTGCAGGGCTCCGAGCGCAGCGCGCTCTTACTTAGCTATTGGGACTATGTAGATGACGCGACGCTCGCGAAGGTCTATCCCGACGGCTTCCCGGGATGGGACATCGAGCACGGGGGTGTTCTCGAAACTGCCCTTATGATGCGCCTTTACCCGAGCCTCGTGAATGAATCCCTGATGGTCGATCACCCCGCAGCTGATCTTCCTCGCTTCGACCGTCTCCCCGTCGTACCGGGGCGTACGCCCGAAACGGGCTGCCTCTCGTCACCGCGAGGGGCCAGCCGCGAAAAAGGGGAGTGGCTCTTTTGTGCAGCGGCTTCTGCTATCGCTGCTGACCTCCTCCAAGAACTGAACCTCACCTAAGCGCTTACAAGCGTCCGCCCTCAACGAAGGATAGAACTATGCCCCGACCGAGAACGCCCGAACCGGATCAGGCTGGGCCAGAGCATTCGCTCGAGGAGCCGAGCACTCAGACCACGGAGGTGCAGCTTCCTCGCTTCCGCGGTTCGATCATTCCACCTATCGATTCGCTCATCATTAAGGCGCTTCCACCGATCCTTATCGTGTGCGTTGTCATTGCGGTCGTCGTCAACCCCGACGGAACCGCGAACGTGATCGATGGCCTTCGCACACAGATCACGGCGGGGTGGACCTGGTATTTCGTCGCCTACTCGGTGCTCGCGGTCGCCCTGTGCGTGTGGTTGACGTTTTCGAAGCTCGGCAAGGTGCGCCTCGGAGGTCCGAAAGCGAAGCCCGAGCACTCGGCTTTCGCGTGGTATTCGATGCTCTTCGCCTGCGGGCAGGGCATTGGCCTCATTTTCTGGTCACTCGCGCAGCCGATCATGATGAAGGAAGATGCGGCGATCCTCCCGATCACGGGAAATCCGGGCGAGGGCGGAATCGTGTGGACATACTTCCACTGGGGCTTTACGGCGTGGGCGATCTACGGCGGTATCGCTGCTTGCCTTGCCTACTCGCACCACAACCTCGGCAAAACCCTCACCTTCAGGGAGGCGACCGTCGACATCCTTCCTAAGAAGGCGCAGCGCCCCGCCGGCGTGGTCATCGAGATGCTTGCGATCATCGCGACCGTTCTCGGTCTTGCAACGAGCTTCTCGTTTGCCGCCATTCAGTTCTCTTCGGGTCTAAGCTCGCTCACGAGTCTGGAAAGCGGCAATACGGTGTGGCTCATCGTGATCGCTGTGTTCGCTGTTCTTGCAGCATTCTCCGCCTTCATGGGTGTGGATAAAGGAATGAAACGCATTTCCGAGCTCAACACGATTCTTTCGGTCGTTCTCGTGCTCGGTGTGCTTCTTTTCGGACCCA
Organism: Dermabacter sp.; assembly: GCF_032550575.1. NCBI lineage: Bacteria > Bacillati > Actinomycetota > Actinomycetes > Micrococcales > Dermabacteraceae > Dermabacter > Dermabacter sp. The sequence continues at coordinate 107,764 of NZ_JAWFZC010000002.1, read as the reverse complement.
CCGTCTATATCCTCTCGAACCTTGTGCAAACCTCGGGAAGTTTCATCAGCAACTTCCTTTCTATGAGCTTCTTTACGGCGCCCGAACTCACGATGACCCCGATCGATTCGTGGCAGGACAGCTGGAACGGCTGGTGGACCGTGTTCATCTGGTGCTGGGTGATTGCATTCAGCCCCTTCGTTGCCGGCTTCATTGCGCGCATTTCGCGTGGCCGCACGATCCGCGAGTTCGTCGTCGGGGTGACGATCGTGCCGTCGATTATCGTCATGGTCTGGGTGGGCATCATCGCCTCGGCCGGGATGTTCTACGACGAGAAGAGCGGCGGTGCTGTCACCGAAGCGGTCGGGATCGATAATGCTGCGGGCCTCTTTGAAATGCTTGGCATGATCCCCTTCATCGGTACGATCCTCATTATCGTGGCGACCGTCCTCGTGGGCACCTACTACGTGACCTCTCTTGATTCAGGCACGTACGCGCTCGCGGAGTTCGTGAATGCGCCGAAGAAGGCGAGCAGCGCGTTCAGGGTCGTGCTTGTTGTCTCGATCGCCGTTGTCGCGATTGTGCTCCTTTCGCTCGGCTCCGACTCGGTTGTGGACACCGTGCAGACCGGAACGATCATCGGTGCGTTCCCATTCTCGTTCGTGGTGCTGCTCATGATCATCAACCTTTTCAGGCGTTTGCGGCACCGCGACCGCGAGACCCGCTTGCTCGAGCGTGAGGTCAACGACCCCGAGGTTCGCCCCGAGGACTTCACGGTTGATGAGCACGGCCTTCCGCTTCCGCCGGAGGAGATTCCCGCCAACATCCCGAGGCTTCCCGAGAAGGAATAACGCTCGCCACACGATGGGCGAGAGGGCCCCGCTTTGTACGGGGTCCCTCTCGTGGTGATTAGCATGGAGCCGTCATGACGAAAACGACCACACACTCCGCGCCCCAGGCCCCGCGTTCGAATTCCACCATTTCGACCGTCGCCGCAATCCTTCGATGCTTCACGGTCGATGAACCCGAATGCGGCGTCACCGAAATTGCGGAGGCCGTCGGACTTCACAAGTCGAGCGTGTCACGGACCTTGCGCACCCTCGAGGCTGAACGCATGGTTGCGCAAAACCCCGAGACGAAAAAGTACCGGCTGAACTGGGGGCTTTTGTCGATCGTTGGCCCGCTCCTGTCGCACTTGGATCTGCGCTCGCTCGCGTACCCCACCATGAAAGAACTCGCTGGACAGACCCGCGAGACGGTGTCGCTGTGCGTATTCGACGGGATAGAGGCGATCGTGGTCGAGCAGGTGCAGGGCACCGAAATGATCCGCCACGTCACCCCGATCGGCACGCGCTACCTGTCGCTCGCCCACGCAACCGTGCGAGTCTTCCACGCATGGGGCGGGGGAGAGCCCGGCCTGAAAGTCGAGGGAGTTGACGAAGTTCAGCCGGCGGTACTCGGCTGGAGCAAAGAGTCCTACGATCAGCATTGCGCCGAGATTCGCGAGCGCCTCTACGCGGTCAACAACCGTGATTCGAACGCAGACGAGGTCGGTATCGCAAGCCCTATCTTCGATCACCGCGGAGGGATCGTGGGGGCGCTTCTCCTCGCCGCACCTGCGTTCCGGACCTCGGAGGAAAGAATCGACACTCTCTGCCCAGCTGTGCGCGAAGCCGCGGAAACAGTGGGGCGCAGCATGGGGTTTACGCCCGAGAACTTTCGTTAAAAAGGCGGGCGCCGGGCCCGGTGGGTTCCGGGTCCGACGCCTTCCGGTTTTGCGTCGATCGCCTACAGGCGGGCGGTGCTTACTTCTTGATCCACACCGTTGAGTTTGCGGCGAGGATGGTCTTCGCGTCGGGAACGGAAGCGAAGACGACCTCGGCTCCTTCGGGAAGGGCGTGATCCTGATCGGTCGTATTGACGAGCACCGTGATGGGGCCCGAGGTGAGCGAGAGGATGCCCTCACCGAGGGAATCGTTGATCGTGACGTCTGTGCCTTTGCCGAGCTCGAGCTCGCGGCGAAGGCGCAGGGCCGTGCGGTACATCTCGAGCGTCGAATCGGGCTTTCCAGCCTGCTGATCTGCGGCGAGTTCGCCAAAGATCTCGGGCTGGGGGAGCCACGCCTCGCCCGTCGGGGAGTAGCCGTAGGCGGGAGCATTCTTTTCCCAGGGGAGCGGCACGCGGCAGCCGTCGCGGCCCGGAACACCTGCGCGCTTGTGGGCAGGGTCTTCACGCAGCTCGTCGGGGATGTCCGCGACCTCGGGAAGACCAAACTCTTCACCCTGGTAGATGTACGCCGATCCGGGCAGGGCCAGCATGAGGGCCGTGGCGGCGCGTGCGCGGCGCACGCCAAGCTCAAAGTCGGGGTTTTCCTCGCGTGAGAGGCCCTCGCCGAAGCGGTAGCCGTGATCGAAGCCGTAGCGGGTCGCGTGGCGAATCGTATCGTGGTTGGACAGCACCCACGTCGTGGGGGCACCGACCTCATTCGCGAAGGTCAGCGGTTCCATGATCGCCGAGGTAAGGGTCTCAACGCTCCAACCGGCCTGCAAGAACCCGAAGTTGAAGATCTGGTGCATTTCGTCGGGGCGCACGTAGAGGTGCTGGCGGTTCTTAGGAACCCAAGCTTCGGCGACCATCATGCGATCGCCGTCGTATTCGTTCATGATGGCGCGCCACTCGCGGTAGATCTCGTGCACGCCGTCCTGATCAAAGTACACGGGGATGTCGTCGTCATCGCCCGTATCGAGCATCGCGGTTTCCTTGGCCTCGGGCGCATCGGGAAGTCCCTCGGGCTTCACCATGCCGTGCGCGACGTCCACGCGGAAGCCGTCGGCCCCGCGCTCCATCCAGAAACGCAAAACGCCCTCGAACAGTTCGTGAACCTTGGGGTTCTCCCAGTTCCAATCGGGCTGAGAGGTATCGAAGATGTGGAGGTACCACTGGCCCGGCTTACCGTCGGCCTCCGTGACGCGAGTCCAGGCGCTGCCGTGGAAAATCGACTGCCAGTTGTTCGGCGGAAGTTCGCCGTTTTCGCCCTTGCCGTCGCGGAACATGTACATATCGCGTTCAGGCGAGCCGGGCTTTGCCGCAAGGGCCTTCTGGAACAGCTCGTGCTGATCGCTCGAGTGGTTCGGAACGATGTCGACGATCACTTTGATACCGAGCTCGTGTGCGCGGGCGATGAGGTCGTCGGCGTCGCTGATCGAGCCGAAACGTGGATCAACGTCGGTGTAGTTCGAAACGTCGTAACCGCCGTCCTTTTGCGGGGACGTGTAGAACGGGGAGAGCCACAGCGCATCGACGCCCAGGTCCTTGAGGTACTCGAGCTTGGCGGTGATGCCGGGCAAGTCGCCCATGCCGTCACCGTTTGCGTCAGCGAACGAGCGCGGATACACCTGATAAACAACGGCGTCGCGCCACCATTCGTTGGCCATGTGGAAATCCTCCTTGGGTTGTACGTGGTGCCCACGAGGTGCGGGCGGGAACAGTTGGGGGCGGCTCAGTGGCCGCGAGTAGGTGCGGCCGTGAGGGGGCGCAAGGGCACGAGGGCGAAGCCCGCGCGTTCGGCGCGCAGGGTCAGTGTGTGTTCCGACGGCCGCTCGCCACGTGTGGAGCCCGCGGTGTCGAGAGTGAGGCCCGGGGAGCACACCGCGGCGCGGTCGTGCCCGCTGGCGGAAGCAAGTACGAGCGATTCGGGAAGAGCGATCTCGTCGTGCGCCGCCCGCGCAAGATGGACGAGAACCGGCTCTTGTTCATCGGTGCGTATGAAGGTCAAAGAGTCGCACCCAGCGTGCAGCCAGCGCATGCCGCCGCTTCGCAGTGCCCGAAATGCGTGGCGCGCCGCAAAAACCCGCCTGGTGAGCTCTTGCCAACGCTGCGTCTTGTCGGGGAGAGCGCCGGTATCGATAGCCCCCCACGGCATCGGGGTGCGTGAGTGCTCGCCGTTGTTACCTTCGAGTGCGAGCTCGTCCCCGGCAAAAAGGGTGGGGATACCCGGGAAGCCAACGAGCGCGCCGAGGGCGGCCGCGTGGCGATCAGGGTCGGCGAACACGGTGCGGCTGCGTGCCGTGTCGTGCGAGCACAGTTGATTTTGTGAATGAAGGCGAGCCTCGTAGGTGAGCTGAGCGTTGTAGTCGCGCAGACTTGCAAGAACTGCACGTGTGGGAAGCTGCGGTACGCGCATGGGGAGCCCGAGCCACATTACCGAGGAGCTCTGCGGGCTCAGCCACGCCCACAGCGGCTTCGTGAAGCCGGTGTAGTTCATCGCGCCATCCCAGCCATCACCGGCGAGGTCGGCTGAGGCGTCGTGGAAATGCTCGGCGACAAGCCACGTGTCCTCTCGCATTGCCTCGCGGATTTCGCGGGCAACCTCGTGCGTGAGATCCTGCGCGCCGTGGCGACCCGTCATGTTCGCAACGTCGATGCGCCAGCCGTCCACGTTAAACGGGGGCTCGAGGTAGCGGCGCACGATCGAATTCTCGCTCGCGTACATACGCTCGCGAAGCGAGGCGCTCTCGTAATCGAGCTTCGGGAGCGAATCGATGCCGAGCCAGCCGTCGTAGCGATCGGGGTGCTCTGTGAAAAAGTAGAAGCCTGCTTCTTCACTCGTCGCGTCAGCCTGCGCTCGTGCGAACCACTCGTGGGTATTGCCCGTGTGGTTTGTCGTGAGGTCCATGACGATCTTCATGCCGCGCGCATGAGCGGCCCGGGTGAGCGAAACCAGGGCCTCGTTGCCGCCCAGTAGAGGATCGACGTACTCGAACGTCGAGGCGTCATAGCGATGCGCCGAACCTGCCGGGAAAATCGGGCACATGTACACGACACTAACGCCAAGATCCTGCAGGTAGCCAAGCCTCTCTTCGAGGCCTTTGAGGTCGCCACCGTAGATTTGGCGACCGTTGCGCTCGCCGTTCTCCTCGCACGGCTCGTCCCACTTCATAGGGAGTGCCCACTCGGGAAGCTCGTGCACGGGAAGTTCCCCGCTCGAGACCGAACGTGCGAAACGGTCCGGGAACACCTGGTACACGATCGCGCCCTCAAGCCACTCAGGGGCCTTCGAACCGCGCGCGAGATACGTGAAATCGTGGGCGTCGGAGACATCGTGATCGGCGATTCCCGCGGCCGTAAGCCACTCGTACACCGGTTGCCCATCTTCGCGACCCGTTACGAGGAAGCGATAGTTCGTCACTGGATTCCGCGCGAGAAGCTCGGCCTCAAACCAATGCCCGGCACCGTCGACATCGCCCCGTGTGCACATGACGAACCTGGGCTCCCCATCCATCAACTGGCGCAAAACAACCGTCGGATCCTGCACCGAATCGGGAACCCACACGCGAAGCGGAACGGACGCGTCGAGCCCCGCGGCCCGGGAGGGAACCCCAACGCGCGAGTTGTCGTGGAAAGGTTCGCGCGCCAAAAGCACGGCCGAGTCCTCGTCGTACGACCTCACGCAGCGATCAGCCCTTCACGGCGCCGGCGGTCGAACCGCCCACGATGTACTTCTGGAGGAATTGGTACAGCGCGATCACTGGAACCATCGTCATGACCGCGCCAGCGGCAAAAATGCCGAGGTTATTCGAGCGATCGCCCTGGAGCATGCCGTAGAGCCCCACCGCGAGAGTCTTCTTGCTGTCATCCGTGAGGAAGATCGAGCCGAGGAGGAAGTCGCTCATGACACCCACGAGGGATAGCACGAACGTTGTGGCGAGAATCGGCGTGAGGGTCGGCACGAGAATGCGCCAGAACACCTGCCAGTGGCTCGCGCCATCAATGATTGCGGCTTCGTCGAGTTCCTTCGGAACAGTGTCGAAGAAGCCCTTGATGAGCCACACCTGGCCGAGCGAGCCACCGAGCATCACGATGATGTAGCCCGGAAGCGAGTTGAGGCCAAGGAACGGAATCGCCTGACCGAGATCCGCGATCATCGTGTACACCGCAATCATCGAGAGAATCGCCGGGAACATCATGACGAGCAAAAGCGCGAGGAGACCTCCGCGGCGGCCCTTGAACCGCATTCGGCTGAAGGCATAGCTCGCAAGCAGCGACAGGAAGATCTGCGTGAACGAGACGACCGCGCAGACGATGACCGTATTCAGGACCCACTGCAAGAAGTTTCCGCGTGCACCGCTCAGGAGGGTTTCGAAATGCACGAGGCTGAACTGCGTCGGGATCACCGAGGTCGAGCTGACCGTGCCGAGCGGGTTGAGCGACGCAGAGATCACGTAGAGGATCGGGATCGCCGCGAAAATCATCGCGGCAATACCCACGAGGTGACGCCACCCGATTTCGGCGCACCATCGGCCGAAGGGCATCTTGTTGGAACGCTCGAAGCCTTGAGGATTGTTCTTAGACATTGCTTTCTCCTACCTCGCGCGCCCTAGTTGAAGTCCTCGAGCACTCGCGTCGCGCGGAACTGCAGCGCGGCGAGAAGACCCGTGATGAAGAACAGTGCGACCGACACCGCCGAGGCGAAGCCGAAATCGGCGCCGGAACCGCCGAACGCGATGCGGTAAATCATCGAAATGAGAATGTCGGTTCCGCCGGCCGTGTATTCGCCCTGGCCGAACGGGCCGCCACCCGTAAGCAACTGGATCGCGTTGAAGTTATTGAAGTTGAACGCGAACGACGACACGAGCAGGGGCGCAACGGCGACGAGCAGAAGCGGGGCGATAACCCGAACCGTTGTCTGGAAGCGGCTCGCGCCATCGATGCGAGCGGCCTCCTTGATGTCCTCCGGAATCGACTGGAGAGCGCCCGTGCAAATGATGAACATGTAGGGGAAACCCATCCAGAGGTTCGTGAGCAGCACCGCGGCCTTCGCCATCGTCGGATCCCCGAGCCAGTTGATGTCGAGGTGGAGCAAGTTATTGATGAGGCCGAAGTCTTTGTTGTAGAAGTTCGACCAGATGAGCAGCGAAATGAAGCCCGGGACCGCGTACGGAAGGAGCAGGAAGGAGCGGTACAGGCGCTTACCCTTGAGGCGGTCGTCGTTGAGGACAAGCGCGAGGAAAAGCCCCAAGATAAACGTCGTAGCGACGCTCAGGAATGCGAACGCGAGGGTCCACAGGAACACCTTGAAGAACTGCGCGCCGATCTTGCCATTCGTGAACAGGCGCGCGTAGTTATCGAGACCGACGCCTTGGAGCCAGCCCTGTGAGAGCGCCTGCCCCGTCTTGTCGCTGACGAACTTCTCGCTGCTTCCGACCTTCTTGATCGACCAGGTCTCGCCCGTTTCGGAATTCGTGATCGTGTCGGACGCCTCGTCATAGCGCATGACCTTCGTACCCTCGAAGGCCATCGTCGGAGTGAGCAGGCGGATCGCCTCTGTATCGCTCTTTTCAACGGCGATCTCGAGGACCTTCTTTCCTGCCTGGTTGATCTCCTTGTTTGTGAGGATCTGGACGCCCTTGCCGGCCTCAACGACGCGTTTATTCTCGACTTTGACGTTGGCCGGATCGACCTTCTCAAGCGGCTGCTCGGTGCTTCCGTGGAAGATCTCTCCCGTTTCTGGATTCACGAGATACAGCTCGAACGGGCCGTCGGCGGCGGTGCCGGTCGTCGCAACGCTCGCGTTGAAGCGCGTCGATCCTTCAACTTCTTTCACCGAATTGCCGGTGATCGAAGCGATCGCCTGTTCCTTCGTGCCGCGCGTGCCGTCACCGTAGTTCGTGAACGAGTAGTTCACGGTGAGGAGGATCGGCGTAATGAGGAAGATCAGAAGGAAGAACGTTCCCGGGAAGATGTACTTCGCGGGGATGAAGCGTTTAGTCGAGTAGATGCAGAAAATCGCGATCGTGACGACGATGGTGATCGCGAGCCACATCCACAGCTTGAGGCCGATCAGCACGGGCACAAGCCAGCACGCGGTTGCGAGCACCGCGCCGAGGAAGACGATTTTGAGGATAAGGGGCAAGAGCGACGTGGAGCGTTCCTTGAACGCGGGCGCATCCGTTGCGGTCATGGGCGTGGACCCTTCCTAAAGGGGCGAAGTAAGGGGTCACGCGCGCGGACAAGGCGGCGGCCGAAGCCGTGCGCCCTGCTCGCGCGCGTGAGTATCACGGGAGATCGTTCGTGGGGATCAGATCTGCGACTTGATCTGTTCGCCTGCGGACTCCATGGCGTCCTTAGGGTCGGCGCCCTTGACGATGTTGGCCTGGGCGATTCCGAGCGGCTGCCACACAGCGGCCATAGCGGGGATCGCGGGCATCGGCAGCGCCTTCGAGGCGAACTCAGCGTTCTTGATCATGTCGGGATGCTCGCCCGCGAGCTTCTCCTGGATTTCCTTGTTGACCGGGGGAAGCGGGTTGATCGGGAACATTTCCTCGATCACGGTCGAATCCTCGGCGATGGACTGGATGAAGGTCTGGGCGTTGACCGCGTTCTTACCGTTGGCGGCAACGAAGAAGAGGTTGACACCAGCGAACGGCTCGGCCGGGTTCATGCCTTCGAAGCCAGGAATCGCACTCATCGTGTAGTCCATACCGGCCTTCTGGATGTCTGCGAGTGCCCAGGGGCCCGAGATGAGGTAGGCGGCTTTGCCGTCGGTAAAGCGCGCGATCGAGTTCTCGCCGGTGATCGAGGTCTTGAGAACACCTTCGGCGCCGAGTTCCTTGAGCTTCTCGCCGGCAGCGATCGAGCCTTCCTTGCCCACGCCGATGTCTGAAGGATCCGCGTCGCCCTCGGCGGTCCTACCGAAGAGGTAGCCTCCACCCGACGTGTAGAGGGGCTCCATGTGGTAGGCGTCGCCCTCTTCGCCGATCGGGAGGGAGAGGATGTCCTCGGCGCCCGAGGCCTTGCCGGCTTCAACGAGTTCCTCGATGGTCTTCGGTTCGGGAACGTCCGTGAGGGCATTGTTCGAGTAGAGGACGAGGGTTTCGACGGCGTAGGGGAGGCCGTACACCTGGCCCTCGTACGTGGCGGCCTTCATGCCGATTTCGTCGATGGCTTCGGTTGCCTTCGCGCTCAGCTGAACCGGGGTGATGGCGGAGTTCTGGATGAGGTTACCGATCCAGTCGTGGGCCGCGAGGATCATGTCGGGGCCATTGCCGGCCTGGTTCGCGGTGATGAAGTTCGCCTGCGGGTCGGTCGCCACGATCTGCACGGCAACGGTCATACCGTTTGCCTCGCCCCACTTGGCTGCGGCGTCCTTGAGGGAGTTGGCCTTCTTCTCATCGGTCCAGATGACGAGGTCGGCGTCGGCACGTTCTGGGGCTTTGGACTCATCGCCACCCGCGCCGCCGTCCGAGGCGCCCGAGGAGTTCGAGCCCGATTTGTCGCCGCCACATGCGGCGAGGGCAGTAGCGCCGATGGTTGCTGCGCTTGCAGCGAGGAAAGTCTTGCGGCGAATCTTCACCGTGTTCTCCTTTGAAATGGTGGACCCGCGTAGGCGCGGGGCGACGGGGGTATGTCGTGCTTTCACCGTAGCGTGAAAGCGAAAGTTGTGCAAAAATATCAGAAAGATCGCAAGAAACTTGCAGCTCGATAATTCAGCTCGCGCGCATGGTTTACCAATGTGGACGCCGCTCCACGCGCGACACTTTTGGCCCTGGAGGGACCGTATGGCGAAGGTGCGACTCATCGATATAGCGCGCAAAGCGCACGTGAGTGAAGCAACCGTGTCGCGCGTCCTTGCGGGCAAACCCGGTGTCAACGCCGCAACTCGCGACAAGGTTCTTTCAGTCGCGCGCCTGCTCGGTCGCACCGACGGCGCAATCGATGATGCGGCGCCTCTCGTAGGCCTTGTCATGCCCAACATGGAAAACCCGATCTTCCCGCTCTTTCTCGAGCGCCTCGAAGCTGAGGCCTACGCCGCGGACCTCGAGACTCTCGTGAGCATCAACGCGCGAAGCGAGGCGCAAGAAGCCGCCTCCATGGAGCGCCTCATACGCGCCGGCGCGCGCGGGATCGTTCTTGTCTCGGGTCAGCACGCGCACGATGAAACGAGCATCGATCACTACATCGCGTGCGCCGAACGCGGCATCAAGCTCTGCCTCATTAACGGGGTGCGCCCCGGGCTGGACGCGAGTTTCATCAGCACCGATGATTCGAAAGCGGTCTTTCTCGCGCTCGAGCACTTGCGGCACCTCGGTCACGTGCGCGTGGGCCTCGCGGTTGGCGACGAGCACTCGTGGCCGGTACGCGGCAAGGTCGCGGCGTTCGAGGAGCACTGGCCCCACGAGTTCGGATGCGTCGCCTACACCGATTTTTCGTTTGCGGGTGGTTACCAGGCCGCACTTGAGCTCTACGACCAAGGATGCACGGCCATGGTGTGCGGGAGTGATCAAATGGCGCTCGGGGCAATCGCAGCGATTCGTGATCTTGGGCTCCAAGTGCCCGCGGACATGTCGGTCGTGGGGTACGACGATATTCCGCTCGCGGCGCACCATACTCCCGCGCTTACAACAATTCGCCAACCGGTGCCGGCCATCGCGCGTACCGCCATACGAAGCGTGAGCAGTGCAACGGGGGAGTCGAGGCAAGCCCCTCGCGCCGTCTACGTTGTGCGTCCCGAGCTCGTGGTTCGACAAACCACCTCACCGCCCGCGAACACGATAGGCTAAAAGGCGTGAACACCACCTACTCTGCCCCCACGACCCATATTGCCGACATTCCCAATAAGACCTACGAGGCGGCGCTCAAGCGCAACGCTCAGGTTGAGGAACAGCTCGCGAAGGACCCGTCGGTCTTTCGCATGCTCACCGGAGATCGCCCCACGGGTGCTCTGCATATCGGCCACTATTTCGGCACGCTCAAGAACAGGGTTCGCCTTCAGCAGCAGGGGGTAGAAACCTGGATCCTCGTCGCTGATTACCAGGTGATTACGGATCGTGACGTCGCGGGGGATATCAAGGGCTCGGTGCGCGAGCTCCTCACCGACTACCTCGCTGCGGGCATCGATCCTGAGCGCGCAACGATCTTCGCGCATTCGGGTGTTCCCGAACTCAACCAGCTCATGCTCCCGTTTCTCTCGCTCGTGACGCAGCCGGAACTCGAGCGCAATCCCACCGTGAAGTCGGAGATGCAGGCTGCGGGCAAGAGCGCGATGGGCGGCTTGCTGCTCACGTACCCCGTCCACCAGGCGGCAGACATCCTTTTCTGCCACGGCAATCTCGTTCCGGTTGGCAAGGATCAACTCCCGCACATCGAGCAGACCCGCCTCATTGCGCGACGCTTCAACGAGCGCTTCGCCGGCGGCGAAAAGTATTTCCCGGAGCCTGATGCGCTGCTCTCGAAGGCCGCTGTCATTCTCGGTCTCGACGGCGACAAGATGTCGAAGTCTCGTGGGAACACGGTCATGCTCAAGATGACCGCCGCGGAAACGGCGAAGAAGATCAAGAAGGCTAAGACCGACTCGGAGCGCCTCATTACGTTCGATCCCGACAATCGCCCCGAGGTCTCGAACCTCCTCACCATTACTGCTGAATGTACCGGCCGCGCGCCGGAGGACATCGCCGAGGAGATCGGTGATAAAGGTGCGGGGACGCTCAAGGTGATGTGCGCCGACGCCCTCAATGCTCATCTCGAACCGGTGCGGGCGCGTCGCGCCGAGCTCGAGGCGAATCCCGACTACCTCTTCGAGGTGCTGCGCGCGGGCACGGAGCGTGCGCGCGAGCAGGCGGTCCAAACCCTCGATGAGGTCCGCGACCGCATGGGCATGCGCTACTGAGTGCGCGCGTGAGAAATCGTTCGTTCGAGCTTCGACCCCATCATGAGCGGGTCGTCGCGCTGACCGGTGCCGGGCTGAGTGCTGCGGCCGGGCTTGCGACGTTCCGCGGGCCGGGTGGGATCTGGGAGGAAAACCCCGATCTCGAGGCGGCAATGGACGTCAGTCGTCTTCCGGGAAATGTGCCGATCCTGTGGCGCGTGTGGGGGAGCGTGTTTGAGCGGGCGCTTATCGCTGGGCCGACCCCCGGGCATAGAGCTCTCGCAGCGCTCGACGCAACGATTCTGACTCAGAACGTCGACGGGCTGCACCAGTTCGCCGGTTCGCACGATGTTGCCGAACTGCACGGAAGCGCGGCGGAGGCTGTGTGCCTCAACCCGGAGTGCACGTGGCGCGCGCAACTCGCCGTGCGCCTCGATCCCGAGCGTGATCCTTCCGATCCCGAGCATTACGGGGTGCCGCGCGACTGCCCCGTGTGCGGGGCTCTCATGCGTCCCGACATCGTCCTTTTCGGCGAGATGCTCCCGAGCGGAGTGCTCGAGTATTCGGAAAACGCGGCGCGTAACTGCGACGTGTTCCTCGCCGTCGGTACGTCGAACACGGTTGCCCCGGCATCGCTGCTCGCGCCGCTTGCGCGCGCTTCGGGTGCGGTGACCGTGTGTATCAACCCGTACGCGGACTCGGACCGCCTCGCGGGTGTGTTCGACTATGTGGTGCGGGAAGACGCCCACACGGTGCTCGCGCGCTGGGCGGAACACCGCGGGCGCGAGAGGCGCAACCCGTTCCTCGACCCGTTTTAGAGTGTGGGGATCTCGGGTGCGGTGACGGAGGTCCGACACTCGCCCGGCTCGGCTTGCAGCGGGTATTCCATGAGGAGCTGCTGGCTCCCGAATTCTTCGAGTCCGCGGCGTACGCGGAAGCCGATCTTTTTGAGCTGTTCTACCGAGCGCTTGTTCGATGTTTGAACAACGGCAATCATGACGGGTTCGTCGAGGGTGTCTCTAGCGAACTCGATGACGCGCCTGACAGCTTCGCGCGCGTATCCGTGACCGACGAATTCGGGCAGGAGCGCGTAGGTGATTTCGAGTTCGTCGCGGTCGTAGTTCAGGTTGACGATACCGAGCATCTGATCCGTAGCGCCGTGCGCAATGATCCAGGCGCCCCACGTGTTCCCGAGCGGGGAAAGTTCGAGAGCCTGGCGCGAGCCGAAATTCACGGCTCCGCCGAGGTATCGGCTCGCCGAGGGATCGGTCATGAGTCGCACGTAGTCGTCCCGGTCTGCCTCTCCGGGTTCCCGGATATGAAGTCGTTCGGTGCGTAGCCGAACTGGCCAATAGGGTTCGTGTTCGCGTCTCACGCCCACTACTTTAACTGTGACGCCTGAGACATTTCGAGGTGCGCTCGCGATGCGGGGCACCGCGTGTTTTGGTCGTGTTCATGTCACTGCAACCCGGACACCCCGCGACGACGCGGGATACACCGCGCGAGTATCGCGCAAGAAAGGGCAGGAAACCCGATGGCCGAGCTCATCAACAGCCCACTGTTCGCCGTTCACGAGCGCGAGGGCGCCTCGTTCACCGATTTTGCGGGCTGGAATATGCCCGTGCGCTACACCTCGGATCTCGCCGAGCACGCCGCCGTGCGCGAGCGCGCCGGCCAGTTCGATCTCTCGCACATGGGCGAGGTGTTCTTTACGGGCCCAGAGGCTGGCGAAGCGCTTGACTATGCGCTTGCGGGCAAGATCAGTTCGCTTGAGGTGGGGCGCGCGAAGTACTCGCTCTTGCTGAGCGAGGAAGGCGGCATCATCGATGACCTGATCGTCTACCGCCTCGCAGAGGATCGCTTCCTCACCGTCCCGAACGCGGGAAATCGTCTCGTCGACGCCGCCGCTCTCAAGGAACGCGCCGAGCGTTTCGACGTCGAGGTCACCGATCGCAGTGAGGAGATCGCGCTCGTTGCGGTTCAGGGCCCGAAATCCGCGGAAATCGTGCGCGGCTTTGCTGAACGCGAAGGCATCGAGGTGGATCTCGATGCTCTCGATGCTCTCAAGTACTACCGCATTCTTCCGGGAACCTACGAGGGCGAGGAGATCCTTTTTGCCCGCACCGGTTACACGGGCGAGGACGGCTTCGAAATCTACGTTCCGAACGCCCTGGGTGTGAAGACGTGGGAGGCCATTGCTGGCGTTGGCGGCGAGAACATCCAGTCGTGCGGGCTCGCGTGCCGCGACACGCTCCGTCTCGAAGCCGGCATGCCCCTTTATGGCCACGAGCTGAGCCTCGATATCGTCCCGGCACAGGCGGGCCTTCGCCGCGTGGTCGCTTTCAAGTCGAAAGGCGATTTCGTCGGGCGCGAAGCCCTCGAGGGCAAGGATTTTTCGGATCGCCGAGTGCTCGTGGGGCTCAAGGCCGACGGTCGCCGCGCCGGCCGCGCGGGCTACGTTCTTCACGATGAGAACGGCACGGAGGTAGGGGAGCTGACCTCGGGCGCGCTTGCACCGACTCTCGGTTACCCGATTGCGCTTGCTTACGTTGAGCCTCACCTCTCGAACGAAGGTCAGGAACTGTCGATTGATGTGCGTGGCAAGGCACTGCCCGCCACCGTCGTATCTCTCCCGTTTTACTCGCGCGCCAAGTGACGCGTGGGGCTGCCTACCAGGAGGCGGCCCGTAGGATTTTCACGAAGGTACGCTTCACACACTCTGAAAGGAACAAAGATGTCGGATCTGAAGTACAGCAAGGACCACGAATGGGTGCGCGAGGAAGGCGACGGCACCGCAACGATCGGCGTGACCGACTTCGCTGCTGACCAGCTCGGCGACGTTGTCTACGTCGACCTGCCCTCCGTCGGTGAAGAAATTGAGGCCGGCACCGAGATGGGCGAGATCGAGTCGACGAAGTCGGTCTCGGATCTTTTTGCCCCGCTATCCGGCGAGGTCACCGAGGTGAACGAGGACGTCGTCGAAAGCCCCGAGAAGGTCAACGACGATCCCTTCGGCGAAGCATGGCTCATCAAGGTCAAGGTCACCGATATCCCCGATGATCTGCTCTCGGCCGAGGAATACAGCGAACTGACCAGCAAGTAAATATTTGAGGAGTTTCCCGTTCATGTCTGAACACCACAGCAACGTCGCTGTCGATAATTCGGCGATCGACGGTCTTCATTCGTTCGTTCGTCGGCATGTCGGCACTGCGAGCGAGGACCAGAAGAGAATGCTCGAGGCACTAGGCCTCGACTCGCTCGGTGCACTTCTTGAGAAGGCCGTGCCGGGCACGATCCTTCTCGACGAAGGGCTGGATTCTCTGCTTCCCGAAGGCGCGAGCGAAGCCGAGGCTCTCGAGGAGCTTCGCGCTCTTGCGAAGAAAAACACCGTGAAGCGCTCGCTTATCGGCCACGGGTACTACGGCACGTACACGCCCTCGGTCATTCAGCGAAACATCCTCGAGAACCCAGCTTGGTATACGGCGTACACGCCGTACCAGCCTGAGATCTCGCAGGGCCGACTCGAGGCGCTGCTCAACTATCAGACCATGATCGGGGACCTCACGGGCCTCGAGATCGCAAACTCGTCGATGCTCGATGAGGCCACGGCGGCTGCCGAGGCAATGCTTCTTGCGCGCCGCGCGGCCCGCGGCAATAAGTCGAATGTGTTCCTCGTGGACACCGACGTGTTGCCGTCGACCCGCGCTGTTCTCGGCGGCCGTGCCGAGGCCGTTGGCATTGAACTGAAGGATGTCGATTTCGCGAACGATGGCGCTCCGTCGGGCGAGTACTTCGGCGCGCTTGTGCAGTACCCGGGCGCTTCGGGTCGCGTGTGGGATCCTCGCGACGTGATTGCCGCGGTTCAGGCCAACAAGGCGAAGGCAATCGTGGCCGCGGATCTGCTCGCGCTCACGCTCCTTGCCTCACCCGGCGAGCTCGGCGCGGATGTTGCGGTGGGTAACTCCCAGCGCTTCGGCGTTCCGCTCGGCTTCGGTGGGCCGCACGCCGGCTACATGGCGGTCTCGAAGGGGCTTGAGCGGCAGATTCCCGGCCGACTCGTGGGTATCTCCCTCGATGCGGAGGGCAACCCCGCGTATCGCCTCGCCCTCCAGACTCGTGAGCAGCACATTCGCCGCGAGAAGGCAACGAGCAATATCTGCACGGCGCAGGTCCTGCTCGCTGTCATGGCGTCGATGTACGCCGTGTACCACGGCCCCGAGGGTCTCAAGCAGATTGCTAGCGAGGTCGCTGGCCGCACCGCCGCGCTCGCTGCGTGGCTCACATCGAACGGTTTCCAGCTCAAGCACGAGACGTTCTTCGACACACTTGAAGTGACCGTCAACGGCAAGGCTGAGGACGTTGCTCAGGCGTTCGATGACCGAGGCATCCTCGTCGCTCATCCCGATGCGGACACCGTCCACGTCAGCCTCGACGAGACTGTCACGCCGAGCGCGCTTTCGGAGATCATCGAGGTATTCTCGGAGTTCTCGCCCTCCCACGTCGGCGACGTGGCTTTTGACGACTGGGCTCAGCCCGGTGAGACCTGGGGCGAACTCGCGCGTACGTCCTCGTTCCTCGAGGCGCCCGTGTTCAACTCGTTCCGCTCGGAGACCGCGATGATGCGTTACCTGCGCCGTCTCGCGGATAAGGACTATGCCCTCGATCGCGGCATGATCCCGCTCGGTTCGTGCACGATGAAGCTCAATGCCGCGACCGAAATGGCCGCAGTTACGTGGCCCGAGTTCAACGCGATCCACCCGTCCGCGCCCGCAAGCGACGTTCAAGGCTACGTCGAGCTCATTACTCAGCTCGAAACCTGGCTCGCCGACGTCACAGGCTACGACACCGTGTCGCTTCAGCCGAACGCTGGTTCGCAGGGCGAGTACGCGGGTCTTCTCGCGATCCGCGCCTACCACGCGAGCCGCGGAGAATCCGCCCGCACCGTGTGTCTCGTGCCGAGTTCGGCCCACGGCACAAACGCCGCTTCCGCGGTCCTCGCGGGCCTGCGCGTCGTCGTTGTTGCGAGCGACGCTAACGGCAACGTGGATCTCGACGACCTCAAGCAGAAGATCAAGGATCACGCCGATGAACTCGCGTGCATCATGATCACGTACCCGTCGACCCACGGCGTGTACGAGTCCGAAGTCCGTACGATCACGCAGCTTGTGCACGATGCTGGCGGGCAGGTGTACGTTGATGGCGCAAACCTCAACGCGCTGCTCGAAGTGGCGAAGCCGGGCGAATTCGGCGGCGACGTCTCGCACTTGAATCTGCACAAGACGTTCTGCATTCCGCACGGCGGTGGCGGGCCCGGCGTCGGCCCCGTTGCGGCGAAGGCCCACCTCGCACCGTTCCTGCCGGGGCACCCGGACATGCAAGATGCGGAGCACCCCGTCATTGGCGGTGCGGATCGCGCCCACGGCGGCGCACCTGTGTCGCAGGCACCGTACGGTTCCCCGTCGATCCTGCCCATCCCGTGGACCTACATCCGCCTCATGGGCGCGAAGGGGCTGCGCCACGCGACCGCATCGGCCGTGCTTGCCGCAAACTACATGGCAAAGCGGCTCAGCGAGAAGTTCGAAATCCTCTACCGCGGGGAGAACGGGCTCGTGGCGCACGAGTGCATCGTGGATCTGCGCCCCTTCACCGACCGTACGGGTATCACCGTCGATGATGTCGCGAAGCGTCTCATTGACTACGGTTTCCACGCTCCGACCATGAGCTTCCCCGTTGCGGGCACCCTCATGATCGAGCCGACCGAATCGGAAGACCTGTGGGAGATCGAGCGCTTCATCCTCGCTATGCACCGGATCGCGGACGAAGCCGAAAAGGTTGTGTCGGGCGAGTGGCCGAAGGACGACAACCCGCTCGTCAACGCCCCGCACACCGCGTATTCGGTTGCGCGCGAGGACTGGGATCATCCCTACTCGCGTGACGAAGCCGTGTACCCGGGTGTGAATGCCGCGAGCGAAGCGGGCTATGACCCTGACTTCCACATGACAAAGCAGATGCAGTACCAGGCGAAGTACTGGCCGCCGGTCAGGCGCATCGACCAGGCATACGGTGACCGCAATCTCGTGTGCTCGTGCCAGCCGCTTGACGCCTACGAACAGGGCTAATAGCGCAGCCTAAGGGTGGGGTGTTCCTTCGGGAGCGCCCCACCTTTGCGTTGGTCTTGGGAAACATGAACGAGCGTGAACTGGAGTTTGGCCACGCCGTTGCGAATCTCGTAGGTTGATGGCCATGACAGAGATACTCACCACACACGCGGGCTCGCTCCCGCGCACCCAAGAACTGATCGACGCGAACTACAACAGGGAGCTTGAGGCCGACGGCTTCACCCCAAGGAAATCGCCTGAGTTTGAACGCATTCTCGCGGACGCGGTCGATGGCGTCGTGGCCCGCCAGAAGGAGATCGGTATTTCCGTGCCGGGCGATGGCGAGTACGGCAAGGCGATGGGCTCAGCCGTGAATTACGGCTCCTGGTGGTCATACATCTACGACCGCACCGAGGGGCTCGAGCTCACGGGGACCGATTTCTTCAATGCAAAACCGCAGCGCAGCGAGCCCGGCAAGATTGTCTTGACGAGCTTCGACGATCGCCGCGACCGCAGCCTTTTCCCTGGAGCGTACGCCGATCCCATTACCGGTGTTCCCACGACCAACGACAAGCCCGAAACGTTCATCATTCCTGCTGCCACCGGGCCGGTTGCCTTCTCCGAACTCGGTAAGGACCTGTGCGCCAACGACATTCGAAACTTCTCGCACGCACTTGAGAAGTCGGGGTATGAAAAGGGCTACCTTTCGACCCTGTCGCCGGGCTCGGGCGCCAGAATTCACGACGAATACTACGGTGATCCGGATGCGTTCCTCGACGCGTGGGTGGAGGTGATGCGCCCCGAGTACAAGGCCATCACCGACGCCGGCATCCAGATCCAGATCGATGACCCTTCGCTTGCCGAGAACTTCGACCAGATCAACCCTGAGCCGAGCGTTGAGGACTACCTCGCGTTCACGAAGAAGCGCGTCGATGCCATCAACCGTGCGATCGATGGAATCCCTCGCGAGCTCGTGCGCCTGCACACGTGCTGGGGTTCGTGGCACGGGCCGCACGTGACGGACTTCGAGTTCAAGTATCTCGCCGAGCTCATGCTCGAGGTTAACGCGAAGTACTACTCGTTCGAAGCGGCGAATGTGCGCCACGAGCACGAGTGGGTTGTCTGGAAGGACGTCACGCTGCCCGAGGATCGCGTGATCGTTCCCGGCATCGTCTCGCACTCGACGAACGTCGTGGAGCATCCCGAGCTCGTGGCGCAGCGCATCGAGCGCTTTGCGGACATCGTGGGCCCCGAGCGTGTGATTGCGTCGACCGACTGTGGTCTTGGCGGCCGCATCCACCCGGAGATCGCATGGGCGAAGCTCGAGTCCCTCGTGGAGGGCGCGGGCATCGCCTCGGCGAAGTACTGAGGTCATCCGCGACCAGCCGCGAAAGTGACGGGGGCGTGACGCGTAGCGTTCACGCCCCCGTCACATTGGGGACACGTGTCTTTATCGTGGGCGTTGCTCCGAGGCTGCACAATCGGAAGCGTGAAAATCCTCGTAGTTGCCGAATCGTTCCTTCCCCATATGAACGGCGTGACCAACTCCGTTCTTCGCGTCGTCGAGTGCTTCGCTCTCTCCGGCCACGAGGTGCGGATTGTCGCCCCCGGCGCGCCCGGTATCCCGAATGAATTGACGTTCGGCGCGGAGCGCGTGCCAATCATCCCCGTGCTGTCGATACCCATGATGGGCTACGGCCAGGTGCGCATGAGTGCGACGACCAACTACCGCATTCGCTCGATCATCGACGATTTTCATCCCGATGTCGTCCATCTTGCCTGCCCTGCCCTGCTCGGCAACGCAGCGTCGAAGGCCGCCGTCAAAAGAGGTATCCCAACGGTTGCGATCTACCAAACTGACCTTCCTGGCTACACGCGCAAGTACGGGGCGCCAGTTCTCGAGGAAGCGATGTGGATGTTCCTCCGCGACATCCATAACCGCTGCGAGGTGAATCTTGCACCGTCGTCAAGCACGCGCAATCAGATCGTCGAGCACGGCATCGAACGCGTGCAGATCTGGCGCCGTGGGGTCGACACTTCGCAGTTCTCGCCCTCGCGGCGCAGCGACGAGCTTCGCGAGCGCCTCGCCCCGAATGGGGAAAAGCTCGTGGTGTACGTCGGGCGCCTTGCAGCCGAGAAGCAGGTCGAGGACCTCGCCGTGCTTGAATCGCTTCCCAACGTTCGCCTCGTGATCGTTGGCGAAGGGCCCCTCGAGGCAGTGCTTCGCGCGGCCATGCCGGGCGCGTATTTCGCGGGGTTCAAGAAGGGCGCCGAGCTTGCGGAGATTGTGGCTACGTGCGACCTGTTTGTGCACACGGGAGAGCTCGAAACTTTCTGCCAGACGATCCAGGAGGCGATGGCTTCTGGGCTGCCGGCGATAGCCCCCCGCTCTGGCGGCCCCATCGACCTCATCGACCATTCGCGTACGGGCTGGCTGTACACGCCCGGCAAGCTCGATGAGCTTCGTGCCTACGTCGAGGACCTCCTCGGGGACGATGCGAAACGCGAGCATTTCGCTGCGGCCGCTCAGGACTCGGTGCGCCAGCGCACGTGGCCGGTTCTCGCCGAACAGCTCCTTGGCTTCTATCGCGAAGCTGCGCGCGTGCATGAGGCGTCAACGCAAGCCGCGTAACCTTCCATCGCGCGGCCGCTCCTAGTGGCGGGCTGGCTGTACAAGGCGGAGGAAAGCTTCGAGTAGCCGCAAGGCGCCGTCGGAACCGTGCATTCCCTGGGCGCTCGCGCGCCACTGTTCAATCTCGCGCGCGAAGGAATCGCGTTCTCGTTCGGCGGGCGTGAGTGCGCTCGTAGCGGCCCAGCGCGTCGCAATTGCGGGCGTGACCTCGGGGTGGAACTGCACACCCCATGCCGCCTCGCCAGCCCGGAAGGCTTCGAGGCGGCCCTCGCTGTCGAGGGCGAGGGGAACGATGGGCGCGCCACCGGGAGTGGTTGTGGGGAGTGCGGAGACTTCGTCCTTGTGCCACTGGAATGCGCGGAACACCGTCCCGGTTTCGTGAAGCTCGGCACGGGAGAACAGGGGATCGGTGGCGGCAGCTGGCTGCGCTATTACGGTGCAGAGCCCGACGGCAGGCTCCGGCCTGCGGGTGATCGCACTGCCTAGTGCGGCTCCGAGAAGTTCCTCGCCGAGGCAAATTCCAAAGAGCGGAAATGTGGTCTCGACAGCGTCAAGACAGAGTTTTCGGCACGGTGCGAGCCAGTTGTAGCGATCGTCCTCGAGCGGGCCCGGGCCACCGCCGAGGATGATGAGACCGCGGGACGTGGAGGCGATGCTCGAGAGGGACGGCAGTGCTTCGCCCCGGTAGGGTCGAATAACGTTGAGCGTGAGGCCCGCGGCACGCGCGAGCGGTTCGAGCATGCCCGGTGGGCAGTCGTCCTCGTGTTGAATGACGGTGAGCGCTCGGCGTGTGTTTTTCTCCATGTCCCCGTTATACAGGAGACGGACTCGCCGCGAAGCACTTGGAGGACTTTCGTCCATCGTTTAGACTGAGGTCGCGGCGGCCGCTTGCGGCGGCCGACATTCCTACCCGACCATCATGGAGAAAAGCGTGACCCAGCACAATAACGCCGCGGCAAGCAACGAAACCTCGCAGGGCTACAGCCTCGGCTTTTCGATTCTCCTCACCGCGGTCGTGTTCGTGCTTTTCGCTGGCGGCCTTTACGTTATGAGCCTCTACACGATTGCGCCGATCTGGTTCGTCGTTGGGCTTGCCATGTCGATTGTCGCGCTCTTTCTCGCGTTCGATATCGTCCCGCGCTTCTTCATGAAGTAGAACAGCAGCGATAGCAAAAGGCCCCGGCGCGGTCGCCGAGGCCTTTTCGTTGCGAAGAAGCAGGAGCGAGCTATTGCGCACGCTTCTTATCTGCGCTTTTATCGAGGGCCACGACGGCCTCGAGCGCCATGACGATCATCGAGTCGAACGTCTCCTGGCGCTCCTGAGCGCTCGTCTCTTCACCCGTGAGCAGATGGTCGGAGATCGTGCACACGGATAGCGCCTTGCGGCCGAACTGCGCGGCGAGCGTGTACAGCCCAGCGGTTTCCATCTCGACTCCAAGCACACCGTAGTTGGCGAGGGTTTGGGTGATCGGATTCGGGTTGTAGAACTGGTCGGCGGAGAACAGCCCGCCAACGCGATAGGGGAGTTCCTGCGCTTCGGCAGCCTCCACCGTGAGGCGCAAGAGTTCGAAGTCGGCCGCGGGGGCGTAGGTGACGTCACCGAAACGCGCGCGGTTCATGGCCGAATCCGTGCTGGCGCTGCTCGCGATTACGACGTCGCGCACCTTGACCTCCGGCGCCATACCGCCCGCGGTGCCCACGCGGATGATGGCTTGGACGTCGTAGTCGTTCATGAGCTCGTGCGCGTAGATCGCCATCGATGGCTGGCCCATGCCGGAACCCTGTACGCTCACACGCACGCCCTTGTATGTACCCGTGTAGCCGAGCATGCCGCGCACCTCGTTATAGAGCTTCGCATCGTCAAGGAAGGTTTCCGCGATCCACCTCGCGCGATAGGGGTCTCCGGGGAAGAGGACGTAAGGCGCGATCGCGCCTTCGGGGGCATTAATATGAGTAGACATGCCTTAAGCCTACGGTGTTTGGAGATGGGATGCCCGAAACTTTTCTGCCAGATCGTGAAGCCGTCCGCGCAAGGTGGGCGGTTTCGCTTGTGTTTCTCCTTAATGGCGTGAGTTTTTGTGCGATTCTCCCGCGCTACCCGGAGATAGTGCGGCAGCTGGGCATCAATAACGCGGAACTCGGACTCGCCGTGGGTCTCGGGCCGCTCGGTGGCCTCGCTTTCGGCTTGCTCGCCGCGCCGATTATGAAGCGGCTCGGATCCGGGAAGACCGCGGTGATCTTTCAGCTCCTGGCCTCGAGCGCGCACGTGCTCATCTATCTCGCTCCGAGCTGGGGCATGCTCGCGCTCGGCTTCGTGCTCGCGATGAGCTTCGACGCCATTACGGATATTTCGCAGAACGCTCACGGGATGAGGGTCGAGCGCCGCTATCGCCGCTCGATCATCAACAGCTTTCACGGATTTTGGTCCCTCGGTGCTGTGCTCGGGGGCGTGATCGGCTCCGCGTGCGCGCAATTCGGCGTCCCGCTCGCCTGGCAAGGCTGGGGCGGGCTCGTCGTGTTTGGTGCCATCGCGATTGCGAACTTCCCGTTCCTGCTCAAAGGTTCCGACGCCTCCGAGCGCGTCAAAGAGGTCTCGTCTCCAAGCGCCTCCTCCGCGAACGAAGCCCCGGCGGACCTCATGGGGGAGACGAGCGGTGACACCCTCCTCGAAAGCACCACGCCACAACGCGGGAAGCTCGGTGCGCTCGCGCTCCTCGGCGCGCTCGGCATGGTTCTCGTCTTTGCCGGCTCGACCGAGGATGCGGGTAGCACGTGGGGTGCGCTCTTCATGACACACACCTTCAATGCTTCGCCGTTCGTCGCGGGGCTCGCTTTCGTCGCCCTCCAAGGCGCGCAGATGGTCGGTCGATTCCTAGGAGACCCGATCGTCGATGCGTGGGGCGACCGAAAAACTGCACGTGTCGGCGCAGTAATTTCGTTCGTGGGCATGGGCTTCATGCTCGTGTGGCCAAATGCCGTGACGGCGGTCATCGGCTTCGCCGCGGCCGGCTGGGGCGTCGCGACCCTCTTCCCGGCCGTCTTCCGTGCGGGTGACAACATCGAAGATTTCGGTCACGGGGTCGGCATCACCGTTGTCGGGTGGTTCGCGCGCATCGGGTTCCTTCTCGCCCCGCCGATCGTCGGCTGGCTCGCCGATCTCTTCACTCTCCGCTATGCCCTCGCACTCGTGCCCCTCTACGCGGTCGGGGTCTTCATTTTTGCCGGTGCCCTCGAGGATCTGACAAAGGCCGATAGGCGCGCGAAGGCCTTGGGCACAGCGTAGGCTCGGCAGGCGTCGGACCCGCCCCACGCCCCTCGAGCCCGCTCCTGTTTATTCGAACGCGCGTGTGTCGCCCGCGCCCTCACGCAGAACGCGCGGAAAATCGCCCGTGAGGTCAATGATGCTTGTGGGCTCTGATCCCGTGACCTCCCCGTCGATAATCGCGGGAATGAGGTGGCCGAGGCGATCCTCGACGACCCATGATTCCGTGAGCACGGAGCTCTCGCCGGGCATGATGAGGCTCGAGCTCATGAGCGGCTCCCCGAGTGCCTCAACGATAGCGCGTGCCACCACGTGATCGGGAATGCGCGCCCCAACCGTGTGTTTCTTCGGGTGGAGCATGCGGCGCGGAAGCTCCTTCGTTGCCGGCATGATGAACGTGTACGGGCCCGGGGTGTGGGCGCGCAGCAAGCGGTAGTTGGGATTCGAAATGCGCACGTAGGTGCCGAGCTGGCCAAACTCGCTGCACATGACCGTAAAGTGGTGGTCTTTACCGGTGTGGCGAATCGTGCGGATCTGCTCCAACGCCTCGTGAGCACCGATGCGGCAGCCGAGCGCGTACCCCGAATCGGTGGGGTACGCGATGAGCTCACCGTCCTTTAGCCGCTCAACAACCTGGTCGAGCAGGCGCTGCTGTGGAGTGACGGGGTGAATCGAAATGAGGCGTGCCATGACCCCATGTTAGTGCGGCGGCGCGGGAGCGAGCGTGACGTAGCCGTCAGCGTCAATCGAGGCGAGCGAAGTGGTCAGCACCCAGCCGTCCGCGCTGAGCACGGCCGTGCTTTCATCGGGCTTCTTCCAATACCCGTGGAACACCTGAGGTCCTTTGATCATGAGCTTGCCGACGGTTCCCGGGCCCACGACGCGCCTGCGGTCATTTAGATCCACGACCCGCACCTCGATCGAGGGGAGCGGTGTCCCCACGGTGTGCTCGCGCCCCTCTTCCGCGGTGCGCAAATACACGGTGACGCCAGCTTCAGCGCCGCTGTAACCGACCATGAGCGGCCAGCCAAGGTCCCGTGCCCAATCCCGAAAACTCGGTGCGTGGTCACGGCTCACGGGACTCAACGCGAGCCTCAATGTGAGGGACCGGCCTGTCGTGCGGGCATGCTCGGCGAGGAAGCGGAAGACCTCGGTATCGCCGGAGATCACCTCGGGAGGGTGCTTCTTGAGAGCGCGCATGAGGCCGGCGCGGTCGAACCGCGGGAAGAGAATCGTGTGCCGACCGTAAAAAAGGCTGGTCGTGAGAGTATCGGCGATCCCGATCACCGAGTGCAGCGGCCATAGCGCGTAGCCGGTCTCGGTCCCTGCTGGTGCCGTTTCGAGATACTCCAGGGACTGGTGCGCGAGCGCCGTGAGATTGTCGTGGGTGAGCATCGCCCCGAGCGAGCTGGCCCGCGTGTGCCCTTCGTACACGATGGTCGCGAGGTCACGTGGACTCGGGTAGGGATAGTCGTCAGGAAGCGGCGCTGAGCCCAGCAGGTCCTTGAGACGCGTGCGCGTGCAGAAAGTGAGGGGAAGCTGCGCCGGGCCTTTGGACGGCGATGCAACCCGCATGACTCCCTTGCCGCCCGCTTTCGCAATCTCTGCGAGTGCCCCTGTTAGCGTGAGCCGACGCGGGGCAGTCTTCGGAAGCTCCGGCGCTTGGACGGTGATGACGGTTTTTGGTCGCGCGTGCTGGTCGAGACCCGCGAGCGCATTGAGACGATACTCGGCGATGATGACCGCGACCGGCGTGTAATCGGCAAATTCCCGGCTCAGGCGCATCATCGGTTCGCGATCGGAGTGCTGCACGGCGATCGCTCCGATCCGAAGGACCGCGTGGAACGCCACGACGGCTTCAATGCTCATAGGCAGGACGATCGCGACGCGGTCGCCCGCACGGATTCCCGAATCCAAGAGTCCCTGCGCAAGGCATCGAATGCGGCGGCCAAGCTGCCCATAGCTCACGCGGGTTCCGCTCATCTCGATAGCCGTGCGTGAACGGAAATGCGAAATGGCAAAATCGAGAAGTTCCGAGGCATTCAAGGGGAGGGGATGTGCGCTCGCCTCGGAAGCCGGATCGATGACGTACGACCGTGCCGCGGGCATGAGCGCCTCCTCTCCGGGATCCTGTGTGGGGCGTGCGAGATTCGCCCCTGCATCTGACGTGTGCAGTCTAAGGAGCGAACCTGCATATTAACCCGAGACACCCGGGGTGCTTCATGGGTGGAGTAGCGAAGTCGCACGTGGTTGCGCTATGAGCAAGCCGAGTGTGCGAAAGTAGCACCGTGAATGAGAACAAGCAGGCGGGAGCCGTGAGCGTGCGCCTTGATACGTGGCTGCACGCGGTGCGGCTATTTAAAACGCGTTCCCTCGCCGCGAGCGCGATCAGAGCCTCGCACGTGCGCGTCGATGGCGAGGTCGTCAAGCCGAGCTTCCGCTTGAGCATGGGCAGAACGGTTGCCATACGCCACCCCGGCTACACGAACGAGTACGTCGTCACACAATTGCTCTCAAAGAGAGTTGGTGCGCCACTTGCCCGCGAGGCCTACACCGACATCTCCGTTCCGCCGCCCCCGCAGCTCTTCGCGGCACCACCGCGACGTGAGCGTGGGACTGGCCGCCCCACGAAAAAGGAACGCCGAGCGCTCGACCGCCTGCGCGGCCGCGAATCGCAAAACGGCAGGTGGACGACCATTTTCGACAATGATGAAAGTTGAGCGGAATAGACTCAACTTTGGTGGCGTTGCATAGAGCGTAAGCGTGAGAACGAGGAAGGCTCGGCAATCGTCGGACCTGCCAGGCCACAACCCCGCTCCACGCACACCACGTGAAAGGAGCGGAAAATATGCAATTTTCCTTCACCCAACGCTCGCGCGAAGCCGTCGAGGCGGCAACGCGCTCGGCGGAAACACTGCGCAACACCAACGTCACCGGTCTGCACTTGCTCGCGGCACTGCTCGAACAAGAAGACTCAATCGCCACGGCCGTGCTCACCGACACGGGCGTGCACATCGGTGCGCTCAAAGAGCGGATCAACCAAGAAATTCAGCGTTTGCCGCGCCTCACGGGCAGCGCCGACCAAAAACCCGTCTTCCAGGGCGATGGCTACGACGCGCTTGAGGCTGCCGGGAAAGAAGCCGGCGCCGGCATGGGGCAAGGGGCAGAAGGGTACATCTCGACCGAGCACTTGCTCTACGGCATCGCCAAGGCCGCAAAAGCCCCTGGCGACATCCTCAAAGACTTCGGCGCGACCCCGAAAGCGATCCGCGCCAGCATCGCAAAACTCACCAAAGGAACAAGCATGAACAAAGAAAACCCGGAAGGCTCCTTCAAGAGCCTCGAAAAATTCGGGGTCGACCTCACCGCCCGCGCGCGTGAAGGCAAGCTCGATCCCGTCATCGGCCGCGATAGCGAAATCCGCCGCGTCGTCCAGGTGCTCAGCCGCCGCACGAAGAATAATCCCGTGCTCATCGGCGAGCCTGGTGTCGGCAAAACCGCCGTCGTCGAAGGCCTCGCCCAGCGCATCGTCGAAGGGGATGTGCCCGAATCGCTCCGCGGCAAGACCCTGGTCTCGCTCGACCTTTCCTCGATGGTCGCCGGCTCGAAATACCGAGGCGATTTTGAAGAGCGTCTCAAGAGCGTCCTCGACGAAATCCGCGACTCGAACGGCAACGTGATCACGTTCATCGACGAGCTGCACACAGTCGTCGGCGCAGGCGGCACAGGCGAGGGCTCCATGGACGCCGGCAACATGCTCAAACCCATGCTCGCGCGCGGCGAACTTCGCATGGTGGGCGCGACGACCCTCGACGAATACCGCGAACGGATCGAAAAAGACCCGGCTCTCGAACGCCGCTTCCAACAGGTCTTCGTGGGCGAGCCAAGCGTCGAAGACACGATCACGATCCTCCGCGGCCTCAAAGACAAGTACGAGGCGCACCACAAGGTCACGATTTCGGATTCGGCGCTCGTCGCTGCTGCCTCGCTTTCCGATCGCTACATCAACAATCGCCAGCTCCCCGATAAGGCCATCGACCTCATTGACGAAGCTGCCTCGCGCCTGCGCATGGAACTCGACTCCTCACCCGTGGAGCTCGATATCCTTCGCCGCCAGGTCGACCGGCTCAAGATGGAAGAGCTCGCCCTCAAGGGCTCGGACGATCCGGGATCGCTCGCGCAACTCGCGAGCGTGCGCGAGCACCTCGCGGCGCGCACCGAGGAAATGAACGAGCTCTCCGCCCGCTGGGAGCGCGAGAAATCCGGCCTCAATGAAGTAGGCGAGCTCAAGGCAAAGCTCGAGGATCTTCGCATGCAGGCCGATCGTGCCCAACGCGAAGGCGACCTGAGCCAGGCCTCGAAAATCCTCTACGGCGACATCCCCGAGCTCAAAAAGAAACTCGTGGAACTCGAGCACGGGGAAGGCGCCGAGAGCCGAGCTACTGACGAGGAGCAAAAGCCGCTCGTCGCCGACAAGGTCGGGCCCGACGACATCGCTGGCGTGGTCTCCTCGTGGACCGGCATCCCCGCTGGCCGACTTCTCAGGTCCGAGACGCAAAAGCTTCTCGACATGGAGGACATTATTGGTAAACGCCTCATCGGTCAGCGCAGGGCTGTCGCCGAGGTCTCGGATGCCGTGCGCCGCTCGCGCGCCGGAATCGCCGACCCGAACCGGCCCACGGGATCGTTCCTCTTCCTCGGCCCCACGGGCGTAGGCAAGACCGAACTCGCCAAATCCCTCGCCGAATTCCTCTTCGACGACGAACGCGCAATGGTTCGCATCGACATGTCCGAATACGGTGAAAAACACAGCGTTTCTCGCCTCGTGGGTGCACCTCCGGGCTACGTTGGCTACGAAGAGGGAGGGCAGCTCACCGAGCAGGTCCGACGCCGCCCCTACACCGTCATTCTCCTGGACGAGATCGAGAAGGCCCACCCGGACGTTTTCGACATCCTCCTCCAGGTGCTCGACGACGGTCGCCTGACCGACGGCCAAGGGCGCACGGTCGACTTCCGGAACACCATTGTGATCCTCACGTCCAACTTGGGCGCGCACTTCCTCCAGGACGAGAGCCTCGACGACAGTGCGAAACGCGAGGCGGTCATGAGCGCTGTTCGCGCCGCGTTCAAGCCCGAGTTCGTCAATCGCCTCGACGACATCGTCATGTTCGACTCCCTCAGCCGCGAGGAGCTGCGCCGCATCGTTGGCCTCCAGGTGGCGTCGCTTGCCGCGCGTCTCAAGGATCGCCGCATCACCCTCGAGGTGAGCGACGCTGCCGAGGATTTGCTTGCCGAGCGCGGATTCGATCCAGCGTACGGCGCGCGCCCGCTCAAGCGTCTCGTGCAGAAGGAGATCGGCGACGCGCTCGCGCGCCTCATCCTCACGGGCGAGGTTACGGACGATCAGAAGGTCACGGTTGACGTGGAGCACGAGGAGGGGGCGCCGGCCCGCCTCGTCCTCCACTGGATTCCATAGGGGTTGTGGGGGTTATTCCTCGGGTTTAGCCCCCGCAACCTTCCGCATTGCCTGGCGTCGGAATGCTTCGCGAACCTTGACGACGAGAGGCCACTCGCGAGGCTCCGGCGCCAGCGCATATGGTGACAACTTAAAGTTGACGCGATTGATGCGAGGCATCCCGGGCGCGTCTATTCGATACTTCGTTGGAAACTCGTTGCACCAACCGACATACGGGAGGTCATCTTTATAAATCGGGACGACCTCCCATCCTTCCTCCCGAAGAATCTCGGCGTGGTAGTGGTCGCGCGCCGCCCGTTGCGGCTCTTCGTGGGAGCTTCCCTGATACTCCACAACGACCTTCTGAGCCGGATAGACGAGGTCACGATCGGGAACGACGATTCCTCCGGGCAGCGGGATAGGAGTATTGAGCTGCGGTTCGGGAAGGCCCGCCTCGACGAGAAGAAGGCGGCACTGAGTCTCCTGAGGTGAATCAGAGCCCACGCGAATATTGTCGAGTGCCCATCGCGTGTTGGAGGCACCGTCGATTTTTGGGTATTTCTCGCGCGCATCCTTGAGGTCAGCAATCGTGCAGTAGGGCCGGCTTCGCCCCTCGTAGTTCGGGCGCGGCCGACGCACGAGATAGTCGCCTACGGCCACGAGCTCAAACGGGTTCAGCACCGTCGCAAGATCAAGGAACGTTCTCTCGCGGGACATGATCCTGAGCGGCTTTTTCCACAGGGGCGCCGTGGAGGGGTGCCACGGCATTCCGACGCTTGCTGGGCCACCGTCGGCACCTAAGCCCGCACGAATCTGGTCGGGCTCCACAACAATGACATCGTCGCTTGCCAAAAGATGCTGCCGCCACTCGGCACATGGCTGCGTGGGGGAGCGGTGATGGTAGGGGTAAACAAAGTTCGGAAGGCCATTGAGTTTTTCGGGTATGTGAGCGTGAGCGTGTTGGATACGCGCCAGTTCCGGAGCTGGTGGGCATTCCTGTGCGAGGAATCTGGTGGGTAGAGGAAATCCCCACAAGAGTGCTGCCGAAATTTGAGAGAGCGCGGCCGTGGGACATGCGTGAGTCACGATGCGCGCGTAGTCCCAGCTTGTGGGCGAATGTTCCGTCGGAGCATAGATTCCCCGGTGGAGCTGCTGATAACTCGGCCCGCGGAGCTGATCGCGCGTGACAGCCTGCGCATAGGCCTCTTGGGACGTGAATGCGGTGTGCGCGAGGGCGGCCGGGATAGGAGCTCGGGTGCGTGCCATGGCTTGCATGCTATGGATCGGCAGCTGTCATCATGCGCGCCCCTGGGCGGAGTGGGAGAAACCGAGAAATGTGGAGCGCGAGCCGCCTCAGCGCGTTCGGCGAGAGTCGCTGTTCAGTCTCGAAACGCTCCTTAAACCGAAGAGGTGTGGGGGTCCGAGCCACGCGGCTCAAACCCCCACAACAACTATGCAATTTCAGGGAGAGGGGGCGGTATCCAAACCCCCGCAACCCCTATGCAATTCAGTTAGGAGAGGACGATGTTAACGAGCTTCGGCGCGCGCACGATCACCTTACGAACCTCGTGGCCCTCGATGAGTTTTTGCACGCGCTCCTCGGCAAACACTGCCTTCTCGAGCTCCTCCGCCGAGATCTCCGGATCAACCTCGATGCGGTGGCGCACCTTGCCCTTGACCTGGATGACGCACGTGACGGCGTCGGCAACGAGGTACTGCGGATCCGCAACCGGGTAGGAAGCGCGCGCGAGCGACTCGTCGTGACCGAGCTTCGCCCACAGTTCCTCGGCGAGGTGCGGGGCAAACGGCGAGACCATGAGCACGAGAGCCTCGACGGCCGAACGCGGAGCGCCGTCGCTGTCACTCGCCACCTTCGTGAGGTGGTTGACGAGCTCGATGAGACGCGCGATGGCCGTGTTGAAGCGCATGTGGTCCATGTCGGCACTCACGGCATCGATCGTTTTGTGAACAGCACGCAGCGTATCCACGCTGGCCTCGGCGTCGCTCACGACGCACTCGCCGGTGTCTTCGGATACGGCAAGGCGCCACAGACGCTGAAGGAAGCGCTGCGAGCCCACGACATCGCGCGTATTCCAGGGGCGCGACAGATCGAGCGGACCCATCGACATTTCGTACACGCGGAACGTGTCGGCGCCGAACTCGTCGTACATGTCGTCCGGGGTCGCGATATTGCGCAGGGACTTGCCCATCTTTCCGTATTCCTGGCGCACCGGCTTGCCGTCGTGAGTGAAGGTACCGTCGGCTTCCTCGACAACCTCGGAGGCGTTGACGTAGACGCCTCGCTCGTCGCGGTAAGCATAGGCCTGCACATATCCCTGGTTGAACAGGGTGTGGAACGGCTCGGCGCTCGCAAGGTAGCCGCGGTCGAAGAGAACCTTGTGCCAGAAACGTGCGTAGAGCAAGTGGAGAACGGCATGCTCGACACCACCGACGTACAGGTCGACACCGCCAGTGGGGGCGCCTTCACGCGGGCCCATCCAGTACTGCTCATTTTCGGGCGCCGAAATCTGGTCGTCGTTCGTGGGATCGGTGTAGCGGATTTCGTACCACGACGATCCGGCCCACTGCGGCATGACATTCATTTCGCGACGGTAGCGCTTCATGCCGTCGCCAAGATCAAGCTCGACCCATGCCCAGTCCTCCGCGCGCGAGAGCGGGGTCTGCGGCTCGGTGTCGGCGTCTTCCGGGTCGAAAGTCTTGGGGGAGAAGTCGTCGAGTTCGGGCAGCTGAACGGGAAGCTGATCGAACGGGAGCGCGATCGGGACTTCGGGTGCGTCTTCCGCGTACACGATCGGGAAGGGCTCGCCCCAGTAGCGCTGGCGGCTGAAAAGCCAGTCACGCAGCCGGTACGTCGTCTTTGCGTGGCCGAAGCCCTTCTTCTCGGCGAATTCGGTCGCGGCAGCGATCGCCTCGTCCTTGCTCATGCCGTTGAGGTCGAGCTCGTCGCTGCGCGAATTGATCTTCTTCCCGTCGCCCGTGTAGGCCTGTCCCTCTTCGAAATCGGCGGGCGGTTGAACGGTGCGGATCACGGGGAGCTCGAAAGCGCTCGCGAACGCGTAGTCACGTTCGTCTTCGGCGGGAACGGCCATGATGGCGCCCGTGCCGTAGCCCATGAGCACGTAGTCGGCGGTGAACACGGGAAGCGCACGGCCGTCCATCGGGTTCACGGCGAAAAGGCCCGTGAACACTCCCGTCTTCTCTCGCGAATCGGCGGTGCGCTCGGTGTCATCGAGTGCGGCGGCACGTTCCTTGTAGGCGGCGACGGCCTCGCGCGGGCTCGATGCTCCGCCGGTCCAGGCGGACTTCGTGTCTTCGGGCCACGCCTCGGGGAGAGCGCTGACGTCAGACAGCAGCGGATGCTCGGGCGAGAGCACCGTGAAGGTCGCGCCAAACAGCGTGTCCACGCGCGTCGTGAAGACGTCGAACGTGGAGTCGGCGAAGGCGGGGCAGCCGTCGGAATCCAGCGTGAACGTGACCTGCGCACCGCGCGAACGGCCGATCCAGTTCCGCTGCATGGATTTGACCGATTCGGGCCAGTTAACGGTGTCGAGATCCTCGAGAAGTCGATCGGCATACGCGGTGATGCGCAGGTTCCACTGGCGCAAGCGGCGCTTGAACACGGGGAAATCGCCGCGCTCCGAGCGGCCCTCGGCCGTCACCTCTTCGTTCGCGAGCACGGTGCCGAGACCAGGGCACCAATTGACCGGCGTGTCGCTGACGTAGGCGAGTCGGAAGCAGTTGACGAGCTCCGTCATCTCCTCGGGCGTGTACTGAATGAGGAAGTCGAACGGTGTGTCGTGCTCGGGATTCCAATGCTCGTGATCCGGCTTGCGGTCGTGCCACATCTGCGGGATGTCGATGCCCTGCTGCTCGGCGAGCGCGTACGGATCAACATCGCGATCCTGGATCGCGCCCTTGAGTTCCGAAATGGGCCGTGCAGAGCCGCGTGTGCCGTCAGCCTTCACGAAGTTCGGGTCGTACCACGAGTCGAACAACTGGAGGAATACCCACTGGGTCCACTTGACGAAATCGAGGTCGGTTGTGCGAAGCGAGCGGCGGGAATCGTGTGAAAGGCCGAGGCGGAAGAGCTGGCGGGCCATGTTCGCAACGTTTTCGTCGGTCGTGACGCGCGGGTGGGTGCCGGTTTGAATTGCGTACTGCTCCGCGGGCAGGCCGAAGGCGTCGTAGCCCATCGTGTACAGGACGTTCTTGCCGAGCATGCGGTTGTGGCGCGCAACGGCATCGGTCGCGATGTAGCCAAGCGGGTGGCCCACATGCAGCCCCTTGCCCGAGGGGTAGGGGAACATGTCCATGATGAACATTTTCTCGCCGAGTTCTTCGGCGCTGCGCCCATCGGAGAGCTCGCCCACGGGGTTGACGGCGTTGAAAGTACCCTGCTCGAGCCACAGCTTCTGCCATTTCTGCTCGATCTGTCCCGCGAGTTCGGCGGTGTAGCGGTATGGGGCCTCAGCCATCGTGTCCCTTTCCTCGTGTCGGTGTCGTGCGCCCTCGGTCTCGAGCGCGCATTCAATGTCTCTAGTCTACGTGCTGTGCCTTTGGGTGACCTCGTGAGGGTCCGACGGCCGCTTAGCCACCATCAGCCCGGCTGTACGCACCGTTTCTCGCCCGTAGGATGGGTGCATGGCGATTCATTTGAGCGAGTATTCGGAATCTTGGGTGGGCGATTTTATGGGGGTCGCAACGACCCTCGTGGACGCCCTCGACGGCCACGGCGGCCAGGGGATCGAGCACATCGGCGCGACCTCGGTTCCGGGCATGGTCGCAAGACCGATCATCGATATCGCGGTGGTCGCGGCGCCACTCGCGCTGGACGAGGCGTGCGAGGCGCTTGCCCCGCTCGGCTACGTGCCCGGCGGCGACGACCAAGAGGGCGAGGGGTTCCGAAAACTGAATACTCCCACGTCGGGAGTGCTTCACTCCCTCACCGTTTTCGATGAGGGATCGCCGCTGCTTCACGCGAGCGTCGCGGCGCGTCAAGTCCTCATGAACAGCCCCGAGCTCGTGGCGGAGTTTTCGGGCTACAAGCGAGGTCTTGCGTTCACGGGGGCGATCGACGTGGACGAGTACCGCCGCGCGAAGGCGCCCATGTTCCAGAAGGTTTTGCGCGAGGCGGGGATGGACGAGGACGCGCTTACGAGCCTCGCGGCGAGCTTCTAGGACTCTTTCACGAGGCGTGCGGCGAGGCGCGGCATCGCGCGCTCGAGCACGTCGAGAGTCCGATCGAAGTCCTCGGCGCCGCCATACCAGGGATCGGGGAGGGGATCGCCTGGCTCCGAGTCGGGGTCGAAGTCCGTCATGAGCGCGAGTTGTTCCTCGCGCGCGCCGAGCGCACGGAGCCGGTCGAGGTGGAACTGCTCGGCTGCCACGAAAAGATCGGTGCGCTCAATGTCGGAAGCGCTCACCTGTCGAGCGGCGTGGCCGCCCGCGTCGTAGCCCTGGGCTTCGAGCACGCGAGCCGCGCGGGCATCCATAGGGTTGCCGATTTCCTCGCTGCTCACCCCGACGGAGTTCACGGTAATGTTCTCGCCGCCGTCGAGAGAGGAAAGCGCGGAAAGAAGAATGCGTTCGGCCATCGGGGAGCGGCAAATGTTGCCCCAGCACACGGTAGTGACGATCATGCCTCGACCTTAACCAAAGAGGCTCCTTGCAGCCTTGAGAGCGGGGTTTTACCTCGAGGGAATCTGGTCGGGAGCTCCCGGCACAGCCTGGGCAGGATCGTTGCCGATTGCGACGATCCGATTCTTGTCATCGACGTGGACAATCCGCGGGGTGTGAGCGGTGGCCTCCTCCGGCGTGAACTGACCGTAGGCGATCAGGATCACGAGGTCGCCGGGGTGTACCAGGTGGGCCGCAGCCCCGTTGATCTTAATCTCTCCGCTACCCGCTTCGCCTCGAATCACGTAGGTTTCAAGCCGAGCCCCGTTCGTCACGTCGACGATGGCGACGAGTTCGTTTTCGATGAGGCCCGCGGCATCGAGTAAATCGGCATCGACGGTTACCGACCCCACGTAGTGAAGGTCGGCTTGCGTGACGGTGGCGCGGTGAATCTTTGAGGTCATGAGTGTTCGCAACACGATGCTCAAGTATTCCACCCCGTGGGCCATCGGGCAGCAGTCATAGACGTGAGTTTGCGAACGAATTGCCCGACCGTCTCTTCCGGTGTCGGGATGGCTCGCGGATACTTGAGGTGTTTACCGCCCCGTTGGGGCCCGGCGCTACGGCGCCCATGAGAAGCACAGGACCGCGCACACGCGCGCAGAAAGGGGCCACTGCCATGCCCAAGTCACGACGGACACACAAAGCAGAGCGCTTCGATGCGATGGCGCTTCCAGAAGAGCTCGTTCAAGAACTTCAGGCGCAAGGCTTCGAGCGTGCCTTCGAAATTCAAGAGGCAATCTTGCCCGATGCGCTCGCGGGACGCGACGTTCTTGCCCGCGCTGAAACTGGATCGGGTAAAACCCTCGCTTTTGCCCTGTCGATGTGTGCGCGTTTTCGGCATCGCAGCTCCCACAGGCGTCGGCCACTGGGAATGGTGCTCGTGCCTACTCGCGAGCTTGCCGTCCAGGTCGTCGACACAATTCACCCGTTCGCGCGTGCCGTTGGTATCAAGGCTCAGCTTGTGTCGGGTGGCATGAACATCGACAAACAGGCCGATGCGCTGCGTCGGGGCGTTGAGATCATCGTCGCGACACCGGGGCGTGTCGTCGACCTCGCTCAGCGGGGAGATCTCTTCCTTGACCGCATCGAGACGACGGTTATTGACGAGGCGGACCACATGGCCGACCTCGGCTTCCTTCCCGTCGTCACCGAGATTCTCGCGCACGTTGAGATGGGCACGCAGAAGATGCTCTTTTCGGCAACGCTCGACGACCAGGTCGATGCGATCACCGACCGCTTCCTCGTCGACCCCGTCACGCACGAGACGACCCCTGTCGCCGCGGCGGTGCAGAACATGCGGCACGTCGTCTATGCCATCAACCCAAAAAAGAAGCGCCAGATCACGGCCCAGATCGCGGCGCGCGACGGTCGCACCCTCCTGTTTACGCGCACGCAACTCGGCGCCGAACGCGTCGCCCAGGAACTCATTGAGGTGGGCATTCCCGCCGCGGCCCTGCACGGCAATAAACAGCAGGGCCTGCGCACGAACGTCCTCGCAGGGTTCCGCCAGGGGGCCTTCGACGTGCTCGTCGCGACCGACGTGGCCGCTCGCGGCATTCACATCGACGACGTTTCGCTCGTGCTGCACGTCGATCCTTCCGATGACGCGAAGGAGTACGTGCACCGCTCGGGCCGCACGGCACGCGCCGGGGCTTCGGGCGTCGTGGTCACTCTCGCCCTCCCACATCAGAAGGACAAGACTCGCCAGGTGCTCGAGGCAGCCCAGGTGAGTCCCGAATGGAGCGAGGTGAATTCCGAAACTGACGAGGTGATCCGGTATGTCGGAGGAAGGACACCGAGCGGGACCCCCGCCCGGGACCCTCAGCTCGTCAAATATAAGGGCGCGCCCCGTAAGCTCGATGTCACCAGGATGCGCGGAGCTAACTCGAGAAACGCCGCGGAACGGCGCGAGAACGAGAAGCGCCGCGCGGTATACGACGAGAACGAAAAGTCACCATTCTCGCGTACGCCCGGTTCTGGCAAAGGCCGCCGCACGGCCGGGAAGAAACGAGGGTCCGACGCTCGCCGGGCACGCGGTGCTTCCCCAGCCCGGTCGCGTGGCCAGCGCCGGTCGCGCTAAAGCTTCACCACACGTCAGATGATCCGCGTTCGACACGATAAGGAGTCCCTCGATGAGCGTCAGCCTGTTTGACCTGTTCAAGATCGGGATCGGCCCCTCGAGTTCGCACACCGTCGGCCCCATGCGCGCCGCGAAAGAATTCGCCGACGAGGCCCTTGCCCACCCCACTATTGGCCCCGACATCGCCGATGTCGAGGTGCATCTGTACGGCTCGCTTGCGGCGACCGGCATGGGCCACGGAACACTCGACGCGGTTGTCCTCGGTCTCGAGGGCAACGACCCCGCCACGATCGATCCCACCGAAGCCTGGGCGCGAGCGAAAGACATCGACGCCAACGGTGGACTCATGCTCGGCGGGCGCGTCCCGGTAAGCCTCCGCCCGTCCACGATCGTGCTGCACCCCCTCACCTTCCTTCCCGAGCATTCGAACGGCATGACCTTCGCGGTGCTCGATGAGGACGGCAACGAGCTCGACAAGCGCACGATGTTCTCGATCGGTGGCGGCTTCGTCGTCGACAAGGAGGAGCTCGAAGCCCAGCAGGCGTCGGAAACCTCCGCAGACGACAGCGCAGCGGGCGCCGATGACGGTGTGAAACCGATCTTCCAAAGCGGTGAGGAGCTTCTTCGCGTATGCGAAGAAAACGGCATCACGGTTTCACAAGCGATGCTCATGCGCGAGAGGCAATGGCGAACCGACAGCGAAATCCGCCAGGGGATCCTCGACATTTGGGCAGTCATGGAAGCCTGCATCGAGCGTGGCATGCACACCTCCGGTGTGCTCCCGGGCGGCCTCAACGTGCGGCGCCGCGCAGCAACCTGGCACGACGCCCTTCAGCTCGAAGACCCGAACCATCGCGCCGACAACGCATTCGAATGGGTGAGCCTCGCAGCGCTCGCAGTGAACGAGGAAAACGCGGGCGGCGGGCGCGTCGTCACAGCTCCCACCAACGGCGCGGCCGGGATTATCCCCGCGGTGCTGTATTACGCGCTCACCTACCTCAACTACGACGATCGTGATGACGTCATCGTGCGCTTTATGCTCGCAGCTGCCGCGTTCGGGTCGCTGTGCAAGGAGCGCGCGTCGATTTCCGGCGCGGAAGTGGGCTGCCAGGGCGAAGTTGGCTCGGCGAGCTCGATGGCCGCGGCGGGGCTTGCCGAAGTTATGGGCGCGAAGCCCCGGCAGGTCGAAAACGCTGCCGAGATTGCGATGGAACACAACCTCGGCCTCACATGCGACCCCGTCGGTGGTCTCGTGCAGGTGCCCTGCATTGAGCGCAACGCGATGGGCGCGATCAAGTCGATTACGGCGGTGCGCTTCGCGATGCGTGGCAATGGCGAACACTTCGTCTCGTTCGACACCGTGCTCGAGACCATGCGCCGCACGGGTAAGGACATGCACGAGCACTACAAGGAAACCGCAATGGGCGGCCTCGCCGTCACGGTTCCCGTGTCCTTGCCCGCGTGTTGAGGCACGTGGGCTACCGTTAAAGGCGAATGTCACGCGCCATGCGGGCGCGGCTTCCAGGACAGAAAAGGACGGCTAAGGCCTCATGAACGATAAAGCACGCGGCGACATCAACGGCGATTTCGCACCCGGAGAGAGCCCCGAAGAACTCGAAGCGGCGGCGAAGGTCGCCCCGGAGGTCTCGGAGCAGCGCTCCGAAAATGAACGCGCAACGCTCACCGAAGTTGCCAACTCCCTCGGCATTACGGCCGCGGTTGCGCTTCGCGCCCTTCGCGGCGAATCCGACATCAATTCGAGGCTCGTGACGTCCGTTCGCGAGACTGCCGAACGGCTCCATTACCCGCTCGAAGACCTCGCCCAGGAAGATGACCACCGCGGTGTCGTCGCTGTGCTCGTGAACACGATGCGCAACACGTGGATCTCCGATCTGGTTCGCTCGATCCGCATCGAGCTCGCCGCGACCGGCCGTCACGTCGTGGTTGTGCCGACTCGCCGGCGTATGCCCGAATACCCCGTCACGCTCGAGGAAGAAACGATCTCCTCGCTCACGGCGCTCGGGGTGGATGGCTTCATCATGGCCAGTGAGCTCCCCGAGCTCGACAAGGTCTTTGAGGCCATCGGCAACCGCCCCCTCGTCGCGATCGGTGGATCGAAAGAGCGCATCGGGAAGTCGGACACGGTCCGTATCGACGATGAAGCGGGCTTTGGTCTTCTCGTCGATCACCTTGTGAGTCTCGGCCACAAGGACATCGCTCACGTGGGTGGCGTGGGGTATGCCGTGGCGAAGGAGCGTGCGACCGCCTTCAAGGCCGCGATGAAGCGTCACGGACTCGAGGATCGTGCGCGCGTGGAGCCGGCGGACTTCAGCGAGCAGGTTGGGCAGACCGCCGGAGCGATGCTTCTGCGTGGCAGCCAGGTTCCCACCGCGATCACGTGCTCGAACGACGTGACCGCCGTCGGTGTGCTCTCGGCAGCAGCTGACGCCGGCTTCGATGTTCCCGCTCAGCTTGCCGTGACCGGCTATGGCAATACGTCGCTCGCGTCCTCGGGCATTGCGCAGGTGACCAGCATCGATCCGAACTCGCGCCGCATTGGGGCGCTTGGCGCGCAGATGCTCGTCGAGCGCATCGGCGGTTTCGAAGGGCCCGCACGCGACACCGCGGTTTCGCCGCACCTCATCGTGCGTCGTTCCTCGTCGGCAGGGCCTCGTCCCGAGCAGCAGCGCCGCAAGCGCGTGACGATCGACTAAACATCACACGACTAACCGGAGAAAACCCTTCGAAACCCCTGAATGACGCAGGGCCCGCATTGATAGGCTGAATGCATGATCAATTCCTCGAACGACCGCTCCTCGAACGAACGCCGAGCGAGCACGACCTCGCGGTCGATTGGCGAACTCGTCGCCTCGATCAAGAACGAATTCACCTCCGTGATCGACCAGCAGGTCGCAATCGCGAAGAAGGAAATCACCGGGATCGCCGTCAAGGGCGGCGCCGTTGCGGCGCTTGCCGCGGTTCTCGTGTTCTTCCTCCTGAGCGCGTGGGTGATGTTCCTCTTCTTCTGCGCGTGGGGCCTTGTGGCACTCGGTCTGCCGGCATGGGCGTCGTTCCTCATCGTGTGTGGCGCGCTCGTGGTACTCGGCGCGATCCTCGGCCTCATCGCCTACCTGATCGTCAAGAAGATCACCGCGCCCGAAGTCACCATCGAGACCGCCAAGAGCGCCGTCGAATCCGTTCAGGGCAAGCGCCGTGCCAATAGCGTTGACTACGACGACGCTTTCGAAGAGCTCTACGGTAAGCAGGTCAGCGCCGCGACGCCGCGCGAGATCTGACATCACGACCAACACGAAGCGAGGGGCGCCGCAAGCGCTCCTCGCTTTTTCGATACCCATGAGAGGCTAGGCTTAAGACGTGACTCTACGACTGCATGACTCGAAGACCAGGACCGTTTCGGACTTCACCCCGCTCAAGGACGGTGAAGTCTCGCTCTACGTGTGTGGACCGACTGTCCAGGACGGTCCCCACGTGGGGCATATCCGCACGTTCCTCGCGTTCGACGTGCTCGTGCGATGGCTGCGCAGGAGCGGGTACCGCGTGACCTACGTGCGCAACGTGACAGACATCGACGACAAGATCCTCGCGCGCGCCGCCGAGGAAGGTGAGCCGTGGTGGAAGTGGTCATACGCCAACGAACGAAAGTTTGGCGAGATCATGGACCGGCTCGGCGCCGTCCGCCCCGACTACGAGCCCCGCGCGACAGGCCACGTCACGGAGATGATCGATTTCATGCAGCGGCTCATCGAGCGCGGCCACGCCTATGCTGACGGGGAAGGAAGCGTGTACTTTGACGTTTCCTCCCTTCCCGAATACGGCTCGCTCACAAACCAGTCCATCGAGAACATGGTTGACGATGCGGAAGCCGCCTCCAACCTCAAGCAGGACCCTCGAGACTTCGCCCTGTGGAAGAAGGCTAAGGACGGCGAACCCACGACAGCGAAGTGGTCAACCCCGTTTGGCGAAGGGCGGCCCGGCTGGCACCTTGAGTGCTCGGCGATGGCGAAAAAATACGTGGGGGAGAGCTTCGACATTCACGGTGGCGGCCTTGATCTTCGCTTTCCGCACCATGAAAACGAGCAAGCGCAAAGCTACGGAGCTGGCTACGGCTTTGCGCAGCGCTGGATGCATTCGGGGATGCTCACAGTCGACGGGATGAAAATGGGCAAGAGCCTCGGCAACTTCATCACGGCCGAAGACGTCCTCGCCAAGCACTCGGCAGCAGCCGTGCGCCTCGCGATCGTTGGCTCCCATTACCGCACCAACGTGGAGTTCAACGAGACCACCCTCGCGGAAGCCGAGACCGTGCTCTCGCGCCTCGAAGGCACCCTCACGCGTGCACTCGAAGCAGTCAGCCAGCAAGGCGCGAGCGAAGCCCTGCGCGAGGTGGGCGAGAGCGAGCTTCCCGCGCGCTTCGTTGACGCGATGAATGACGACCTTTCCGTCGCCGAAGCTCTCGCCGTGATCCACGAGCGCCAGGGCGAACTGAACTCGCTTCTTGCCGAGCACACGAGCGACCCCCACGAGATTGCGCGCCGCGTAGGCGAGCTTCGCGACATGCTCGATGTTCTGGGACTCGACCTCGTGGGGCCCCAGTGGGCCGACGAATCAAGCGCCACCAATGCCGAACACGACGCCCTCGATGCGCTCATTAGAGCCCAACTTGAGGAGCGCGCCGAGGCACGTGCCAACAAAGACTGGGCGAGCGCCGACGCGATCCGAGATCGCTTCGCTGCCGCCGGCATTCGCATCGAAGACTCCGCGGGCTCCTCCCGTTGGAGCCTCACGAACTAGGAGAGACCATGGCAGGACACAAGAGCTCCCGCAAGGGCCCGAAGGTCGGATCCGGCGGCGTGCGCCGCCGCCGCCTCGAAGGGCGCGGCCCCACCCCGAAGGCGGAGGATCGCCCGCATCACAAGGCCTACAGGGGAACGCACGACACCGTCGGAAAATCCGGTGCCAAATCCGGCAAGCGCCGCCCACCGCGCAAGTCTCCTAAGGACGCTGCAAACCGCTCCACGGTGATCGCGGGACGCAACTCCGTTCTCGAGGCGCTCCAAGAAGGCGTGGAGGCTCTCTCGCTCACTCTTGCCATCCGGCTTGATGCAGACGAGCGCGTACGCGAGATCATGCGCCTTGCCCATCAAAAGGGTCTTCAGCTGCACGAAGCCACACGGGCCGAACTCGACCGACTCACCGACGATGCTATTCACCAGGGCGTCGCTCTCACCCTTCCGCCCTACGAGTACGCGAATCCCGCGGATCTCCTCGAGATCGCCGCGAATGATTTCGATACCCCGCTTCTCATCGCACTTGATGGCATCACCGATCCACGCAATCTCGGGGCGATACTCCGTAGCGCGGGCGCGTTCGGCGCCCACGGTGTGATCATTCCCGAGCGTCGAAGCGTCAGCATGACCGCGAGCGTCTATAAGGTTGCTGCGGGCGCCGCGACGCGCGTGAAGGTCGCCCAGGTGACGAACCTCAACCGCGCGATCGACTCGCTCAAGAAACAGGGTGTCTTCGTCGTTGGTCTCGATGCCGATGGTGAACTCGAGCCGCGGGATATGGACCTCGCAACGTCCCCGATCATGCTCGTCGTCGGTGCCGAAGGCAAGGGAATTTCACGACTCACGCGCGAGAAATGCGATGCGATTGTGTCGATCCCGATGGCGGCCGCGACCGAATCGCTCAACGCTTCTGTAGCCGCCTCGATCGTGCTGTACGAGATTGCAGGCACGCGCGCTCGCACGGGCCGAGCCTAACGTCAGCGGGTTCTAGAACTCCGTGTCCGTCACGATCGGAATCGCCGAGGTCTCCGACGTGATGAGGGCGCGTTCGTCTTGGCGATAGGTAAGGACGTTCAGGATGTAGTCCTGGACGGCCTTATCCCACGTCACATCCTTGCCGAGGCGCTGCGACATGAACCACTTGTGCTCGAGAAGCTCGTGGTAGAACTCGGGAGCCGGGAGCTTCTTGCGCATCGAGCGCGGGATCGCCCGCACGACCGGCTCATACTGTTCCTGAAGCCACTCGTGGGCGACGAACTCTTCTTCCTCACCCTGCTGATTCGTGAGAACCCGGTACTGGTCGAGGTCGTTGAGGAGCCGGCGCGCCTGGTTTTCTTGAGCGTCGATTCCCGTAAGGCGCATCAGCCGCCTTCTGTGGTGCCCGGCATCCACGACTTTCGGCTGCACCGACACGGTCGTGCCGTCGAGATCGGTTGTCATGTCGAGCTCGTCGACGTCGAAACCGAGCTCGTTAAGTTTCTCGATACGGGCGCTCACGCGCCAGCGTTCATTCGCGCTGAATGTTTCGCGGCCAGTGAGCGCATCCCACAGCTCGGTGTACCGCTCGAGTAGGAGATCACCGATGGCAATGGGATCAACGTTGTCAGGCAGCTGCTCTGCAGCCTGGAGATCGAGCATTTCGCCCACGATATTGGTGCGCGCAATGTCGAGATCGTATTCGCGCTGGCCTGTCGTCAGCTGGCTTTCGAGTTGACCCGTTTCGACGTCAACGATGTAGGCGGCGAACGCGCCCGCATCGCGCTTAAAGAGGGTGTTGGAAAGCGAGACGTCACCCCAGTAGAAGCCGACGAGGTGGAGGCGGACGAGCAGCACGGCAAGCGCGTCAAGAAGCTTGCGTGCCGTGTCTTCGCTGTTGAGCTGGGAGAACACCGCCCGGTAGGGGAGGGAGTACTGAAGGTGCCTCGTGATCAGGATGGCGTCGAGGTCGCGGCCGTCCTCGGCCGATTCGCGCCCGCTCACAACGGCAAACGGTTCAACGGCGGGGATTCCGAGTTTTCCGAGCAGACGCAAGGTCGTGAATTCGGCGCGCGCGAGGTTTTCGTTGATTTCCTTGAGAGCGAGAACTCGCCCACTCACACG
Organism: Dermabacter sp.; assembly: GCF_032550575.1. Taxonomy (NCBI): domain Bacteria; kingdom Bacillati; phylum Actinomycetota; class Actinomycetes; order Micrococcales; family Dermabacteraceae; genus Dermabacter; species Dermabacter sp. The sequence continues at coordinate 64,006 of NZ_JAWFZC010000002.1, read as the reverse complement.
GGCAAAACGGACGACGTGGCGCGAGATGCCGCGGGGAAGCGATGCGAGGAGTGAATCGGGCCAGTCGGCAAGGGGGAGGCTCCACGGCAGATCGAGGAGCGCCTCGTCCGCTCGCGCTGCGGAGATCTCGATGGGTGCCATGCCTTCTATTCTCTCCTACTGTCGGGCGATGTATGCAAAGAAGGCACGCGATTCGCGTGCCTTCTTTGTGAATGTTTCCTCGTTTGAGGAGTGAGGCGATTAGTCGCCGAGACGGTTGCCCGACTTCAGGTCGAACAGGTGCACGTGGTCAGCCTTCGGCTGGAAGTGCACGGTTTCACCCTTCTGCGGAGGGCGGCGGCCGTCGACGCGAGCGATGATCGGCTTATCCGTTTCACCCGCGCCAGCGAGGCGGCCGTACACGTAGGCGTCAGCGCCGAGCACCTCGACCATGTCGACCTCGACGGGGAGGCCGTCCGCGGCGAGCTCGAGATCCTCGGGGCGTACACCGACGGTGACGGCCTTCTCATTCGACTCCGAGAGGGTCGAGCGATCCACGGGGATCACGGAACCACCGAAGGCAACGCCCTGATCGGTCAGGGGCTGCTCAATAAGGTTCATGGCGGGCGAACCAATGAAGCCTGCAACGAACACGTTGTTCGGGTGATCGTACATGCGCTGAGGCGAGTCGATCTGCTGGAGCACGCCACCGGCGAGCACGGCGACGCGGTCACCCATCGTCATAGCTTCGGTCTGATCGTGGGTCACGTAAACGGTCGTGACACCGAGGCGGCGCTGGAGCGACGCGATCTGAGTACGGGTCGACACACGGAGCTTTGCGTCGAGGTTCGAGAGCGGCTCGTCCATGAGGAACACCTGGGGCGAACGCACGATCGCGCGGCCCATGGCGACACGCTGGCGCTGACCACCCGAGAGAGCCTTGGGCTTACGGTCGAGGTACTGCTCGAGGTCGAGGATCTTTGCGGCCTCTTCAACGCGCTTGCGGATCTCATCCTTCGGCGTGCCCGCGATCTTGAGTGCGAAGCCCATGTTGTCGGCAACCGACATGTGGGGGTAAAGGGCGTAGTTCTGGAAGACCATCGCGATGTCGCGGTCCTTGGGCGGCACGTTCGTGACGTCGCGGTCGCCGATGAAGATGCGGCCCGCATCGATCTCTTCGAGACCGGCCAGCATGCGCAGCGAGGTTGACTTACCGCAGCCCGAGGGGCCAACGAGGACGAGGAATTCGCCGTCTTCGATCTCGATGTTGAGGTCGTCAACCGCGGGCTTATCGCTGCCCGGGTAGATACGGCTTGCGTGGTCGTAAATAACCTTTGCCATGGGTATTCCCTTCACCGGCAGGTACGTGCCGGACGATCCGTTGTGAAGTACAGTCAGCGGTCTTTGCTGACGTATGGACAACAATACCTCACTGTGGCGCCGACCATACGGGACGCGCCGAGGGGTATTCCCGACCTTCCGCACGCGCGGGGCCGTAGTGTTGTCGGGAGAGTCCGACGCTTGCCGCCCCCCGGAGTACCTTCTGCTTTCGCTGCGGACAAGAGCGTGGAAGACAAGGCGCGGCACGGGCCTTCGAGGCGATGACGATAGACGACGAAAGGCGGCGATGGCATGACGAGCCTCGCGCAACTGATTGAGAAAACCCTTGCAAAGAGGCCGAGCGAAAACGCTCCGCTCCGGATCGTGCAGGCGGGGCATCCGGCACTTCGCGCCACGTCAAAGGATGCCGCAGGCTCGCTTGATCCGGAGCTCCTTGCGCAGTTCATCGACGCGCTCGTCGTAACGATGCACGAAGCCCCGGGGGTGGGTGTCGCGGCTCCGCAGGTGGGTGTCCCCCTCAGGCTTGTGGTGATGGAGGACGCCGTGCGCGAGGAAGGCGAAGAACGCGACGCCGACGACGAGCTCTACGACCGTGACAATCTTCCCCTCATGGCAGTGATCAACCCGCGCTACGAAGAGATTGATGGTGAGGACACCGTGACGTTCGGGTGGGAGGGTTGCCTCAGCGTCGAGGGCTGGCGCTCACTCGTTCCGCGTCCAAAGAGCGTACGCGTGCGCGGCACGGCGATCATCGCCGGCGGTGAGGTTCGTGAGCTCGACGAGGTTTGGACCGGCTGGCGCGCACGGATTTTCCAGCACGAGAGCGATCATCTCGATGGCATTTTGTGTCACGACCGCGGTGTTGAACGTTCGTTTGTGCAGGATTCCTACCTGCATCGATACACCGAACTTTCAGACGCGGTTCGCTACCTTGGTCTGCGCGGTGACGTGGCCAAACTTGACCCCGGCGCCGTTGATCTTCACCGCAGGCGGGCGTGAGAGCGCCCGGATGCGCCCGATAGCGTCCACGATAAGGAGAGCAATGGCCTCGAAGGACCTGCGCACGTCTAAGAAATCGAGCGGGAAGGGGCAGGGCGAGGAATCGCTCATCGATGACAAACAGTTCGAACTGATCGATAAGGCTCTGGCGCTTCAGGGGCCGATCGCCCGCAAGTACGTCGATTCTCTTCGCCGCAAGAACCCCACGTGGAGCGATGAGCAGATCATCGCTCGGCTCGAGGGGCACTTTACGAAGCTGGCCGTTGCCACGGGCGTCGGTATTGGCGGCGTAGCCGCACTTCCCGCGGTGGGTACCGCCACAGCGGTCGCCCTCACCGCGGGTGAGGGCTTCGCCTTTGCCGAGGCATGCGCCTTTTTGACGCTCGGCACCGCGCACGTGCACGGTGTCGATATGAGTGATCCGACGGTGCGCCGCACGGTTATTCTCGCCATTCTCGGCGGTGAGCGTGGCGCCGCGATCGTCACAAAGGCCCTCGGCAAGAGCGGCCTGCAGTGGTCGACGGTGCTCGATGGCATGGCACCTCCATTTGTCGCAGATGCGGTGAACACGCAAGTCAATCGCTGGATTCGGCGTACGGTGACGCGTCGCTTCACGGGGCTGTGGGCCGGGCGCCTCATCCCGTTTGGTATCGGTGCAGTGATTGGTGGTCTCGGGAACAAGGCACTTACCAAGACAGTGATCGAAGCCGCCCGAGAGGTTTTTAGCCACGTGGATGATCCGGTCCCTTCGACGCTTGCCGAGAAGACCGAAGGTCTCGACGACTAGCGAAAACGTCGCTTTCGAAATAATGAGGGCGCTCCCGATAAGACGGGAGCGCCCTCATTATTGGGGGATACGGACTAGATGTCCTGGGTGAACTCGTTTTCGTGTTCCGTGCCCTTCGCGCGGCGGTAGGAGGCGCGGATTTCCTCTTCCGCGTCATCCCGGCCTTCCCAGTGAGCACCTTCCACGCTCTTGCCGGGCTCAAGATCCTTGTAGACCTCGAAGAAGTGCTGGATCTCGAGTCGGTGGAACTCCGAAATGTCGGTGAGCTCCTGCCGACGGATCTGGCGCTTGTCGCCAACGGGGACCGCGACGATCTTGTCGTCGCCGCCCGACTCGTCACGCATGCGGAACATTCCCAGTGCGCGGCAGCGAATCAGGCAGCCGGGGAACGTCGCCTCTTCGAGAAGGACGAGGACGTCGAGCGGGTCGCCGTCCTCACCGAGCGTGCCCTCAATGAAGCCGTAATCATCGGGGTATCGGGTTGCTGTAAAGAGCATGCGATCGAGCCGGATGCGACCATTGTGATGGTCGACCTCGTATTTGTTGCGATTCCCCTTCGGGATCTCGATCGTGACGTCGAATTCCACGTGTGTGACTCCATTGCCTAAGGTGTTCTATGTGACCGAGGGGCGTGCCCTCTGCGTGTAACAATAGCGAAGTTCAGCGCTCGCAGGCGCTCGATTGTGCCGCGAGTGGTTCATGCGCGCGTAAACTTTGCACGAAGTCACAGACACGCAGGGCGCGTGGCGCGTTTTCCTGAGGCGAGAAGGAGTGGGCAGTAATGGCGAATTCGAAGGCAGTGGAGGTTCTCGCTGCTGCCCTCGCCCTCGCGCTGCCATTGTCCTTTTATACGTTTGGCGACCTCGTCGATGCTTTTCCGGGCGTGCTTACCGTGCGCACGCAGAAGAACGCCGTGGTCGAAGGTGTTCCTGCCGAAGGTGAATCGTGGGAGCGCACGGATGACGAGCGTCCGTACGATGCAGTATCGCCGGCAGCGAGCGTGAGCGCAGATCAGATTAACGCCGCGATAGCAGCCCTTCCACGGCTCAAGGCGTTCTCGGGCAAGGTTTCTTATGCGGTCGTGGACGCGTCGACCGGCGACATCATCGCCGAGCACGGATCAGGCGTGCAGCTCACCCCCGCCTCGACCATGAAGCTTCTGTCCGCGCTTGCCGCTGCGAAGGCTATTGGTCCGGATACAACGTTTACGACGCGAGCCGTGCTCGACGGAGAGCGTCTCGTGCTCGTCGGTGGTGGCGACAACCTCCTCACCGTGCAAGCGAAGGAGACAAAAGAGGGCGTCGAACGAGCCTCGCTTGCTTCGCTCGCCGATCAGAGCGCAGCAAAGCTCAAAGAGGAAGGGCGCACTAAAGTCCAGCTCGTTTTCGACGACTCGCTGTTCGGCAACGATCCGGTCAATCCGGCGTGGGGCGATAACGGCCCGGCCGGTGGGTGGGTTGCTCCAATTACCCCGCTCGGCGTGGATGGTGGCCGCGCCGACGGCACGCCCTACGGCCCGAAAGTCGAGGATCCATCCCTCGAAGCGGCGAAAGCATTCGCGCAGCTCTTGAACGAGCGCGGTATCACGGTAGAGGCGGTGCCTACTCGCGCTTCCGCTCCCGAGGGGGCGCGCGAGATCGGTGCCGTGCACTCCGCGCCGCTACGCGACTTAATCGAGCACACGCTCCTGTATTCCGATAACTCGCTCGCAGAAACGCTCGCGCGACTTTCCGCGGTGCACACGGGACATCCCGGAACGGTTGCTGGGGCGCGAGAGGCGGTCAAAGCCGAGCTCGACGAGGTCGCTCGGGAAGGCGGCTTCACCACCGAGGGGCTCGTGATTGCTGATAATTCGGGCCTCTCGAAGGACAACCGAATCTCACCGTTGCTTCTTGCGCAGCTCACGGCGTGGGCGTCGGGGGAGGCGCCCACTGCGATCAAGGATACTTTCGCGCTTGTCCCAATCGGTGGCCTTACAGGGACTCTCACGAAACGCTTTGGCGAAGATGGTGCGGAGCAAGCGCGCGGAATCGTGCGCGGGAAGACGGGCACCCTCTCGGGGACCTCGACCCTTGCAGGCACGATGGTGCTGGCTGACGGCCGTGTGGTTGGCTACGCGATTTTCGCCTACGATTCAACCTCGGCAGGGTACGGGGAAGCGCGAGCAGTCGTGGACTATGTGGCGAGCGCTATTGTCGCCGCGGGAGGTCCGACGCCTGCCGGCCTCTATGACTCCTCTGCTTCGGCTGAAGGCGGCGGAGCGCCCGAGGGGGACGGGCAGTGAGCGGCCCGCCCGAACCAGTTGCCCGTGCTCGCGTAGCGGTGAAAGCCGCCCTCGCCTCCCGGCTCGAGGAATGCGCCGACCGCTCCGACGGGGCGGGCCTTCTACCGCGCGTTCTCGTGGGGGTGAGCGGCGGCGCAGATTCGCTTGCCCTCGCCGCGACGACCCAGTGGGTCGCGTCACGGCTCGGACTCGAAGTCGAAGCTGTGCTCATCGACCACGGCCTATCAGAGCACTCCGCCTCGGTGTCTGAGCGGGCGGCGCTCCAGTGCGAGCGGCTCGGGCTTGCACGCTGCCACATTCGCCGGATCCACGTCGATACCGCCGGAGAAGGCGGGCTTGAGAACGCGGCGAGGGTCGCCCGCCACGAAGCCTTCGAGGCAGCCCTCGAGGAGCGCCACGCGCTCGGACTTCTCCTCGGGCACACCCTCGACGATCAAGCTGAGCAGGTGCTGCTCGGGCTCGCACGCGGAGCGGGGGCGCGCTCCCTCGCGGGGATTCCCCGCCAGCGGGGAGCACTCCTTCGCCCTTTCCTCGGGACGGGAAGGGACGAGAAGACGGGGCTGTGGCGGCGCGACACCCGGGCCGTGTGCGACGCCCTCGATCTCGACGTTTGGGACGATCCCATGAACGACGACGAGAAATACTTGCGGGTTGCGGCCCGCACACGCGCCTTGCCGATGCTCGCCGACGTTCTCGGCGAGCACGTGGCCGCGAACCTCGTGCGGACCGCCGACCTCCTGCGAGACGATGCCGACTACCTCGACAAAGAAGCGGAAGAGGCCTATGCGGGCCTGCGTCGGAACCCCCCGAGTGCCACCCCCGGGCTACTCGCGCTTGACGCCTACTCCCTAGCCCCGCTTGACCGAGCGCTGCGCACGCGCGTGCTGAAGCGCGCAATCGCCCACGCGAGCGCGCTTTCGGGCTCGAGTTCCGGGAAGTCGCTCCTTCGGCGTCAGATCCTTCACGTTGACTCCCTCGTTTCCGCCTATCGAGGCCAGGGCCCCATCCCCCTTCCGGGTAAGATCGAAGCGGTACGCGACGAAGGGCTCATCGTTTTCCGGGCCCGAGACAGTCGCGTGCGCGATACATCAGGCTGAGGCCCCGTGACCTCGATAACGCGACGCACCGGGAAGGACCCCCATGACCATGGATGAGGACGTCGAGCGCATCCTGCTCGACGAGCAGGCGATCCGCGAGCGGATCAGCGAACTCGCCGCAGAGATTGATCGCGACTACAAAGATGCGGCCCCGATTCTCGTTGGCGTGCTCAAGGGTGCAGTCATGGTCGTGGCGGATCTCGCGCGCGCCATCACGCTTGACGTGGACATGGATTGGATGGCCGTGAGTTCTTACGGCAGCGGCACGAAATCTTCGGGTGTCGTGCGTATTCTCAAGGACCTGAGCGCTGATATCACCGATCGCCATGTGCTCATCGTCGAGGACATCATCGACTCCGGCCTGACCCTGAGCTGGCTTCGCACCAACCTCCGCTCGCGCGGGCCAAAGAGCGTCGAAATCTGCACCCTCCTGCGCAAGCCGGAGGCGGTCAAGGTCGATATCGACGTGAAATACGTGGGTTTCGACATCCCGAACGAGTTCGTGATCGGTTACGGCCTCGACTATGCCGAGAAGTACCGCAACCTTCCCTACATTGGGATTCTCAAGCCAAGCGTCTACGCCGATTGAGAACATTGGGGCCTCTGACAGCCCCTGTCCAGCGATTCGGGGTAGATTCGCGCTCATTCACCATACGCGCGCGGGGCGTTTGCTCCGCCCTTAAGAGAACGTAAGAATTAGCACCTCACATGGCAGAAAAAAAGAAATCCCCCGCCCGTAATCTGTGGCTGTGGAGCCTCGCGACTCTCGCGATCGTTCTTCTCGCGCTGAACTTTTTTGGACGCGGCGGTTTCCAGGACATCGACACAGAGCAGGGGCTTGAGCTCCTCAAAGGCAACACCGTTGAGCAAGCCGAGATCATCGACGGCAATCAACAGCGAGTCAACCTCGTGTTGACGAAAGACTTTGAGGATAAAGGGAAGCGGGTAGCGTTTTCGTACGTCACCGACCGCGGCGATGACGTCGTCAAGGCCGTGAGTGACGCGAAGCCGGCGAAGGGCTACACGGATAAGATCGCAACACCGTCGTGGTGGAGCCAGCTTCTGCTCACCTTCTTCCCGCTCCTCGTGATCCTTGGCCTCTTCTGGTTCTGGATGATGAATGCCCAGGGTGGCGGGCGCGCCATGCAGTTCGGCAAGTCGAAGGCGAAGCTCTTCAACAAGGACATGCCGAAAGTGACGTTCGCGGATGTTGCGGGTGCTGACGAAGCGGTCGAGGAACTCGATGAGATTAAGCAGTTCCTCGTGAGCCCCGAGCGCTATCACGCCGTAGGCGCGAAGATTCCGAAGGGCGTCCTCCTCTACGGCCCTCCGGGCACAGGTAAGACCCTCCTCGCGAAGGCCGTTGCCGGTGAGGCAGGGGTCCCGTTCTACTCCATTTCGGGCTCCGACTTCGTGGAGATGTTCGTGGGCGTTGGTGCGAGCCGCGTGCGCGATTTGTTCAATACGGCGAAGGAAAACGCGCCGGCGATCATCTTCATCGACGAGATCGACGCCGTGGGGCGCCACCGCGGAGCCGGCATGGGCGGCGGCCACGACGAGCGCGAGCAGACCCTCAACCAGATGCTCGTCGAGATGGACGGTTTCGAGGAGCATCAAAACGTCATCCTGATCGCCGCGACCAACCGCGTCGACATCCTCGATCCGGCGCTACTTCGCCCGGGTCGTTTCGACCGCCAGATTGCGGTGGAAACTCCGGACCTCAAGGGGCGCCGTAAGATCCTCGAGGTGCACGCGAAAGGCAAGCCTCTCGCTGCCGACGTCGATCTTGATAACATCGCGCGCCGTTCGATCGGCATGAGCGGTGCCGATCTCGCCAACGTTCTCAATGAGGCTGCGCTTCTCACGGCTCGTTCGGGCAATCAGATCATCGACATGCGTGCACTCGACGAGGCGATCGACCGAGTATCGATGGGCCCGCAGCGCTACTCGAAAGTCATGACCGAGCGCGAGCGCCAGATGACGGCCTACCACGAGGGCGGGCACGCACTCGTCGCCGCGGCACTCAACAACTCGGCACCCGTCACGAAGGTGACGATCCTGCCGCGCGGTCGCGCGGGCGGCTACACGATGGTGGTGCCGACGGCCGACCGCAACTATCAAAGCCGCAACGAGCTACTCGACCGCCTCGCCTACGCGATGGGTGGCTACGCGGTCGAAGAGGGCATCTTCCACGACGTGACGACCGGACCGAGCTCCGACCTTAAGAACGCCACGAGCATCGCTCGAGCCATGGTCACCGAGCTTGGCATGAGCGCCACCGTGGGGCAGGTCGCCCTCGGCAAAGGCCAGGACGAGGTTTTCGTCGGCATGCAGCAAGGCCAGGGGCCCGGCTACAGCGAGGACACCGCGCGTCTCATCGATGAGGAGGTGCGCCGCCTTCTCGATAACGCCCTCGATGAAGCGTGGAGCGTTATCAAGACCAACCGTCCTGTACTCGATCATCTCGTCGAGGAACTCCTCGAGAAGGAGACCCTCGGCGAGAAGGAGCTCGCTGAAATCTTCAAGGACGTCAACAAGCGCCCGCCGCGCGAGGTGTGGCAGTCGAGCGAGGACCGCCCCGTGTTCAACGAACCGCTCGCGGGTAGCGACCGTCCCGGCACGATCGGCAGCACCATTCCTGACGGGACCGAGAACCACGAGGCCGGTGAGGAACTTGGCGGCACCCCTCCCGAGCTACCGCAGCCGGGCGATGGTTCACCGCACATCCCCGGTGCCGAGTAGCGCGCCCGGGGAATGAAAGTAGAGATGATGAGCGAGAGTCACAACGCGGTGGGTAGCGTCGACCACGCGCGAATCGAACGCGCCGTGCGTGAGATCCTCGAGGCGATTGGCGAGGACCCAAGCCGCGACGGACTTGTGGATACGCCTAGTCGCGTCGCCCGTATGTACGCGGAGGTTTTTCGCGGCCTCCACGAGGATCCCCGCGTCCACATGCAGACGAAGTTTGAGGTCGAGCACCGCGAGCTCGTTCTTGTCCGCGATATTCGCTTCTACTCCATGTGCGAGCACCACCTCGTGCCGTTCTTCGGCCGCGCCCACGTGGGGTACGTTCCTGGCAAGGATGGAACTGTTGCGGGGCTGTCCAAGTTCGCAAGGCTCGTCGAAGGGTACGCGGCGCGGCCCCAGGTGCAGGAGCGGCTCACCAGCCAGATCGCCGATGCGATCCACGAGGAGCTCCAGGCACACGGCACGATTGTCGTTCTTCAGGCCGAGCACCTGTGCATGGCGATGCGTGGCGTGAAGTCTCCGAATGCGGAGACCGTGACGAGTGCCGTGCGCGGCTCCCTGCAATCGAACGCGGCCACGCGTTCGGAGGCGATGAGCCTCATTCTCACGGGCCTGCACCACTGAAATATGCGACACCGCCCACCGAGGCGAGAAAGGTCATCTCATGAGCGCGACGCGATCGGTTCTGGACTTCTCTAGCGCCCCCGCGTGGCGGCGTGTGGAGGGCCTGCCCTCTTCGCTCACGTGCGAGCGGACGCTCGTCATGGGGGTGCTGAACGTGACCCCGGATTCGTTTTCCGACGGTGGCCGGCACAACGAGCACGAGGATGCGATCGCACATGCCGAGCGCCTGGTGAGCGAGGGCGCCGACATCATCGATGTCGGGGGTGAATCGACGCGTCCGGGCGGAATCCGCGTGAGTGAAGAAGAGGAGCTTCGCCGCACGGTGCGCGTTGTTGAGGCCCTTGCACAGCGCGGCATGTGCGTGAGCATCGATACGATGCGTGCTTCGGTCGCGCGTGCCGCGGTCGACGCCGGTGCGCTCATCGTCAACGACGTGTCGGCTGGACTCGCTGATCCCGCCATGTTCTCCACGGTCGCCGGCCTCACCACCCATCTCGGTACCGCCCCCGTCTATATCGCGATGCATTGGCGCGGCCACTCTGAGGAGGCAATGTCACGCACGGGCTACGAGGCCATCGGCACAGATGTCGCGCGTGAATTAGGCGAGCAAATCGACAAGGCGGTGAGCGCGGGCATTGCCCGTGACAGTATCGTCGCCGATCCCGGCTTCGGGTTTTCCAAGACCGGCGAGGACAACTGGGATCTCTATGACCAGATCGGTGACGTCGAGGCGCTCGAGCTCCCACTCCTCATCGGGGTGAGCCGCAAGCGCTTCGTGAGCGCTCTCGATGTTGATCGGGACGCCGGCACGGCGGCGTTGAGCGGCCTCGCGCAGCTTCGCCGCTCGTGGGCGGTGCGCGTCCACGACGTCGCCTCGAGCGTCGCGAACATCCGCGTCATGCAGCGACTAATGGCAGGTCCTGATGGGCGCGATATGGGGCTCGGCGCAAGCGTCGCGGACCGCAACTATGAAAGCGGTGCTCGAGCATGACGTGGAATGATATTGCCTTTTCTGTACCCGCTCCGCTATCCCACGTCGCTGTCGACGGCGTGCGCGTGCACGGTAAGCACGGCGTTTTCGAGAGTGAAAAAGCGCAGGGACACGACTTTCTCGTTGATGTCGATATGCGCGTGGACACGCGCTCGGCGGGGCGGGATGACGCGCTCGAGCGCAGCGTGAGCTACGCGGACGCCGCGGCCATCGTCGAGGAAGTCGTTGCGGGGCGAAGCGTCGACCTGATCGAAACTCTCGCCGAGCGCATCGCTCAGTGCGTACTTGAGCGGCATGTCCTCGTGCGCGAAGTGAGCGTGAACGTCCACAAGCCCACCGCGCCGATTCCGCAGCCCTTCACCGACGCACGCGTTCGTCTCACGAGGCGCGCGGCACCCGTGAGGGCTTTCATCGCGCTTGGCTCAAATCTTGGCGATAGCGAGGACTTCCTCGCCGGTGCTCTCGCGGCACTTGCGCGGATCCCCGAGACCCGTCTCATCGCCGCGAGCCGCGTTTTTGAAACCGATCCCGTCAGCGATATTGATCAGGACGTGTACCTCAACGCCGCCGCGCTCCTTGAGACGTCGCTCAGCCCGTGGCAGCTTCTCGACTCACTCCATGAGATCGAGAATGCTGCAAGGCGCACCCGCACCCTTCGGTGGGGGCCGCGCACCCTCGACCTCGACCTCATTTCCTGGGGACAGCTCACGTGCGACGATGAGCGACTCACGCTTCCGCATCCGCGAGCTCACGAACGCGCCTTTGTTCTCGCGCCGATGCTTGACATCAACCCCGAGTGGAGCTTCCCCGATGGCCGGCAAGCGTCGGACCTCGTGAAGGTCGCCCCTGACCGTGCGGGGCTGCGCCCCGGTCCCCGCGTTGCAGGTTTCGCAAGCGAGGCTCGCCCACGCAAGGGTGTGAGATGACAAAAACTCCTGCGCTCCGACTTGTAGGAATTGCCCTCGTGGCAGGCCTTGCGGGCCACGGGCTGTCTCTCGCGTTCGCCTCACGAGGTGCCCCGGTCCCCGTTGCCGGCATCATGCCGGGAATTGTGTTCCTGGTTCTTTCCGCCGTCGTTCTTGCCCTTGGGCTCCGCGTGAAGAGATATCTCGACGAATCCCGTGAGCGAGCGCGAACTCACCCGCTCACGCCGCGCAAGCACCAGCTTGACATGGTTGTTGCCTACCGAATTCTCATCGCCGCGCGTGCCGCGGCCTATACGGGAGCAATTGGTGCAGGCTTTTACGCGGGTATGTGCGCGTTTCTCGCGACATCCGGGGGCGGGACGCTTTCCGGCGCGATTCTTCCACTCGGATTCGACGCGCTCTGCGCGCTCATCCTCGCGGTGATCGGGCTTATCGTAGAACGGTGGGGGACTCTGCCGCCTACTGACTCCGGATCTGTGGGGCGCGCGGGTGAGAGCGCAGGCTCCCTTTGAAGCCCCCGCAGTCGCTGTGTTAGAAAGATTCTCATGAGTAACTCAGTAGTCCCGATGCCGACCCTCGAGGCGGCCGACATCGAGCGCAGGATGCTCGACGAGCCCTTTTCCGCGACCGATCCGCGTACGGCGCGCGTGTCGCCGAAGCTCGTGAAGGCGCGCTTTCTCGGCAACCTCGCGTGGTGGACGATATTTCTTCTCGCGTGCATCGCGCTTCACGTTGTCACGGCCGTATTTTCGTGGCCGTGGTGGGTCCACCTGTGCGCGATTCCCGTCTATGTCCTCGTTGCACAATCGATTCTTTTCACTCCTCGGCGTGCCCGCGCACTTGGTTATCTCACGCGTGAGAACGACATTGTGTTCCGCCAAGGAATTCTTTTTCGCTACGTGACAATCGTTCCCTACGGGCGCATTCAGAACATTAACATCAACGAGGGCCCGATCGAGCGCGCGTTTGGGCTTTCGACGATTTCGCTCGACACCGCAGGGGGTTCGCTCTCCGACGTTTCGATCCCGGGGCTAGAACGCACAGAGGCCGAGCGGATACGCGATCTCGTGACCCGCGAAGCCCACGAAAAGATGGCGGCGCTATGACCGAGCAATCCGGGACACTCGAAACCGAACCGCACGAGTCGGCTTATTCGAGATTCCACCCTCTCACGCCGCTCGTCATGGGCTGGAAATTCGTCACGGCGATCGTGGCGATCGTCGGTTTTCAAAACTACGAGGTCATCGAAGACCTCGTGAAACACGGGGTCGTGAGCACCGATAATTTTCTGTTCATCGGGCTCGGCGCCCTTGGCATCATCCTCGTGGCGATTGTTACCGGCGCGCTCCCGTGGTGGATCACGACGTATGCGGTGACGGAACACGGCGTTTTCGTGCGTGAAAGATTCTTGAGCACGAAACGCAGAATTGCCCCGCGTGAGCGCATCGACTCGGTATCTGTTGAACGGCCTTTCATGGCGCGGCTTGTGGGGCTCTCCAAGGTGCGCATCGAGCTTGCAGGCGCGGGCGAGTCCCACGTGGACCTTCAGTACCTTGGCAGGGCGAAGGCCGAAGAAATTCACTCGACGATACTCGAGCTCGCCCGCGGGGATGTGCCGCCTCATGGGCGTGTGGCGGCGAACCCCGCACCCGGTGAGACCGCGCCTGAGGCTTCCGAAAACGCGGTGCCAGGCGAAGTGGACGAAGGCGCACCGAGCATCGTAGAACGCGCCGAGTCTATTGCCTATGACTCGGATTCCGACGGCGAACTGCTGGCGCGGATCCCCACCTCGCGGATCCTGCACTCGCTCGTGCTTGACGTTGGACTCATGATCGGCATGGTCTTCACGATCATCATGACGGCCATCTGGCTCGTCACATCATTCGCGAGTGGCGAGTTCACATTTTCGGCAGCGTCGCTCTTTGCGCTTGTTCCCGCTCTTCTGGCGGGCCCGCGCATGATTTTCTCGCGCGTCGACTCCGGCTGGGGCTTCACCTCACGCGCGACCGAGACGGGTCTGCGTGCGCGGCGAGGACTTTTGAACTCGCGCAGCGATAACCTCACAGCCTCGAAGCTTCAAGAGGTAGAGATTTCGCAGCCGCTCCTGTGGCGTTCACGCGGTTGGTGCGACGTGACCGCGAAAACCGCGGGCATGGAGGAACTCGAGTCCGTGACGGAAGGCTCCGGTCGTATTCTTCCCGTGGGAACCGCCTCCGAACTCGAAGCGACGCTCTCGCATCTCATGCCGCCGACGGGCGATCTCATCGTGCACCCCGCGATGCATGACGGGGCTGAGGCGCCGAGCCCCGCTGTGCTGGGCACGAGCGACACGGCCCTGCTCCAGGGTTTTCTCGCGGCGCCGCAATCGCAGCTGCCCGGCGCGCGGCCCTTCCACTGGTCGAACCCGATCAGCCGGCGCACCCACGTGTACGCGCTCACCCGTCACGCGCTTCTTGGGCGCAAGGGGTGGCTTACTCGCACCGTCGCCGTGATCCCTCGCGACCGCATCCAGGGGGTTGAACTTTCGCAAGGACCAATCTCTCGGCGCATAGGCTGCGCTGATCTGTCAATCGCCTATGCGGGCGGGTCTTTCGAGATTCACGATATCCCCGTTGCTGATGCGGCAGCTCTGTGCGCGACCCTCGGCGCGGACGCAGGACTGTCACGCCGCTTTAGCGCGCGTGAAAGCTGGCTTCAGCCGCGATTGTTGGGCGGAACGGCGTGAGCCCTGCGGAGCCTGCACGCATGGGCGTCGGCATCGTTTCCGCGGGGCGCGTGGGTGCGGTGCTCGGGAACGCGCTTCGTGCAGCGGGACACCAGATCACGGGGGTGGCGGCGAAGTCCGACGCTTCCCGAGAGCGCGCCGATGTTCTGCTGCCCGGCGCCCCCATCCTCAGTCCCGAAGAGATTGTCGAGCGCAGTGAACTCGTGCTGCTCGCCGTTCCCGATGACGAGCTTGCGCCCCTCGCGGCGAGCCTCGCGCAGCGCGGGGTTGTTCCGGGAGCGCAGATCATCGCGCATACCTCCGGCCGCTACGGGATTGACGTGCTTCGGCCGCTCGAGGAGGCGGGGGCGATCACGCTCGCGCTCCATCCGGCGATGACGTTCACGGGAACCTCGCTTGATCTTGGCAGGCTCGTGGGCTGCCCGTGGGCGATTACGGCCCGGCCGATGTTCGCGCCAATTGCGAAAGCGCTTGTGCTTGAACTTGACGGCATAAGCGTCGATATCGCGGAGGGTGATCGCACGGCCTACCACGCGGCACTCGCGCACGGCTCGAATCACCTCGTCGTGCTCGTGAGTCAGGTGCTTGCGATCCTCGATTCGATCGGCGTCGAAGACCCTTCCCAGCTCGTGAGTCCCCTTCTCCAGGCGAGTCTCGAGGAGGTGCTTCGTCGTGGGCCGGGAGCGCTCACGGGGCCTGTGCAGCGCGGTGATGCGGGAACCGTCGGAAACCACCTCGCAGCACTTACTGAGCTGGACCTAGGCTCCACCCTGCCCACGTACCGGGCCCTCGCGCGTGCCGCGCTCGACATCGCGCCGATCGGTGATGCGGATAGAGCGGCATTAGAATTGCTTCTTGCACGCGATAACGAGACGAGGCAGGAGACATGACCACGCTCATCCGCACAGTTAAGGAACTGCAGGCATACCGGGCTGGCATCAAGGGCAAGGGGAGCGTCGCGCTCGTACCCACGATGGGGGCGCTCCACGAGGGACACCTCAGTCTCATTCGCGAGGCACGCTCGCGCGCCGACCACGTGATCGTGTCGAACTTCGTGAACCCTCTTC
Source organism: Dermabacter sp. (assembly GCF_032550575.1). Taxonomy (NCBI): domain Bacteria; kingdom Bacillati; phylum Actinomycetota; class Actinomycetes; order Micrococcales; family Dermabacteraceae; genus Dermabacter; species Dermabacter sp. The sequence continues at coordinate 48,438 of NZ_JAWFZC010000002.1, read as the reverse complement.
AGTTCGGCCCCGGCGAGGACTATGAGCGCTACCCGCGTACGCTCGAAGCAGACCTCGAACTCGTCGGCACGCTCGCCGATGCGATGTTCGCCCCCGAGGCTAGCGACATGTACCCGTACCCGGAACCGTTCCAGGTTGATGTGGGGCCGATTGGGCGCATGCTCGAGGGCGAGATTCGCCCCGGCCACTTTAATGGCGTGGCGACCGTCGTACTTAAGCTTTTCCTTCTTGCCCAGCCTCATGTCGCGATCTTTGGCCAAAAGGACGCGCAACAGCTCGCGGTAATCCGTCGGCTCGTCCACGACTTTAATCTGGGCATCGAAATTGTAGGGGTGCCGATCGTGCGCGAAGAATCGGGTCTCGCACGCAGCTCGCGCAATAGCTATTTGAGTGAAAGCGGACGGGCGGATGCCCTCGCGCTTTCGGGTCTCCTTTCTCAGGCGCTTGAGTGCCCGACGGCGGCTGAGCTTCTCGCGCTTCTTCGCACGCATGAGGAATCCTCGCGAGTGACGTGGGATTACCGGCTCGCGGTGAACCCGGCGACTTTCGAGGAGATTGACCAGGCTTTCGTAGGCGAGGCGCTCGTCGTGCTCGCCGCGAGGGTGGAGGGTGTACGTCTGATCGACAATGCACTCGTGAACCTTGCTCCTGCCGAGGCACAGCAAACATCGAAGGAGGCGCACAGTGGGAAATATTGATTGGGCATTCGAGCTTGGAGCACTCGTGCCATCGATCGGGATTGGACTCCTTTTCTGGCTCGTTCTGCGCTCGATTGTACGCGCTGATAAGCATCAGCGTGAGGCAGAAAGGCAAGCCGAGCGCGAGTACATTGCCGCTCATCCCGAGGCGTCGCGCTTTGTAAGAACGGGGCAAACCGCCAACGCGGAAAAACGTAAAGACGCAACGACGTTGAAATAAAATCGCGCTTTCTAATCGCGCTAAAGTGGTTGCCACCTTTGTTGTGAGCGATTATCCTGCTTTTAACCGTTGACGCGCTTTGCCGCTGAATCGGTCGACCAATGTTCTAAAACTTCAAGAGGATGGCCTCGATGGCAACCAAGACTTTTACCGAACTCGTCGATGATCTTGACGGCTCTAAGGCGGATCTCACCGTCTCATTCTCCCTCGAAGGTGTCGACTACGAGATCGACCTCTCGAACGCTCACGTCGAGGAACTTCACGCAGACATGACCAAGTGGATCGTCGCCGCCCGCCGCGTGGGTGGTCGTGCGCGTCGCAGCTCGCGCACGCCTAGCAGCGCGAAGGAAACCGCGAAGATCCGCAAGTGGGCGCTCGAGAACAACTACAACGTTTCGGATCGCGGCCGCATCGCCGCTGAGGTTCGCGAGGCTTACTACGCCGCTCACGAAGGCTGAGCGCTCCCGCACCTAAAAAGCGCCGCGCCGGGAATTACTTCGGGGCGGCGCTTTTTCTCTGCCTTGAGTAGCGACTAATCGAGTGCGGTGCCGCCGATGGTCCACGACGCAGTGTGTGAGGCCCCGGGGGCAAGATGTACAAGGTTCGTGCCTGAGCGGAAAGCATCGGGAGGGCACGTCATGGGTTCGACGGCGAGGCCGGCGCGATTCTTGCTCGGGTCAGGGTGGTCGGCCGTGTGGATTTGCGTCCAGGGGAGTTCCTTCGGATCGAACTGGACCCACACTTCGCCGCTCGCGCTGCGCACGCTAATGCGTCCTTCAGAAAAGCCCGTGTAGGCGTGATCGATGGTGCGCTCGCCGATGGGGGTGCCGTCGAGGTCGAGGTCGGGGTGGTTCTCGACGGGAGAAAGGGCGACGGGAAGGAGGCGGTCGTCGACTTCGAGAACGTGGGAGGCTGGCACGAGCGTGCTCCATTCGGCCATGTCTTCGGGCCCCGGCACAACATAGGGATGCGGGCACACGCCGTACGGGGCGGTGCGCTCACCGAGATTGGTTGCCGTTACTGCAGTCGCGATTGAGCGGTCGTGAAGTGCGTAGCGTACGCGAATCTCGAGCGGGAAGGGATACCCGGGCACGGGGACGATACGGTGTGCGAATTCGACCGAGTTTTCCGTGCGGTTTTCTACGGAGAAATCGCTCCAGCATACGAGCCCGTGAAGCGCGTTTCGCCTTTCGTGTTCGTTAAGCGGAAGTTCGTATTCAAATCCGTCATACGTATAGACGCCGTCGCCGATGCGGTTTGGCCACGGCGCGATGATTCCGCCGCGATAGCCGAATTGCACCTCGTCGAGGGGGCTCGGCACGAGAAACTCCCGGCCGTTGATGCTGAAGCGATTCAGGGAGGCACCGACGCTCGTGAGCTCTGCACGTGCGTCACCGTTTGCGAGGGTAATGATCGTGCCCCTGAAAGGGGAATTGGTGATGCTCATGAGTGTCCTTTCATCGAGGTGGTTGCGTGAGGCCAAGAATGCGGCTCGTGCGGTCGAGATTGTCACGCGGGCTCTCGCCGTCGGGGAACATCACCCTCAGCCGCGGTGCCCACGCGCTGCTGTGCTCGGGGAAAGCGCGTGTAAGCAGGCCGAGCATGATGGAGGTAGCGGTCGAGGCACCGGGGGAGGCGCCAAGAAGTCCGCTCATGGTGCCATCGGCCGACGTGATGAGCTCGGTGCCGAATTGCAGCGTTCCACGCGTGCGCGATGTGGGCGCGATCACCTGCACGCGCTGACCTGCGGTGAGCAGCTCCCAATCCTGAGCTTCGGCGCGCGGCAAGTATTCCTTCAGAGCTGAAAGGCGATCCTCGAAGCTCTGCGTGAGCTGGCTCATGAGGTACGCCAAGAGGTCAAGGTTTCCTGGGGCCACGGATGCCATGGGAAGAGCGTTCGAGGGGCGAACGGAACGGAATAGATCCGTGACGGATCCAGACTTGAGGAACTTGGGACTCCAGCCGGCGTAGGGGCCGAACATGAGCTCGCGAGTCCCATTGATGATGCGCGTATCAAGATGGGGAACGCTCATCGGGGGCGCTCCGACGGCTGCCTTCCCATACACCTTCGCCTCGTGTCGCGCGGCGAGCTCGGGATTCGTGCACCGCAGCCACTGCCCCGAGATGGGAAAACCGCCGTAGCCGCGAATCTCATCGATACCGGAGCGTTGGAGGAGGGGGAGCGCCGCGCCGCCTGCGCCCACGAAAACGAATGGGGCTCGAACGACGTGCGTGCCGCTGCTCGTGCGGGCCATGACGCCCCACTCGCGCCCCATGCGCCGCAGATCCACGACATCGGCGCCGTAGTGAACGCTGGTGTGAACGCTTTCGGCTGCGGCGAGGAGAGAACGGGTGAGCTCACCAAAGTCGACGTCGGTCCCCGCAAGGGAGCGGGTCGCCGTGAGAGTCTCGCGCGTGGATCGGCCCTCCATGACGAGCGGAGCCCACTCAGCGAGCGTAGCTGGGTCTTCGGAGTAGTCGAGCGAGGCAAAGAGCGGATGCGCGGCAAGGGCTTCGTGCCGGGCCTTGAGAAACCGTCGATTCTCCTGCCCGAGGACGAGGCTCATGTGGGGGACGGTTCGGATGAACTCGTGCGGAGCCTCGAGGTGGCCGGCGTCGACGAGATGGGCCCACCACGACCTCGAGATCTGAAATTTCTCGTTGATCGCGACCGCTTTCTCAATCGCGATACGGCCGTGCGCATCCACGGGCGTGTAGTTGAGCTCGCACAGTGCGCTGTGGCCGGTGCCCGCGTTGTTCCACGCGTGCGAGGACTCGAGCGCCGCCCCGTCAAGTCGCTCTAGCACGACAATCGTCCACGACGGTTCAAGCTCGCTTAGGAGCATTGCGAGCGTCGCCGACGCGATGCCCGCGCCGACGAGCACCGCATCGGCGCGCTCGACGGTGAGGGACGCCTGATCGCGCGAAACAGTCGCGAAGTGGCTCATAAGTGGCGTTGCTCCTTCGATGTGTGAGGCGGGCACCGTACGTACGGCTCGCCGGCCGCGTCTCAGCTGTGAATGCGGCACCGGCGATGACTCGTCATTCAATCCTAGGCGCTTGTGCGCGAGCCTTTCACGCCGCTGGCGAACAACCGCCCCTCGAAAGTAGGCAGGCAGTAGGCTCGTAGGCAACGCCGAAACACCAAGGGAGATTCATGTTCGAGAGGTTTACCGATCGCGCCCGCCGAGTCATTGTGCTCGCGCAGGATGAGGCGCGTCTTCTCAACCACAACTACATCGGCACCGAGCACATCCTCCTGGGCCTCATCCACGAGGGTGAGGGCGTGGGAGCCAAGGCCCTCGAATCACTCGGAATCACACTCGAGGGCGTGCGCGAACAGGTGCGTGAAATCATCACTGAGGGCACCCAGGCCCCCACGGGGCACATCCCGTTCACGCCCCGCGCCAAGAAGGTCCTCGAGCTGAGCCTTCGCGAGGCGCTTCAGCTCGGCCACGGCTACATCGGCACCGAGCACATCCTCCTCGGCCTTCTGCGCGAGGGCGATGGCGTGGCCGTCAAGGTCCTCACGCGCATGGACGCCCAGCCCGCTGCCGTGCGCCAGGAGGTCATCGAGCGCCTCTCCGGCTACCAGGGCAAGGAAACCGTGAACGCCGGTGGCGGCAACCAAGAGGGGACACCGTCGGGCTCCCTCGTGCTCGACCAGTTCGGGCGCAACCTCACGCAGGCAGCTCGCGACCAGGAGCTCGACCCCGTCATCGGCCGCGAGCGCGAAGCCGAACGCGTCATGCAGGTGCTCAGCCGCCGCACGAAGAACAACCCCGTTCTGATCGGCGAACCGGGCGTCGGCAAGAGCGCCGTCGTCGAGGGGCTCGCCCAATCGATCGTCGCGGGTGACGTCCCCGAAACGCTCAAGGACAAGCAGCTGTACACGCTGGATCTTGGTTCGCTCGTGGCGGGCTCGCGCTACAGGGGCGATTTCGAGGAACGCCTGAAGAAGGTGCTCAAGGAAATTAAGACTCGCGGCGACATCGTGCTGTTCATCGACGAGATTCACACGCTCGTGGGTGCCGGCGCAGCCGAAGGCGCGATTGATGCGGCGAACATCCTCAAGCCGATGCTTGCCCGCGGTGAGCTCCAGACCATCGGCGCCACCACGCTTGAGGAATACCGCAAGCACATCGAAAAGGATGCCGCGCTTGAGCGCCGCTTCCAACCGATCCAGGTCGAGGAGCCGAGTGTCGAGGAGACGATCGACATTCTGCGGGGCCTTCGTGATCGCTACGAGTCCTTCCACAAGGTGACGATCACGGACGATGCACTCGATGCGGCGGCTCAGCTCGCGGCGCGCTACGTGAATGATCGCTTCCTTCCGGATAAGGCCATCGACCTGATCGACGAGGCTGGTGCGCGCTTGCGCATTCGCCGGCTCTCGGCCCCGCCCGAGCTCAAGGAATACGATCAGAAGATCGAGGAAGCGAAGCGTGCGAAGGAATCCGCAATTGATGCGCAGGACTTCGAAAAGGCCGCGAGTCTCCGTGATGACGAGCAGAAGCTCACGGCCGAGCGCAAGGCCAAGGAAGACGCGTGGCGCAACGGCGAATCCGATTCGATCAGCGTCGTGAACGATGACGTGATCGCCGAGGTGCTCGCTGCTGCGACTGGCATCCCGATCGTCAAGCTCAACGAGGCCGAGTCCACGCGCCTGCTCAATATGGAAAACGAGCTCCACAAGCGAGTCGTTGGCCAGAACGAAGCGATCAAGGCTCTTTCGCAGTCGATCCGCAGGACCCGAGCGGGCCTCAAGGATCCGAAGCGTCCGGGCGGATCGTTCATCTTCGCTGGCCCCACTGGCGTTGGCAAGACCGAGCTCGCGAAGGCACTCGCCGAGTTCCTGTTCGGTGACGAGGACGCGCTCATCACGCTCGATATGTCGGAATTCGGCGAGAAGCACACGGCCTCGCGCCTGTTCGGCTCGCCCCCCGGCTACGTGGGTTACGACGAGGGCGGCCAGCTCACCGAGAAAGTACGTCGCAAGCCGTTCTCCGTCGTGCTGTTCGACGAAATCGAAAAGGCACACGTCGATATCTTCAACTCGCTCTTGCAGATCCTTGAGGACGGCCGCCTGACCGACTCACAGGGGCGCGTCGTGGACTTCAAGAACACGGTCATCATTATGACGACCAACCTCGGCACGCGCGACATCGCGAAGGGCGTCTCGATTGGCTTCCAGGCCGGCGGCGACCTCTCGACGAGCTATGAGCGTATGAAGGCAAAGGTCAATGAGGAGCTCAAGCAGCACTTCCGCCCCGAGTTCCTTAACCGCGTTGACGACATCGTTGTGTTCCCGCAGCTCTCGCGCGAAGAGATCAAGCAGATTGTCGACCTCATGGTTGGCCGCCTCGACGCTCGCCTTTCGGAGCGCGGTATGTCGATCACGCTCACGCCTGAGGCTCGCACGCTTCTGGCGGAGAAGGGCTACGACCCGGTTCTCGGCGCTCGCCCGCTTCGCCGCGCCATTCAGCGCGACATCGAGGATTCGCTCAGTGAGAAGATCCTGTTCGGTCAGGTGAAGGACGGCGACGAGATCGTGATCGACGCCGAGGGCGAGGGCCCGCTCGGGGTCTTCACCTTTGCCACGAAGAAGGAAGACGGCTCGCTCGAGCCGATTTCCGAGGACATCTCGGTTGAGGACATCGCCGGATAAAACCGTGGCGTTAGCTGCGACATGCACGTTGTCGAAGAGATAGTCGTCCACGCGGGAGAAGCGTGGTGGATCCACCTCGTGGTCGCTGCCTTCTCCCTCGTGGACGCGTTCTTTCCCACGGTTCCGAGCGAATCTTTGCTTGTTGCGCTTGGATCCCTGTGGGCGACGTCGGGCAAGCCTTCGCTGCTCCTGCTCATCCTCTCCGGTTGGGGCGGAGCCGCAATTGGTGACCACGTGACGTATCAGATCGGTCGCGTTCTCCCGTGGCGCAAGCTCGCCTTCTTCAATGAGGGGCGCCGCGGCCACCGTGCGATTGAAGCCGCCGAACGTGGCCTTGAGAAGCACGCTTTCACGTATCTCATGACGGCCCGTTTCATTCCGCTCGGGCGCACGGCGGTCAACCTCGTCGCGGGTGGGGTGCGGTATCCGCGTTCCCTTTTCACTCCGAAAATTCTCCTCGCGACCTTTCTGTGGGCCGTGTATTCGTGCCTCGTGGGGGCGGTTGCGGGCCAGTGGTTCGAGGCGCACCCAATCCTCGGGATTCTCGCTGCCCTCGCGTTGGCGTTCGCTGTTTCGCTCCTCGTGGAGCGCCTCGTGCGAAGACTTCACGCGCTCAAGGCGAAGCGAGCGTCGGAAAGCGCTTAGCTCACCGCCCCCCACGTGCGCGCCTTCTTACGCGTTCGTGGCTGTTCCTCCAGCACGAGTTCCTGCACCAAGCGTGATGAGCCCGCCCGCGGTGTGTGAAACGAAGCCCTCCGCGAGGAGGTCCGTGAGGAGCCGCGTGAAGCGCTCCGGTTCGGCCCCGCTTGCGCGCTCGAGAAATCCGACGGTGGCCTCCCCGCCTTCGCGCAGAGTTTTGAGGATCCTGCCCCGAATTTGGCGATCGGTTCCCTCGTAGCCTTGCGGGCGCGTCGTGCGCTCGCCGAGCCCGGGCCGACCTGCTTTGAGCCATGCGCACTGCTCCGCGAGTGGGCAGGCCTCGCACCGAGGATTTCGGGCGCGGCATACGAGCGCGCCGAGTTCCATGATGCCCTCGTTCCAGATTCGGGAGCTTTCGGCGCTCGCTGGCACGAGCGTTTCAAACCGGGCGCGGTCACGTTTCGTGACGTGCGCGGTAGGAGAGGGCTTTGCGTCGAGGACGCGCGTGAGCACGCGTCTGATGTTGGTGTCGAGAACGCATGCCTTCTGCCCCTGCGCGAAATTCGCGACCGCTGCCGCTGTGTAGTCGCCAATACCCGGAAGTTCTCTGAGGGCATCGACACCCACGGGAAGCTCCCCGGAGTGCTCGTGATCAATCGTGCGGGCGCATTCGAGGAGCCGGAGAGCTCTGCGCGGGTAACCGAGGGAACCCCATGCTCGCAGGACCTCTGCCGAGTCAGCGAGCGCGAGTGAGCGCGGGGTCGGCCACCGCGTCATCCACGCGCGCCATGGTTCCACGACGCGGGAAACGGGGGTCTGTTGGCTCATGATTTCGCTGACGAGGACTCCCCACGCACTTGTGCCTTCCTCGCGCCATGGGAGGGGTCGGCGTTGGCTCGCGAACCACGTGGCGAGGGGATCGTAGAGATCGGGGCGAGGGCACATAGCGCCACATGCTACCGGGGATCACGCTCATAGGCGACGGCCCGCACGCGACACCAGGGACGCCGAGAGGGAGAACGGGGCAACGAAACCGGTGCCAGGGCCATTGACGAACGGGGTCAACCCCTCGGGACCAGTGCATGTCCAAAGCAACGAAAACCCCCGGGGATGGGCACGCTGAAGAGGCGTGCGCAATTCCACCGGGGGTGTGGGTGACTCGCGTGTGCGAGCCGAGGCTCACTTGGTGTTCTGCGCCTTGAGAAGGTCGCGAATGTCGGTGAGGAGGTCGATGTCGGTGAGTTCCGTGACCTCTTCGGTGATGCCGCGGCGCTTCTTGTCGAGTGCGCGCGCCTTGTTCACGGGGAGAACGAACACGAAGTACACCACTGCGGCGGTGATGAGGAAGGCGATGACTGCCGAGATGATCGCGCCGAAGTCTAGGGTTGTCGCCTTGTTGTCGGCAATGATGCGGTACGCGAAGCCATCAACGTTTGTGCCGCCAAAAACGGCCACGACCGGATTGATGAGGTGGTCAACGAAAGCCTTGATGAGGGCGGTAAATGCGCCGCCGATGACAACGCCGACCGCGAGGTCGAGAACGTTGCCCTTCATGATGAATTCTTTGAAACCGTTCACGGCCGTGTCCTTTCGGTAAAGGGTGTTCGGAGCAGCCCGGCGCATGCCGAAATAACGCTGCGCAATCAAAACTAGCCGACCACGGCGATGAATGGAGGTGCATTGAGTGTGCAATGCGCAATAGTTGAAACCTGCGCGCGCTCAATTTCGATCGTCGCCATTGGAGTACCGGACGCAGCGAATGGGGCGACGCCACCACTCTTGGGCACACGTGGTTCGCGAAGAACTGCACGCACTTCGCTCAGCTTTGGCGCCTGAGCGAAGCCCTCGGAGTTTGACGGTTGTTCGCAAAACACGCGAAGCTGCGTGCCGGGCTCGGCGCTATCGACGACGCTGGAGGCGGAAATGGGGATCGAGACGAGGGCACGTTCGGTGCCGAGCGCAGATTCGGCTTCCCGCAGGTGCTCCCTGAGAACGAGAGCCCCCTTTTCGATTGATCCCGCAGTGCTTTTACCCGTGACCTCGCGGGGACTCCGAGTAGCACCCTCGGGAACAAGATCGGGTCGTACTTTCGCAGACGTCAGGTCTCCCGCCTCTAATGTTTCGCCAGGCGAAATATCACGGTTCGCGACAACCACGGAGATTCCAGGGAGGACATGTGCGGCAAGTGGCGGAGCTCCGAAACTCACGAGCCCGGCGACGATGACGAGGGCTGCGAGTCCCCGGTTCTTCCGTACGGCACGCCGCACGTGAGGGGCAGCAGTGGCAAGTGCGCGTTGAGCTCGCGCAAGCGATGATTCTTCTCCCATGCGCTCCACGTTAGGAATGAATCGTGCCGCGGGTGCCGCGTGGCTTGCCTGTTGGGGATTCAGTTCGGTTGTGAAGCATGCGCCGTGGCGTGAGCTTAGGCGGGGTTGCCAAGAGCAACAAGGCCTGACTCTGTGAGGACCTCGGGGATGAAAACGTCGTGGGGTTCGCGGGGGAGAGTGCCCGCATCGAAAAGTTCGGTCTCGTGGACGAGGGTGAGTACGCGGGTTTCGGGGCGCACATGGGTGAGAGCTCGATCGTAATACCCCTTGCCGTGCCCGAGACGCGTTCCTGCAAGGTCAACGGCGACGGCGGGCGTGATGATGAGGTCGGCACGGGCCAGCCCTTCGGCCCCAAAAGATTCGCCCGTGGGTTCGGCGCCGAACTTCGCGCCGCTTGAAGGGAGGAGAGTTTCGTGTCCATCCCACACACGCCAACCGAGAAGCTGTCCTTCATAGGTGGGAAGAATGACGGTGTGGCCGTCGCGCGCCTTACGTCGCAGCCACGCAAGAGCGCTTGCCTCGGCAGGCACGGGAACGTAGCCCGCAATGACGAGGGGGCGTCGCGCGGTGCCAATCCACGGGTCGATGCTTTTCTCGAGGTGGGCCCGGATGCGGGTGGCGCTCTCCCGCGCTGCCTCGGCTCCGTAGGTCTCTCGGCGGGACCGAAGAATCTCGCGGCGAAGCGCTCGCTTCATTGCTGGCGTGTTGCTCTCGTTCATGAGGACATCGTGCCACAGCACCATTTTCGGGTCGACCTCCCTTGCTCCGGTGTTCACGCCGTGTCTCGACTAGCGCTAGACTTCCCCTCATGAGACTCCGCGACGCTTCGCTCACCCTGCGCCCATTCGTGCGCCGCGATCGAAAGGCCTATGTTCGCGTGCGCGAAAGCAGCGCCGAGTGGCTCGAACGCTGGGAGGGTCAGGACCCTTCATGGGGCGACGGCGGCTTCCCTTCGTTTGAAGCGCAATTTCGAGCGCTTAGACGCCAAGGTGGCAACATCGCGTGGTCGTCCCTCGGGATCTTTCGCAAGAGAGCGCTCGTGGGGCATATCGGTTTTTCCCCGATTGTGTTTGGTCCGCTTTCGACCGCGCACGTGGGCTACTGGGTGGCACACGAATGGGCAGGGCGCGGAATTGCTCCACGTGCCCTTGCTCTCGCACTCGAGGAAGTGCTCATCGGCCAAGAGCTTCATCGCGTCGAAATTCTCGTGCGTCCCTCTAACGCCGCTTCGCTCAGGGTGGTGGAGAAGTTGGGCCTTCGAGACGAAGGGATTCGCGAGCGTTGCATCTACGTCTCAGGCTCGTGGCGCGACCACAGGGTATTCGCTCTGACCCGTGAGGAGATTCCGGCGAGGGGCCTATTGCTCGACCGGGTTCCGCCTGTGCGGTGAGGTGCGCCCTACGGGTGCGACACGCGGTCGGATGTGCGGGGCTGGAGCGCGTAAAGTCCCTACGATCAAGGGGTGAACAGCTTTAATCTCGGTGCGGTGCTCATCGCCCTTCTCGTGGGCATGTGGCTGCTGTACGCCGTTCCCAGGGCCGCCGATCGGCGGTACACGCTCGGGGAGGCGGCAAAGGTCGCGCAGCAGCGCCACTCCGAGAGTGCCCGAGACGTCACAGACGCCTGCCGCACCTACTCTTCTCTCTCGCACGAGGTGACCGACATGCCCGAGAACCGCAGCCTTCTCCGCCCCGCGGACCCAACTTCGCGCCCGCGTTTCGGCGTAGAGGAGCGCACCGACCTCGTGCACGACCGCGCTCACCGCACGGGGCTCGGGACCGCGCTCAAGGCTCTCCTCGCCATGCTCGTGCTGACGACCCTCGCGAGCGTCGTGACCACCTCGCTTTCCCTCACGAACATCTGGTTCCCGCTCGGGTCCGTGGCCGCGCTTGGCCTCTACCTCGTCGTCCTCCGCGCGACGCGAGCACTGCGTGCGCAAACCGTGATCGGTACCGAACACGTGAATGAAGCCGAGGCTCGCGTTGAGAGCGCCCCCGAAGCCGAAGAGGAAAACGATGCCGACGCTAACCACGCCGAGCTTGAGCAGGCGTCGGAAAAAGAAATCTCGCGCTCGAGCGAGATGAGCCCTGCCGAGCGCCACGAGGCCTTCTTGCGCCAGGTGCTCGAAGCGCGTGAAGAGGGGAGGGGTAAGGCTCTCGCCGACGAGCGCTTTGCCTCCCGCGTGAGCTTCCGCTATGGCTCTCTCTCGACAGGGAGCAGCCTCGAAGCCGCAGACGTCGAGGAACGTGAGGCGGAGGCTGAAGTGGAACAGGGGACGTATCTCGCGTCGAACGCCCAGGTGATCGGCTCAGGTCTCACCGTCGACGACGTCATGCGGCGCCGCCGAGCCTGAACTTCGCTTACCTTCCTACCGTGGTGGCAGTGTCAGCACAAGCGGGACCGGGGGAATTCGAGCGCTATGAACGTGCGCTTGAAGCTGCGGGTCTCGACCGCCGCCCCGTTGCGATACTTGATCTCGCCCGATTCGACGCCAATGCCCGCGCGCTCAAGAAGCGAGCTGGAACGACGCCCATTCGTGTCGCCACAAAGTCTCTGCGCGTTCCCTTCCTTATCGAACGTGCCGAGCGCGAATTCGAAGGGGGCCTGCTGGCTTTCTCCCTGGCGGAGGCGCTCGACCTCGTTGAGGAGAGCTATAAGGACGTCCTCGTCGCCTATCCCACCGCCGACCGCGAGGCGCTTTCTCGACTCGTGACGAACGAGCGGGCCCTGAGGTCCATTACTCTCATGGTTGATTCGCGCGCCCATGCCGACATGATCGTGGAAGCGCGCTGCTCACACTCCAGTTCTGAAGCGCCCGTGCGCGTGTGCATTGAACTCGATTGTTCCTACGCTCCCGTGCGTGGCGTTCACCTTGGGGCGCTTCGCTCACCGCTATTCACACCCGAGGATGTCGAAGACCTTGCACGGGTCCTCACGCGCCAACCGGACATTGCGCTCGTGGGGCTCATGGGCTATGAATCGCAGATTGCGGGAACTCCCAATCGAGGGCATTCCCCAATGCGGCTTTTGACACGCGGAATGCAAGTCCTCAGTGCGCGTGAAGTCGCCGCCAGGCGCGGTGAGGCCGTAAAACGCGTACGAAAGGTGTGCGATCTGGAGTTCGTCAACGGGGGTGGCACGGGGAGTATCGAGTCCACGTGTGCGGATCCTAGCGTCACGGAAGTAGCCGCGGGTTCGGGACTCATTGGTCCGGCGAGCTTCGATCATTTCGTGGGTTTCCGCCCCGAGCCAGCGTTGTTTGTGGGATTCCCCGTCGTACGGCGACCCGCGCGCGGCGTTGCAACAATTCTCGGAGGCGGATGGGTCGCGAGCGGTCCGCCCGGAAAGGACAGGCTACCGCGCGTCGTGTATCCGCGCTCTCTCGGCTATGTGGGACTCGAAGGCGCGGGAGAGGTGCAAACGCCGTTGCGCGGGAGGGCTGCCGAAAGATTGCGTGTGGGGGACACCGTATGGGTGCGACACGCGAAGGCCGGTGAGGTAGCCGAGCATCTTGGCGCCTACGTTGTTGTGCAAGAGGACGAGGTTATTGATGTCGTCTCCACTTATCGTGGCCTAGGGCGCGCGTATATTTAGGTTCCGGATCAACGAGGGAAGGCTGAGGGCATGGCAAAGATCGCTTTGGGCTCGGCGCGCGACATTCGCGCGAACTGGTCGGGAAACGTGGAGTTCTCGCCCACGGAAGTTGTGCACCCCCGAAGCGAACGGGAAATCGTGCACCACATCGCGCGGGCAACGGCACATGGAACGGCCCTTCGAGCTATGGGCGCCGGACACTCCTTTTCGCCAGTTGCGAAGCCGAACGGCGTGACCCTGACCCTCGATCGGTATCGCGGGCTCGTGTGCATCGATAAAGACACGGGCGATGTGACACTGCGCGGCGGCACACGCCTGTGGGAAATCGGGCCGATACTCGCGAGGCACTCGCGCGCGCTTGAAGTCATGGGCGACATCGATCGGCAGTCAATCGCGGGGGCGATCAGTACCGGCACGCATGGAACCGGTGGACGATTCACGGGGGTTTCCGGGTTAGTCACAGGTCTCAAGATCGTGCTCGCGAACGGTGATGCCGTGTGGGCGGACCGCGAGCACAATGTGAAGCTTTTCGAGGCCGCGCGGCTTGGTCTTGGCGCCCTCGGCATCATTGTTGAGGTACGGCTTCGCACGATCCCGCTCTACAAACTCCACAGGAGAGAGTACGCAGCGCCACTCGAAGAGACTGCCGCGAAATTCCTCGAGACGAGTGCTATCCAGGATCATCAGGAGTTCTTCTTTGTGCCGGGCGGGAAGAGAGCCGTCGTGCGCGAACTCAACCATGTCCCCGCGGAGTCATCGAGCAAAGGAATGGGGCGGGTGCGCGACTTTGTCGAGAGCGAAGTCGTGGGGAACGGCGCATTTGCACTCGCGAACCGTCTCGTCCAGGCCGTGCCGGCCACGAAGAGGCCCCTCACTGGTGCGGTTTCAATGCTCATGCCTGCGGGGGAGGCGGTGCACCTGCCTTACCGACTCTTCGTTGCCTCGCGCCGCACGCGTTTTCGCGAGTGCGAAATGGCAATTCCCGCGAGCCGTTTCGAAGAGGCCTTTGACACGCTCACACGCACACTCGAGCGTTCGACGCCCTCGCTCATCTTCCCGCTCGAAGTTCGTCGAGCTGCAGCCGATGACGTGTGGCTTTCGACGGCGAGCGAACGAGACACCGTATACATCGCCGCTCACAACCCTTGTCACGCGAAAAACGACGACTACCTCCGCCTCGTTCACGACACTCTCGCTGAGTTTGAAGGCCGACCGCACTGGGGCAAGACGCACTGGCTGAAGGAAACTGAACTGCGGAGCCTCTACCCACGATGGAACGACTTTGCAGCGGTGAGGAATGAACTCGACCCCGATAGGGTGTTCTCAACGCCGTATCTCGATTCACTTCTTGGAGGATGACACGATGAAGCGCAAGGCAAGCGCTCTAGCCGCAGCAATGCTCGTTGCAGTGTCAATCGTGGGGTGCGGTGGAGGTAAGGACGGTACGGGGTCACAGGCCTCGCCGTCTCGCACGAATCTCACGGTTTTCGCGGATACCTCGCTCAAGAGCTCCTTCGAGGACCTTGAGAAGGATTTTGAAGCGGCCAATCCGGGCGTCGATGTCGTCTTGACGTTTGCCGAGTCCCAGGATCTCGTCACTCAGATGGACGGCGGTGCCCGAGCGGATGTGTTCGCGCCCTCTTCGACCACGTGGATGAACCAGGCGGAGGACAAGGGGCTCGTGCCGAAGTATTCGGCCGAGGTTTTTGCGCTTGACACACTTGAGCTCGCCGTCGCGAAAGGGAATCCGAAGAACATCGAAGACCTCGAGGATCTCGCGGCGCGCCCCGAACTTGTCGCTGTGCGGTGCGCGAGCGCGGTTCCGTGCGGTGAGGCCACGGATAAGCTCGTGAGGAACGCTTTTCTCGACGACCTCCGTTTTGATACAGAGGAGCAATCCTCCAGGGATGCTCTCGGGCTTCTGAAGGCGGGGGAGGCCGATGCCGCCATCGTTTATGAAAGCGACGTCGCTTCCGCTGAAGACACGGTTGACGGAGTTGACCTCGCGGGTGCGCAGCTTCATTCGAACACGTATGAAATTGCGGTGACGAAGGACGCGAAGGAAAGCACTCGAAGCGAGGCCGCGCAGAAGTACGTTGACCTTGTCCTCAGCCACGAGGGGCAAATGACGATCGTTGATGCTGGCTTTCGACCCGTGAAGTGAGTGCTGTGTACCTCGCCTACCGCTCCTTAGAAGATTGTGCAGTCGAGAGTAATGAGCTCGACTCAGATAGCCTGTTCCCTACTCCTATTTTCGATTTCCTTCATGGAGGATGGATTCGATGAAACGAATGGCAGGTGCTGGAGCTGCAGCGATGCTCGCTGCGGCGTCGCTCGCAGGTTGTGGAAGTACCAACGAAGGTGCGACATCCGACGCTTCACCAGGTCGCACGAAGGTCACGGTTTTTGCCGCTGCCTCGCTCAAGAACACCTTCGAGAGCTTCGAGAAGGAGTTCGAGGCTAAGAACCCGGATATCGATGTTGTCTTTACGTTTGCCGGATCGCAGGATCTGGTTACTCAAATGGATGGTGGCGCTCCCGCAGATGTTTTTGCCTCTGCTTCAAAGAAGTGGATGGATACGGCGGAGTCAAAGAATCTAGTGTCCTCGTCTCCTCGCATCTTTGCCCGTAATTCCCTCGAAATCGCTGTCGCGGAGGGTAACCCGAAGAAGGTTACAGGGCTCGATGACCTTGCATCTCGGCCCGAGCTCGTGGTCGTGAGGTGTGCGAGTGAGGTGCCGTGTGGTGCCCTCACGGATAAGGTGCTCATGGCTGCTGGGGACCCCAAGATCGATTTTGATACCGAGCAGAATTCGGTGACCGACACTCTGGGACTCGTGAAGGCTGGCGAAGCCGATGTTGCGTTTGTGTACGAGACAGATGTTGCGTCCGCGCCTGAAAAAGTAGACGGACTTGAAATCCCCGAGGCCGAATCGCTCGCAAATGAATACCCCATCGCTGTGACGGTTGAAGCCCAAAAAGCGAAGCGAAGCGAGGCTGCGCAGAAATTTGTGGACTACGTCCTTGGTGACGATGGCCAAAAGGCACTAGCGGAAGCTGGTTTCCAAAAGGGAGAGTGAGCCCGGTGCGTCGTGAGAGTGCGAGAACCCCGATGCTCGTTGGGCTTCTTGCCGTGATGGCGGGTCTGAGCATTGTTTTTCCGATCGTGGCGCTTGCCCTGGGGACGCCTTGGGGCAGCCTTGCCGATCTCGCTGCAGGTCCCGAAAATCGCTCGGCGGCAGTCCTCTCGCTTGTGACGGCGACGCTCGCGTGCCTCATATCGACAACTTTTGGGCTCGCGCTTGCGCTCAAGCTTGCTCGTTCTTCCGGTCCGCTCACAGTGCTCTTGCGTGCACTTGTGCTCGTGCCTCTTGTTCTGCCTCCCGTGGTATCAGGAATTGCCCTTTTGCTCGCTTACGGGCGCCAGAGTCTTCTCGCTCCGCTTTTAGAGAGTGCCGGCATCCGAGTTGTCTTCACGACGAGCGCCGTCGTCATAGCGCAGGTGTTTGTTTCGCTCCCGTTTGTAGTACTCACCCTCGAAAGTGCGTTTCGCGCTAGTGGGTTTGCTGAGGAGCGTGCAGCGGCGAGCCTAGGTGCTCGGCCGATGCGCGTGTTTCGTACCGTTACCGTTCCGCGCTTCGCACCGTCGATTCTTATCGCTGCGACTTTGGCCCTCGCGCGCTCGCTCGGTGAATTTGGGGCGACGCTAACGTTTGCGGGGTCGCTCGCCGGCTTGACGCGCACGCTCCCGCTGCAGATCTATCTTGCCCGTGAGGGAGACATTGCCGATGCCGTGGGCCTTTCGATAATCCTCGTCATTTTTTCACTCGTGGTCGTTTCAATTGCCTATGCCCGTGGACCGCTTCAACGTGAGGCGGATGCTCGATGAGTCTAGATCTCGCGGTTCGTATTCCCGGCCGCGCTGTTGATGCTTGCATCCGTATCGATGCCGGTGAGCACGTTGCTCTCGTGGGTCCGAATGGGGCGGGAAAGTCCACGATGCTTGAGGCGCTCGCTGGGCATCTTGCCGCTCCGCGCGATGGAGAAATTCGCTTAGCGATTGATGGTGAGGATTTCAGCCGAACACCGCTTCACAAGAGAGGTTTTGCCTATCTCTCTCAAACAGCGCATCTCTTCAATCACATGAGCGTTCTTGACAATATCGCTTACGGTCTTGTGAGTGCAGGGATGAAACGGCGCGAGGCCCGCGAAGTAGCCGGTGAACTTGCGGTGAAGGTGGGTCTTGAGGGGTTTGAGGATCGGCGACCTCGCACGCTTTCGGGAGGTCAAGCGCAAAAATGTGCGCTCGCGCGGGCTCTTGCGGTTGAACCACGTGTGCTGCTCCTGGATGAGCCGCTCGCGGCTCTCGACGTTCGCGCCGCAAGGGAAATGAGAGGTCTCGTGGCTGACCTCGCGCAAACGCGGACTCTTGTGTGCGTGACCCATGATGTTCTTGATCTTCTCGCGTGGGCGGATCGAGTGTGTGTGCTCGAGGATGGCCACGTAACCGAAGAGTGCAGTGCCGACGATGCCCTTTCATTTCCGAGATCCGAGTTTCTCGCGGAACTCGCGGGACTCAAATGGGTTGACGGCGAGATGCGAGAGCGCGGAGTTTTCGTAACGAGCGGCGGAGTTCCGCTTGCAACGATGGGGGAGTGTGGGCTGGGCCCCGGGCGTGCCTTGATCGACCCTCGCGCGCTGCGCTTACGTGTGGGAGACCACGCCGACGGTATCGGAGCAGGACGCATTCGCGGTATTTCTCGAATCGGCCCCTGCCCCGTGGCGTATTTCGAAGATGTCCCCGTCGAGCTGAGTATGTTGAGCAGCGCGCGCGGCACAGTCGCGGAGGGGCGTGTCGCAACGATTGAACAAACGGGGCTCGTCAAGGTTGAGCGTCGACGCTGAGATCGTTGGTAGGGCCTGGTCATTGATGCCCGCTTCCAGGTTGACGATTGTCTTCGTGATGGAATGGAGGCGTGATCACGAATTCTTTCGCCACTGCAAGGAATGTAACTGAGCTCGCGGGGCTTATTGCATTTGCGCGTGAGGCTGCCGCAGCAGCCGCGAGCTACCTCGCTGAGGTTGGCGGAGGTCCCGTGGAGCGCGAATACAAGGCGAATGCTCACGATATTGTGACCGCTCACGATCGCGCGTGCGAGGACCGCATTCGCGAGGTACTCCTCGCGAACTGCCCGGATGCCCGAATCGTGGGTGAAGAGGGCGGAACCCGCGAGGGCACGAGTGCCGTGACGTTTTACGTTGACCCTATTGACGGCACCTCGAACTTTGCGACCGGCAATCCGCTATACGCGATCTCGATTGGCGTGGCGGTTGAGGATGTGCTCGTGGGCGGTGTCGTGAATGCTCCTGCCCTCGGCATGGAGTTTTGGGCCGATGACACTGCCGCCTATCTGGGAACGAAGAGACTTGGTCCCAATCCCGAACGAGCACTCGCGGATGCACTTGTTCTCACGGGATTCCCGGGACTTCGCGATCTTTGCGAGGATCGATCGTTCGCCGAACGCGAGAGGCTCGCCTTGCTCGAAAGCGCGGGGGCAGTGCGAAACCTTGGCTCGGCGGCGCTCGAACTGTGCTTCGTGGCCGCGGGGTGGGCGGATGCCACGACCCTCACGAGCATTAATCCGTGGGATATCGCTGCTGGCTTCCATATCATTGAGAAAGCTGGCGGGAGTATTCGCACGTGGACGTGCAGCCCGAGTGACGTCGACGGAGCGGAGGCGATCCCACCTCAGGAATGCCCGGCGTATGTCGCCTGTACGAGTGCGAAGCGCTACGAGGAGCTCGATTCCCTGCTTGAGCGCGTCCACGCTTCTCGATGTGAACGATCCCTACGTAATGAAGGAGCCCACCATGAGTGACCAACCATCGAATCCATACGGCTTTAGCAATCCCACGTCCGGCAGCCAGGGCACCGGTGCACCCGGCTTTAGCGGCCCTGCCGGCCCCGGTGGCGTGACAAGCGATGAACGCACCTGGGCCATCCTCGCTCACCTCAGCACGCTCGTTGCGACCCTGGTCTCGGCCGGCTGGCTCGGGTGGGTCGGGCCGCTCGTTATCTACCTGATCTATCGTGACAAGAGCCCCTTCGTCCGCAACGCTTCCGCGGGTGCGCTGAACTTCGCGATCAACCTTTTCGTTTACAGCCTCATCGCGTGGTTCTTCTTCTTTCTGGGGACCTTCCTCTCGTTCCTTCTCGTCCCGCTCGTCTTCATCCTGATCGCTGCGATCATTGGCCTGGCGATTCTGGTAGCGACGATCGTGATACCGATTATTGCCGCGTTGAAGGCGAACAACGGCGAGGCATACACGTATCCCTTTACGGTTGCGATCATCAAGTGAAGCTCGCTGAAAGCGCGCCGCGTGCTGCGGGCGGCGCGCTTCGCGTGGGGTTTATTCCCGGGGTCGAGCCCGACGTCTTCGCGCGGCGCTGGCACAGCGATCCCAAGCGACCAGAATTGCAGCTGGTCCCGCTCGATGACCGCGCCCCAGAGGAAGCGCTCGCATGCGGGGCTGTCGACATGGTATTCGCGCGGCTTCCGTGGAACAGCGCCCCGCGCTCGGAAGGGCCCGTGCTCAAGCGCGAGGAAATTCATGCAGTGCCGCTCTGGGAAGAACGGCCCGTCGCGGTAGTCGCGAAAGACAATCCGCTGAGCCTCAGCGAGGAACTCACCGAGAGCGACCTTGAGGGGGAGCATCAGTTCAGCCTCGAAGAATGCGGGGGGCCAAAAGGTGCGGTCGCGACCGTCGCCGCAGGTAATGGCTATGCCATCATGCCCATGTCCCTTGCTCGGTTGCATGCCCGCAAGGACGTCACCCACAGGCCTCTCGCCGAGCGTGAGGGAACCCGAATCGTGCTCGCGTGGCCAAAAAGTGCCGACGATAACGTGCGCCAGGAGTTTCAGGGCGTGGTACGGGGTCGCACCGCCCGCAGTTCTCGTCGTTAGGATGACACGGAAGACTTCGACCTCCGAAAGGAAAACGCGATGAACGAGCGTATGAACGTTGAAAGCTTTAATCTTGACCACCGCACCGTCGCGGCACCGTATATCCGCGTCGCAGATCGCAAAGATCTCGGCGGGGTCACGCTCACGAAGTTCGATATTCGTTTCACCCAGCCGAACGTTGACGCCCTCGAAACTGAGACTGTCCATTCGCTCGAGCACATGATGGCGGAGTTCTCTCGCAACCACAGCGACGACATCCTCGATATTTCGCCCATGGGCTGCCGCACCGGCTTCTACTTGCTCATGCGCGGCGACCACACGCCCGAAGAGGTGGCACCGCTCGTCGAGGCCACGTTGAACGACCTTCTAGAGGCACATGCTGTTCCCGCGGCGAACGAGATCCAGTGCGGGTGGGGCGCCCACCATAGCCTCGAGGGCGCGAAGAGCGCGGCACAGAGGTTCCTCGAGAAGAAGAGCGAGTGGCTCCAGGTCGAAGCGGAAGCCTAAAGAGCCCGGGCTAGATCCAGGAATCAAACCACATGTGGGCGCGCCACAGGTCGTAAGGAATGACCTGGGCCGTCCACAGTGGCCACCAGAACGCCGAGGCGAGCGTCATGGTCACGACGAGTGAGGCGATCGCGAAGATCGCGATGCGGCGCCTCGTACGCGAAGCCGTGCGCGTCCCGAGCATGAGAGCGAACACGAAAACGATCGCCATGATGAGCCACGGCTCGAACACGACCGAATAGAACTGGAAGATCGTGCGGTCGAGGTACAGGAACCACGGGAGGTAGCCCGCGATAATCCCCGAGAGGATCGCCCCGGCCGTACCGCTTCGCCGTACGATCGCGACCACGAGCGTAACGAGAAGCGCCAGTGCCCCGAACCACCAAATGAACGGGTTGCCGAGATTCGTAATGGCTGCCGAGCATTTTTCGACCTCGCAGCCCGCCTCGCCGTACGTGTAGGACTCGTAGTAGAAGCTCGTCGGGCGGAGTTGGAGGAGCCAGAGCCAAGGTTTGGCGGCATACGTGTGCGTAGAGTCGAGCCCAACGTGGAACGAGTAAGCCTCCTGGTGGTAGTGCCACAGTGACGCAAGGGCCTCGGTCACCGGGTTCGACGCGTGTCCGTTCTCCGCCGCCCAGTTGCGGAAGTACCCGTCCTTGGAGGCAAACCACCCGGTCCACGAGAGCACATATGTTGCGAGTGCACTGCCGACGATCGCGAAGAAGGCGGGAATAGCATCGAGCGCGAAGCCGCGAAGTTTCCAGCGAGGATCGCCGAAGCGTCGACGCGCCGCCCAGTCCCACAGCACCGTCATGATGCCGAACACCGCGACGAAATAGAGCCCCGACCACTTCACGCCGCATGCGAGGCCGAGCGAAATTCCCGCGGCGATACGCCACCAGCGCACCCCTGTGACGTGCCCGAAGCCTTCCGCAGCCCCCTCGATCCTCCCGAGCGCATCGCGAAATTGATCGCGATCCCGGAGGAGAAAGTAAAACGCGAGGAGACAGAAGAACCCAAGAATCAGGTCGAGCAAACTCGTCCGGGAGTGAGTGAGGTGGACTCCGTCAATGGAGAGCAGGTAGGCCGCGAGAAACGCGAGAGCAGTGTTGCCGAGCAGGCGTCGGACCGTCAAAAACAGCATGAGGACGCCTAGCGTTCCTACGAGCGCTACGGAGATGCGCCAGCCCCACGGGTTGTCCGCACCGAGGGCCCACTCTCCGAGCGCGATCACCCATTTGCCGACGGGCGGGTGCACCACGTACTGGGGATCGGGCAGGTAGGAGTCGATGTCGCCGCGCTCGAACGCAGCCTTCGAGACGTCCTTCGCCCACGCGCGCTCGTTGCCCTCGCGAAGGAGCGTATAGGCGTCGCGCACGTAATAGACCTCATCGAAGATGAGGGTCTTGACGTGGCCGAGCTTATAGAGGCGCAGAGCCCCAGACCATACGACAAGGACGAGCGCGAGGATCCACGTCGTGGTGCGCTCGGTAAGTCCGAATGGCCCGCGGGCTTTCTCCGTTGATGGGCGCGCCGCTCGCTTGCCCGTCATCGGGGACACCGAAGACCCGCCGCTTCCACTCGCACGTGTATCACTCACGAGCCCATCCTAAAGGGCCGCGCGGTAGGATCGCACGGTGGAAACCGAGAACAAAACCGTGCTCACACCGGGAACTATCGCCCTTGCCGCAACCCCCATCGGAAATCCCCTCGATGCGTCGTTCAGACTCGTCGGTGCGTTGCGAGAAGCTGATCTGATCGCTGCCGAGGATACGCGCCGCGTAAAGCGGCTGGCGAGCGAACTCGGCATCAGGCTAACGGCGCGCACACTCGCGTATCACGAACACAACGAAGTCGAGCGCACCGAGACCCTTCTTGAGGCGGCGAGAAGCGGGCAAAAGGTTTTGCTCGTCACCGATGCGGGGATGCCGGTGGTCTCCGATCCAGGTTTTCGCGCGGTCGAATCCGCTACCCGCGAAGGCATCGCCGTCGACGTGTTCCCGGGTCCTTCCGCGCCTCTCACCGCGCTTGTGCACTCGGGGATTGCTCCCGATCGCTTTGCCTTTGAAGGTTTCCTTCCGCGCACGTCGAGCAAGCGTCTGTCTGCGCTCGAGAGCCTTTCACGCGAGGCACGCACACTAATCTTCTTCGAATCTCCGCGACGCACGCGCGAATGCCTCGAGGCAATGGTCGACGTTTTCGGAGCCGAACGAGAGGCGTGCGTTGCACGCGAGCTCACGAAGACCCACGAAGAGATTATGCGGGGACCCCTTGCCGAGCTCGCCGCGTGGGCCCGTGAAACAGAGGTGCTTGGCGAGATCGCGATCGTGGTGGCGCCGGCCCCGCCTCGCGAGGAGGACCCGGCTGATCTGGCGGCACTTGTGCTCGCGCGCGCCGAGGCGGGGGAGCGGCTCAAGGACGCCGCGAAGGCCGTTGCGCGGGAACACGAGCGGGTATCTGCTCGAGAGCTCTACGACGCAGCTCTCGCGCACAAGAACAGGGCATAACCCTCTTATAGCTGAAAGGGCGCCCCACCGTGAGGTGGGGCGCCCTTTCGCGAAGTGCTGAAATCAGCCGTCGATCTCGATGAGGCCGCGCTGGTACGCCTTTGCGAGGCGGCGCGGAACCGACGCGGTACGACCGCGAACGGTAACCTTGACGAGATCGGTGGTCTCGGCCTTCCAGTTCGCGCGGCGCGAACGGGTGCGGGCCCGGGACATCTTAAACTTAGGCACTGCCATGATGCGCTCCTTGCTCGAACTGCGTGAAAAATCTGGGTGGCGCACGGGCTAGATTCCCCGGCTGGGTCCTACGGGATCGCCAAAGGGGAGTGCTCGCGCACAACAGGAATCAATCTAAGCATATTTTTGGCTTTTCCGCGCGCGCGGAGGCTTCGCGTGTGTTGGGCTTCACGGACGCGGGGTCCGACGCTTGCCCCGCACTAGGATGGCCCCATGAGCAACGCAGTGAACTCTCGTTCCGCAACCGCCGAAAGTGGCCACACTCGCGATCTGACGTGGCCGGAGGCCCCCGAGCCTCTCCCCGGCCCCGTGATTGATAACCACGCACACCTCGACTTTTCCGACGGTGAGGGTTCACACGGCATCGAAGAACACGTCGCGTGGGCAGAGCGTGCCGGGGTGCGCGGCATCATCACGATTGGCTGCGACCTCGTCTCAGCCCGGTGGACGGCCGACGTTCTGCGCGGCGAGCACATTCCCCCCGAGCACCGAGCGTTCGTCGCAGAGCGCTTGCGAGGGGGCGTGTCGATCCACCCGAATGATGCGGTCAATCATGTCGTAACCGGCAAGGGACGCAACGGCGAGAAACTCTGCTCTCTTGACGAGGCAATCGCGGAGATTTCCGATCTCCTCGACACTCCCGGCATGGTGACGATTGGCGAGACCGGGCTCGACTGGTTCCGCACCTCCCGCAAGAAGCCCGAACGGCGTGAGGCGCAGATCCAAAGCTTTCGCATGCATATCGCGCTCGCGAAAGAAAAGGGCCTTCCCATGCAAATCCACGATCGCGACGCGCATCGCGACGTTCTCGACGTTCTCGATGCCGAGGGCACCCCGGAGCGCACGGTGTTTCATTGCTTTAGCGGCGACGCGCAGTTTGCGCGCGAGGCCCTCGATCGTGGCGCGTACCTGTCCTTCTCTGGTACCTCGACCTTCAATAACGCCGCCTATCTTCGCGAGGCGCTTGCCATTACGCCTCTCAACCGCATCATGGTGGAAACGGATGCCCCGTTCCTCACGCCCGAGCCTTTCCGCGGTCGCCCCAACTCGAGCTACCTCATTCCGCACACGATGCGCGTGATCGCTGAGGCGAAGGGCCTGAGCCTCGAGGAAACGTGTGCGGGAGTCCTCGCGACCGAGCGAGAGATCTACGGATTCGCGGGGGCAGAGGGGTGAGCGACACTTCGCGCGCGCTCGATAGCGGTACGCGTCTTCTGACCCCGCGCGATATTCGTGCGCTTGCCGAAGAGCGTGGGATTACCCCCACGAAGAAGCGTGGGCAAAACTTCCTGCTTGATGCCAACACCGTGCGCGCGATTGTCGAACGCGCGGGCGTGAAGCGCGACGACGTCGTGCTCGAGGTCGGGCCCGGGCTCGGTTCACTCACGCTCGGTCTTCTCGATGCGGGTGCATTTGTCGGGGCAGTTGAGCTCGATGAGGCTCTTGCCGCGCTCCTGCCGTCTACCGTCGCGGCGAAGCAGCTGGAGAGCTCGCGCCTCGCGCTCGTACATGCGGATGCGCTCGCACTCACCGTGCTTCCGGTTCCGGAGGGTGCGCCCAGCGCTCCCACACGGCTCGTCGCGAACCTTCCCTACAACGTTGCTACCCCGATCCTCCTGACCATCCTTGAGCGCTTCGAGGTCATCACCGAGGCGCTCGTCATGGTCCAGCTCGAAGTCGCCGAGCGGATCGCCGCAAAACCCGGCTCAAAAATCTATGGCGCGCCGAGCGCGAAGGCTGCGTGGTACGGCAGTAGCGAACTTGCAGGCCGTATCTCAAGGCGCGTGTTCTGGCCTGAGCCAAACGTCGACAGTGCACTCGTGCGAGTGCGCCGCGACCGCGTGCAGGCCGAGGGGGAGGCCCCGCGCGAAGTGGTGTTCGACGTCATCGACCACGCTTTTCTCCAGCGTCGCAAAACTCTGCGGGCCGCGCTCAAGTCGTGGGCGGGAAGCGGCGAGCGTGCCGGGGCGATCCTCGAGCGCGCCGGCATCGATCCTCAGCGCCGCGGTGAAACACTTGCGATCGAGGAGTTCATCGCCATCGCCAATAGCGCGCGCGCCGAAGAGGGCTAGAGCGTCACATCAGCGGCCCCGCCGTTTCGTCGGTCGGGCGGCAGGGACGTAGGCTCGTGGCGTGAGTCTTCTTCTTGTCGGCGCCGAACAGCTGCATCTTCAGTACCCTAATCGAGTCGTGCTCGATTCTGTCACCCTCGGTCTTTTCGAGGGCGATCGCATTGGGATCGTGGGGCGCAATGGCGATGGCAAGAGTTCTCTCATTCGACTCCTGTTTGGCGAACTCGAACCGTACAGCGGTCGCGTGACGCCGAGGAACGGCGTGCGCATGGGGCTTTTGTCCCAGTCCGACAACTTGGACGAGACCTCGACAGTCGGGCAGGAAATCGTCGGAGATGCCCCCGAGCACGAGTGGGCCTCAGACCCGAAGATCCGCGACATTATTGCGGGGCTGCTGAGCGACATCCCGTTCGAGCGCAGCATCGGCGCGCTTTCCGGTGGCCAGCGCCGCCGCGTTGCGCTTGCCAAGCTGCTCGTGGGCGATTGGGACGTGATCGGTCTCGACGAGCCCACAAACCACCTCGACCTCGAGGGCATTCACTGGCTTGCACGCCACATCAAAGGGCGTTGGGGAGCTGGGCAAGGCGCCTTTATCGTCATCACCCACGATCGTTGGTTCCTCGATGAAGTCTGCACGTCGACGTGGGAAGTTCACGACGGCATCGTCGAGCCGTTCGAAGGTGGCTATGCTGCCTATGTTCTTCAGCGCGTCGAACGCGACCGTATTGCCGCGGCGACCGAGCAAAAGCGGCAGAACCTGGCCCGGAAGGAGCTCGCCTGGCTTCGCCGTGGCGCTCCGGCGCGAACGTCGAAGCCCCGCTTCCGTATCGAGGCAGCGAACGCTCTGATCGCGGACGTCCCGGAAGTGCGGAACCCATTGGAGCTCAAGCGCCTCGCGACTGCCCGGCTCGGCAAGGACGTCGTGGACCTCCTTGACGTGGGCGTGAGCTACGGCGATCACGTGATCTTTTCTGACGTCACGTGGCGCATCGCTCCGGGCGAGCGTACCGGCATCCTCGGCGCCAACGGCGCCGGCAAGTCGACGCTCCTCAGTCTGATTGCGGGCACGCTCGAGCCTACGCAGGGCCGAGTTAAGCGCGGCAAGACCGTTGAGATTGCCGTCCTCGATCAGCAGTTCCGCGAGCTTCAGGACATCGCTGGTGAGCGTGTGCGCGACGTGCTCGCGCGCACGAAGACGACCTTCACGATCGATGGCAAAGACTTCACTCCCGCGAAATTGCTCGAGCGCCTCGGTTTTGCCAAGGATCACCTCTCCACACGCGTCGAGGATCTCTCGGGTGGCCAGCGTCGGCGCCTCCAGCTCCTCCTCGTGCTCTTGAGCGAACCGAATGTTCTCATTCTGGACGAACCCACGAACGACGTCGACACCGACATGCTCACGGCTCTCGAGGACATGCTCGATTCGTGGCCCGGAACTCTCATTGTCGTCTCGCACGATCGCTACCTCCTTGAGCGCGTGAGCGATCAGCAGTATGCGGTCATGGGAGGGACTCTCCGTCATCTTCCCGGCGGGGTGGACGAATATCTGTCGCTGCGCGCACAGGAAGAACGCGAACGCACGGGTGGGGGCGAAGGCAGTGCAAAATCCGACGCCACCTCGGCCCCGGCCAGCGGCCTTTCTGGCGCGGAGCGCAGGGCCGCCGAGAAGGAAGCCAGTGCGATTGAGCGACGCATCGATAAGCTCCGCTCACAGATCGAGAACATCCACGCGGAGCTCACCGAGCACGACCCCACGGATTTCGAAGGCTTGACTGCGCTCGGCCAAAAAGTGCGCGAGCGCGAGGGGGAGATCGCCGAGATCGAGGAGCGTTGGCTCGAGATCCTCGAGCAGATCGAAGAAGGCTGAAACGCGGCGCTAGGGGGAGATGCGGCGCACCCGCTCACGGGTATTGCCATTATTGCGCCCCGCCATGACCGTGCTCTTGACGCCGTTGCGACGCCTGCCGGGAGTATCGAACGCCTGGACATTCGACACGCCGATACGGGTCTCGCTTTCGAATCGATATTTCTTATCGGTGTTGCGGTAGCGCAGGAAGAAGAACGAGTAGATCGACGTGAAGACGATGAACGCGAGAACGAAGGGCGCGGCGATGACCGCAACGCTCCCGCCCTCGCCGCTACTCGAGCTAGATTCCGCGAGGATCTGGCCGGCGACGAGGATCGAACCGCTGGCCGTGAGAATGGGGCTCATAGGACGACCGCTCCAATCGCGAGGGGGAATGTGATGGCGAAGGTGGCGATCGCGGCGAGCGCGGCACAGCCGAACAGCTTGATCTTGTCGACCGGAACCGAGCCCATCGTGCGGCCGTTTCGGCCGTTCACCGCGATGTAGTGGATCATGCCGGTGCGATCGTCCTGGTAGCTGTACAGCCAGATCGGAAGGTAGAGCGCAACCCAGCGCGTGCCGTGGATCTCGAGCCCTTCGCTTTCCCAGCGAACGCCGCGGTCGTAGTCGCGGATCATGAGGTCTGCACGTGAGCGAGCGATCGAGAGGAAGTTGCTTTCGACCGTGTCGTCGATGTCGTCGATATCGAGGTCGCGGCGCTCTGAGGTGAAGCCCGCAAGGTAGTTCGAGTTGTAGGCGACGGCGTTTTTCGTATCGAACGGGAGGATCGCGTTGAGCACATTGTTGGTGTTGATGCTCGTGTTCATGTTCGCGCGCGAACTGTTCGTTTCCGCAATGAGGTCGTCGACCGTGAAATCGAACTTGCGCCCGAGCGTGTATTCGCGAATATCCGAGACTCGTTCGTCCTGGTCGTTGCCGATGTGGCGCGTGTAGCGGCGGAGCGTGACCTCGCCTCGCCCCTCGATGGTTGCGGTGAGGTTGCCGTCGACTGTCATGTACGGCACGTACACGCCTACGACGTTCTCGGGCGTGAAGTTTGCCTTGAATTGGCTCGTGGCGAAGAATCGACGATCTCCGGCGAATTCGCGTACCTTTTCGACACCTTGTTCATGCGTGAGGGCGAAGGGTAACACGGCATCGGGAACGGCGCCATTCGGGATCTGCTGGTTAATCGATAGCACCTGGCGGCACCAGTGGCAGCGCGCCTGGAGCGATTCGTTCGCTTTGATAACGACCTCGGCACCGCAGCCCTGGCACTTGAGGGTAACGACAGTGGTGTCGACGGCGATGTCATGCGTACCCGAGCCGCGAACAACGCCCCGTAGCTGTTCGATGGGGGAGTCGAGACCGAAGGCCGTTTCCACGACCTTTTCGTTGAATTCGAAACGGCAATACCGGCACACGAGCGCCTGGTGCTGGAGCGAGTAGCCGATGTCGGTCGAGCCGCACCTGGGGCATTTATCGAAGCCGTCAGCCTTCCCACTTGCCGTGTTGACGACGTGCTCGGGGGTGGGGTCAACGAGCGCATCAACAACGTCTTGCGACGCGGTCCGGCCCCTGACGACATTCGCATCACTCATGTCGGGGCCACTCACGTTCGGCGCTCCCTCGGGCGTGGGGCGCATCGAACCGGCCCCCGGGCCTTCGGAAGGCATGGGGGCCGGTTGCGGGCCGGGTGCGTAGGTCAAAGGCCGAGCGCCTTCTTCTTTGCCGCCTCGTAGTCAGCCTCGGTGATGAGACCCTGGTCGAGCATTTGCTTGAACTGGGCGAGTTTCTCCGCGGGGTTCGGCTCGGCGCCGCCTTGGTTGGACTGCGCCTGCGGGCTCTGGCCCTGGCCGGCGAACGGACCCGACGCTTGCGCAGGCTGCACGAGGCCTCCAACGGCACCGGCTCCCATGCCCATCATCGCGAGGCCCGTGCCGCCTCCGTTCTCACCGGCGGACTGCACGCCGCGCGCGACAGCCTGGTTGACGAAGCTCTGGTTGCGGTTGCCCGAAAGCGCATCGGCAGCCTGAACATCCTTGAGGAGCTTTCGCGTGTTCTCGTCGTACTCGATCGACGCGATCGCGACTTTTTCGATGACGAGGCCGCGATCGGTCGTCCAGCGGTAGTTTTCTTCGACCACGCTCGAGAGGGAGGCCGCGAGCCCGAACGAATCCGACTGGATTTTTGTGATGCGGTTGTTCTTATCCGGGTCATTCGTGTAGCGCGAGAACGCCGGTGCGAGCGAGGAGACGACTTCCTGGAAGAGCTGGTTCGCCGCGTCGTTTTCGGTATCGGTGAAGTCGAAGATTGGCGCATTCGCCGAGATATATACGGCGGGAACCCAGTTGTGGATGAACAGGAGCGGATCCACGATGCGGATCGTGTAAGTGCCGCGTGCGACAGCACCCACCTGGGCGTTCATGTACTGATCGTCCCAGTAGATTTCGGATTGAGTGCCGAAGCGGTTGTTCGGGAGCTCCTTGAGGCTCACAAAGAACGCGAGCTGCTGCGAGCCTGGTTGGCCGCCAAACTTGAAACGCTCCCACGACGTCTCGAGCGTTGACGCAAGAATGCCGTTGTTCGCGAACACGGTGCGGGAATTCGGGTCTCCCGAATGCCACTCGTAGCCGCCCGCCTCGGTAATGAGGCCGGTGACGCGGCCGTCCTGGAGCGTGACGAGAGCGTAGCCTGCCGGCACGACAATCCGCGAACCGTTGCTAATGATGTTTTCGCTGCCGCGAGTGTTCGAGCCGCGCCCCGCGTTGGTTCCTCGCGGAACCGCGGGGAAAAGCGCCGCGGTGGGCGGGAGGTTGGAGGGGACGGTCAGAAAGTCCTTCCACTGATCGGCAAAAGTACCGCCCAGCGCGTCCTTGAAAGCCTGGATGAAACCCACGAAATCTCCTCTGTTAGAGCCGACGGACCGAGTATAGAGGATCTAGGTCACAGACAAACGGCGTTATCTGTGGGGTTATTTCTTCTTCGAGTGTCGGTTGGTCGTGAGGAGCCTCGGTTCAGATTCGAGGCCGCGAAGCCCGTTCCACGCGAGGTTCACAATATGGCTCGCGACAACCTCTTTCGAAGGGCGACTCGTCTCAAGCCACCACTGGCCGGTGTAAGAAACGATTCCGACGAGCATCTGCGCGTACATCGCCGCGTGCAGCGACGTGTACTTCTGTGCACGCATGTGCCTCACGAGAAGGTCTTCGACCTGGCTCGCGACGTCCACGAGAAGCGCCGAATACGTTCCCGACGTTTGTGAAGCCGGGGAGTCGCGCACGAGAATTTGGAAACCGTCCTCGTTTTCCTCGATATAGGTCAAGAACGCGAGCGCGGCCTTCTCCACGAGTACGCGGGGGTGCTGGTGGACATCGTGGAGCGCATCTTCAAGGACGCGCAGGAGGTGATCCGTTTCGCGATCGACGATCACGGCATAAAGACCCTCCTTGCCTCCAAAGTGCTCATAGACGATCGGCTTCGACACTCCTGCCTTCGCCGCAACTTCCTCGACACTCGTCGCGTTGTAACCCTTCTGCGCAAAAAGTGAGCGGCCGACGACGACAAGCTGCTCGCGTCGCTGGCGGCCCGTCATGCGGGGAGAGCGAGCGCGAGGGGGGCGTGAATCAGACATGTGCAACATTTTCGCACGCCTAGGCGCGTACCGTTTTCGCTCTCGCGGCTTGAGGGGCTAGGCTTGTCCCCGGCGCCCTTGGGCCCATCCGCGATGGTGTAATCGGCAACACCCCAGTTTTTGGTTCTGGTATTCCAGGTTCGAGTCCTGGTCGCGGAACGATCCAGCACCGGATTCATCGCACCGGACACAAGGAGCACCTTTCCGTGGCACATTATTCGCCCGCAGCTGTCGTCGTCCTCGCAGCCGGCGCAGGCACTCGCATGAAATCTGCTCTTCCCAAGGTTCTCCACCCTGTCTGTGGCACCTCGATGCTCATGCACGCGATCAACGCGGCGCGCGGAACGGGCGCCGGCGAGATCGTCGCGGTCGTCCGCCACGAACGTGAACAGGTTCTCTCTCACCTCGCGCAGAACGCTCCCGAGGTCGTCACCGCCGATCAGGATGACATCCCCGGCACTGGACGCGCTGTTCAATGCGGTCTCGACAAGGTTGAGGCGACCGTCGGAACCGTACTCGTGACCTACGGCGACGTGCCCTTGCTCCAGTCAGAAACGCTCCGCGCCTTCGTTCAGGCCCACGAGGAGTCCGAATCGTGCGTGTCGATCCTCACCGCTCGCCTCGACGACCCGACCGGATACGGCCGCATCGTGCGCAGCGCCGACGGCTCCCAGGTCGAAGCGATCGTCGAGCATAAGGACGCGAACGACGAGCAGCGTTCGATCACCGAAATCAACTCGGGAATCTGCGCATTCGACCTCGCATTCTTGCGCGAAGCCCTCACGAAAGTCGGCACCGATAACGCCCAAGGCGAGATGTACCTCACCGACGTTCCCGGCATCGCCCGTGCCGAGGGGCAAAAAGTCACCGCGTACGTCATTGATGACGCAATCCAGGTGGAAGGCGCCAACGATCGGGTCCAACTCAGCGAGCTCGGTGCCGAAATGAACCGTCGGACCCTCGTGCGCCACATGCGCGCCGGCGTGAGCATCATCGATCCCTCCTCGACGTTCATCGACCCCGAAGTCGAGATTGGGCAGGACACGACAATCCTCCCCGGCGTGCAGTTGCACGGGCACTGTGTCATTGGCGGCGACGTAACCGTCGGGCCGGACACGACCCTGACCGACGTCACCATTCACGACCGAGCCGAGGTTGTGCGCACTCACGGCTTCGGCGCGGTCATCGGGGAAGGGGCGACCGTGGGGCCCTTCACCTACCTGCGGCCGGGGACCGTTCTCGGCGCCCGCGGCAAGATCGGTGGCTTCTGCGAAACCAAGAATGCGGAGATCGGCGATGGCGCAAAGGTTCCCCACCTTTCCTACGTGGGTGACGCCGAGATCGGCGAGGGGACGAACATTGGTGCGGCAACGATCTTTGCGAACTACGATGGGGTGAACAAGCACAGGAGTGTCGTCGGCAAACACGTGCGCGTTGGAAGCGACAGCGTCCTCGTCGCGCCTGTGACAATCGGCGACGGTGCGGCAACGGGAGCTGGAACGATCGTCCTTAAAGACGTCCCGCCCGGCGCCCTTGCCGTCAATGCTACGAAGCCTCGCATTACCGAGGGGTGGACGCTCACCAAGCGCACGGGCACCGCCGCGGCCGAAGCCGCCGAAAAAGCGCTTGACCACGACTCTCGAACCGCAACCACCGAGGAGAAGTAAAACGATGAGCGGCATCATCACCAGCGGAGAAAAGCACCTCGTTCTCGTTTCGGGGCGCGCCCACCCCGTGCTCGCCGAGGAAGTCGCCAAGGAACTCGGTGTTGACCTTCTCCCGACGGACGCGTGGGATTTCGCCAACGGCGAGATCTACGTGCGCTACGGCGAGAGTGTGCGCGGGGCGGACGTCTTCGTTCTCCAGTCGCACCCGGCTCCCATCAATAACTGGCTCATGGAGCACCTCATCATGGTGGACGCCCTCAAGCGCGCGTCCGCGAAGCGCATCACGGCGATCGCCCCGAGCTACCCGTACGCCCGCCAGGATAAAAAGCACCGTGGTCGCGAGCCGATCTCGGCCCGACTGGTCGCCGATCTGTATAAGACCGCCGGAATTGACCGCCTCATCTCGGTGGACCTGCATGCGCCGCAGGTTCAGGGCTACTTCGACGGTCCCGTCGATCACCTCATGGCCATGCCCATCCTCGCGAAGTACGTCGAGTCGACTTACGGCGACGAGGATCTGTGCGTTGTCTCGCCAGACGCCGGCCGCATCGGCGTAGCCGAGAAGTGGGCGAAGCGCCTTGGTGGCGTGAACCTTGCCTTCGTGCACAAATCGCGCGACCCGCGTCGCCCCAACCAGGCCGTTGCGAAGCGCATCATCGGCGACGTGCAAGGAAAGACCTGCATCCTCGTCGACGACATGATCGACACCGCGGGAACGATCGTCCAGGCCGTCGAAGCCCTCACGAAGAACGGCGCGAGCTCCGTGGTGGTAGCCACGACGCACCCGATCTTCTCGGACCCGGCCGTTGAGCGCCTCAAGAATTCGGCGGTGCGCGAGGTCATCGCGACCAACACGCTGCCCATCCCCGAGGAAAAGCAGTTCGAGAAGCTCACGATCCTCTCGATCGCGCCGCTTCTCGCACGTGCGATCCGTGCCGTCTTCGATGACGGCTCTGTGACCTCGCTGTTCGACGGCGACGCCTAATCTCCTCGTCTGTCACCGGTCGCGCAGTCTGCTCGGCGTGACGTGCCTCGCTTCACGTCGCACTTTGTCGAGTGACTGCGCGGCCGTGCCGTATGATTGGACGGTACTTCGGCGAGGGAGAGGCTTCGGCCTACTCCGTTATCGACGCGGTTGAATCCTTGGGCTCGTGCTCCCACGTGCTCGGGGCGCGCCGTCTCGCCCCGCTTCACACCCAAGGAGTTTCACATGGCCGAGAACATCAAGGTCGACATCCGTTCCGACTTCGGCAAGGGCTTTGCGCGCCGCATGCGCGCCGAAAGCAAGATCCCCGCGGTCCTGTACGGCCACGGCACCGAGCCGGTTCACCTCGCGCTCCCGTATCACGCGACGGCTCTTGCCGCGCGTCACTCGAACGCTCTTCTCGAGCTTGAGATCCCGAACGCTGAAAACGAGCTCGCGATCATCAAGGACATTCAGCGCCACCCGCTCTCGCGCGACATTCTCCACATCGACCTCCTCATCGTGAAGCGCGGCGAGAAGGTTGAGGTTGACATCCCCGTGACCGTCGAAGGCGAGCCCCAGTCGCCCGCCGTTGCCGTGGTTGACATTCAGGAGATCACCCTCCTCGCCGATGCACTCAGCCTTCCCGAACACATCGTCGTCAACGTTGAGGGCAAGGTCGAAGGCGATGCGATCTACGCCGGGGACCTCGACCTTGGAGACGCCGAGCTCGTTACCGATCCCGAGTTCCTCGTGGTGTCGATCCAGGTCCCGCAGGTCGACGAGGCCGACCTCGAGACGCCTGGCTCCGAGGACGACGAGGAAGCGGCAGAGGATGCTGCCGAGGAGTCGTCGGAGGGCGACGACGAGTGAGTTCTGATCCGCGACTTCGCGGATCGTGAAATCTAATGCAGGGGCGTCGCACACAGGTGCGGCGCCCCTGTAGCCTTTTCGGGGGGGCGACGGTCGCCGGCCAGCCGGCGGTGACCAGGTTTTCCCCTGGATTAGTGCGGAAAGTAGAGTTGTGAGCGAGACGATGCTGATTGTGGGCCTCGGGAACCCTGGTCCCAAGTATGAAGCGACGAGACACAATGTCGGGCACATGGTGCTCGATCGACTTGCCGAGTGGGTCGGCGCCTCGTTCAAACGGCACAAGAAGGCCAATGCTTCAGTTATTGAGGGGCACATGGGGGCGCCGGGTACCGGCCGCCGAGTGATTCTGGCGAAACTTGGGTGCTACATGAACACTTCGGGTGGGCCCGTGTCTGCGCTCGCGCAGTACTACGGGATCGAGCCCGAGAATCTCATCGTCGTGCACGATGAGATCGATACGCAGTTCGGTGCGATTAAAGCGAAGATCGGCGGGGGAGAAGGCGGTCATAACGGCCTTCGTGATATCTCGCGTGCGCTCGGCACCAAAGACTATTTGCGCGTGCGCGTCGGCGTGGGGCGTCCCCCGCAGGGGCGCGATACCGCGGATTTCGTCCTGGCTCCTTTTTCCTCGTCGGAGCGCAAGGTACTTGATGACCTCGTGACCTCGGCCGGGCAGTGCGTGGAGATGCTCGTGGAGCAGGGCCTCGTGGCGGCGCAGCAGGAGTTTCATTCGCGCGAGGCGATCCGCCCGTGAGCATCGCCCCCGTTCTCGCCGCCGCGGCGCACTCTGCTGATCTCGCGCGCTTCGTCGAAGCGCGTTCCACCGCCGAGGGCGTATCGATCATCGCCCCGAGCGGCATGCACCCGCTTTATCTTGCCGAGGCCGCTTCGCGCAGGGGACCGTCGGACCCGCTCGTCGTGGTGACCGCAACGACGCGTGAAGCAGAAGATCTTGCCGCCCAGATCGAAGCTCTCGTCCCGGCCGCGAAGGTCGCGCTGTTCCCCGCCTGGGAGACCCTTCCGCACGAGAGGCTTTCGCCGCGTAGCGACACGGTCGCGCGCAGGCTTTCCACGCTCTATTCACTGGCGCATCCGGACGAAACGGGTGGGGTCGAGGTACTTATGGTGCCTGTGCGTGCACTCGTGCAGCCGATGGCACGCGGACTTGAGAATCTAGCGCCGGTTCATCTCGAGCGCGGTGACTTCATTGCGATCGACGAGCTTGTGAAGAAGCTCGTCGGTGCGGCGTACTCGCGCGTGGACATGGTCTCCTCGCGCGGTGAGTTTGCGGTGCGTGGCGGCATTGTGGACGTGTTCCCGCCGACGCTCTCGCATCCCGTCCGCCTCGATTTTTTCGGCGACGAGCTTGAAGAGATCCGTTTCTTTTCCGTCGCGGATCAGCGCTCGATGGAGGATACTCTCGAAGCGTTCGATGCACCCGCGTGCCGTGAGATTCTTCTGACGGAGGACGTGCGCGCGAGAGCACGCGCCGCGATCGCGCAGCTGCCCGGCGCCGCTGACATCCTCTCGCGGCTTGCGGAGGGCATTGCCGTCGAGGGCATGGAGTCGCTGACTCCGCTTCTGGTGGGGGAGATGGTGAGCCTCGCGGACCTACTTCCCGAGCATTCGAGCCTTGTGTTCGTCGAGCCCGAACGCATTCGCACGCGTGTCGATGAGCTCGTGCGCACAACGGAAGAGTTCCTTGAGGCGGCGTGGTCGAGTGCAGCGCAGGGCGGTGCCGTGCCGATCGATGTATCGCAGGCAAGCTTCTCGTCGCTCGAGGACACACTCGGCGAGCTTGAGGCCCGACACCTCCCGGTCTCCACGCTTGCCCCGTTCGGGCTCGATGCCGACCTCACGTCCCAGGCGAAGCCGCACCCTGGATACGGCGGCTCGATCGCGAATGCGGCGCGCGACCTCGCACAGCACGTCAGTGACGGATGGCGAATCGTCCTCACGACCGCTGGAGCGGGTACCGGGCGCCACATCGCCGAGTCGCTCACTGAGGCGGGTGTCACGGCGCGGTTCAGCGCTGATCTCGACGAGGAGCTTTCCCGCTCGCACGTGAGCATCACGACCGGGCCGATCACCGAGGGAATCCTCCTCGAGGACATCAAACTCATGCTCTTGTGTGAGCGAGACATGACGGGGAAATCGGCCGCTCGCCGATCTGGTGGCAAGAAACTTGCCGCACGCCGCCGCGCGATGGTCGATCCGCTCCAGCTGTCGCCCGGGGACTATGTCGTTCACAACCACCACGGAGTCGGGCGGTTCGTGGAGATGACGAGCCGCACCGTAGGCACGGGCGATAAGCGCGCGACCCGCGAATACCTCGTCATCGAGTACGCGAGCTCGAAGAAGGGCCAGCCTGGTGATCGCCTCTACGTCCCGAGCGACCAGCTCGACCAGGTGACGAAGTACGTCGGAGGCGAGGCCCCGAGCGTGAACAAGATGGGCGGAAGCGACTGGTCGAAGACCAAGTCGCGTGCGCGCAAGGCCATCCGGGAGATCGCCGATGAACTCGTGAGGCTCTATAGCGAGCGCCAGCGCAGTTCGGGCTTTGCCTTCTCGCCCGATACCCCGTGGCAGCACGAGCTCGAGGACGCCTTCGAGTACACGGAAACTCCCGATCAGCTTTCGACGATCGACGACATCAAGCGGGATATGGAAAAGCCGCTTCCCATGGATCGCCTCGTGTGCGGTGACGTCGGCTACGGCAAGACCGAAGTTGCGGTACGCGCGGCCTTCAAGGCTGTGCAGGATGGCAAACAGGTGGCGGTCCTATGCCCGACGACTCTTCTCGCTCAGCAGCACGTCGACACCTTCACAGAGCGATACGCGGGCTTTCCCGTCAACGTGCGTGGGCTTTCGCGCTTCCAAACCAAGGCTGAATCGGATGCGGTGATCGAGGGGCTCAAGGACGGTTCGGTCGACGTAGTGATCGGGACGCATCGCTTGCTCACGGGGCAGGTGCGTTTCAAGGACCTGGGGCTCATCATCGTGGACGAGGAGCAACGCTTTGGTGTTGAGCACAAGGAGACTCTCAAAGCATTGCGCACCAACGTCGATGTGCTGTCGATGTCGGCAACTCCGATTCCCAGGACCCTCGAGATGGCCGTCACGGGCATTCGTGAGCTTTCCACTCTCGCGACTGCGCCAGAGGAGCGCCATCCCGTGCTCACCTACGTTGGCGCGCACGAGGATGCTCAGGTCAAGGCCGCGATCCGCCGCGAACTCTTGCGTGAAGGGCAGGTGTTCTACATCCACAACCGCGTCGAGGATATTGAGCGCACCGCCGCGCACTTGCGTGAGCTCGTGCCCGATGCACGAGTGGAGGTCGCCCACGGCAAGCTTAACGAGGCCCAACTCGAGCGAGTCATCCTCGATTTTTGGGAGAAGCGCTTCGACGTACTCGTGTGCACGACGATTGTGGAAACGGGCCTCGACATTTCGAACGCAAATACCCTGATCGTGGAGAATGCGGACAGATTTGGTCTCTCGCAGCTTCACCAGCTTCGCGGAAGGGTGGGGCGCTCGCGCGATCGCGCCTACGCGTACTTCCTGTATCCGGCGACGAAACCGCTCACGGAAACAGCGCACGATCGCCTCACGACGCTTGCGACGCACTCGGAGCTCGGTGCAGGCATGCAGGTCGCGATGAAGGACCTCGAGATCCGCGGCGCAGGGAACTTGCTCGGCGGCGAGCAGTCCGGGCACATTGCCGGTGTGGGCTTTGACTTGTACGTACGCATGGTCGGCGAGGCTGTCGCAGCGTTCAAGGGCGAATTCGACCATACGGCGAAGGACACGAAGGTCGAATTGCCCCTGAACGCGCACATTCCCGTCGAGTACATCGATTCCGAGCGCCTACGCCTCGAGGCATACTCGAAGATTTCGGCGTCGAAGAGTGCCGACGAGCTCGAGAGCGTGCACTCCGAGCTCGAGGACCGTTACGGCGCGCCACCAGCGGAGGTCGAGCGTCTCTTTCACGTCGCGCGCTTCCGCCTGGATGCCTCCGAAGCTGGGATCGACGAGGTGCAGGTACAGGGCAAGATGATCCGCTTCGCGCACGTGGACGTCACGGACAGCGTGCAGCTCAAACTCCGCAGGTTGTATCCGGGAACGGTGCTCAAGCCTGCCCTTCGCCAGGTTCTCGTCCCGCATCCGCGCACTCAGCGTGTCGGTGGTATTCCCCTCACCGACGAGGCCCTGCTCGAGTTCTGCCGCGGCGTGATTGCACAGCTGAAGCCCGCATGGGCGAAAGAACGGGGTATCGAGCTTGCCGAGCAGCCGTCGGAACCCTCCCGCGCGCGTTCGCTCGGTTCGCGATCACCGCGCGCAAGTAGGCTCGAAAACTCACGTCGTGACGCGCCGCAAGGGACGCGCCAGGCGGGTCTTGGACGAAAGGGGCATGCGTGATGAACGGGTCTTTTTCGGGTGAGCTCAAGGTTGTTCCCGTTTCGCCCCTGAATGCGCCAGGGCTTATGACGGCGCGCGGCTGGGACGCACTCAGGGGCGCCGCGAGCGTTGCCCTGTCGTGCGCGCACCCGGCGTGGGAGGCACACGTGCGCGAGGCCGGGATCGAGTGCGTGCGGCTTGAAAGCGCAAGTGCACACGAGCTTGCGCGCTCGGTCGGCGCGTGGCTCGAGGATTCCGACGGCTGCCCGGGCGGGTATCTCGCCTGGCTCTGCGATTCCGAGCACCCCCACCTTCCGTCGCCTATCGAGACGATTGGCGCGCTCGAAGAGGCCTCCGGTGGGCCCATCGATGCGGATTATGTTTTCGCGTCCCCCGTCGCTCCCGGCGCTGCGGTCGTCGAGTCGGTGAGGATCATGCACGAGTTGCGAAGCCCAGGGGGTGATCCGTGGAGCGCTGCCCAGACACACGGTTCTCTTTCGCGATACTTGCTCGAGGAAACCCACGAAGTTCTTGCTGAACTTGAGCGCGAGCCGATTCGTACGTCGGAGCTCGTTGACGAGTTCGGGGACCTGCTGTTTCAGCTCGTGTTTCATGCCCGAATCGGCATGGAGGAAGCTGAGCCGTGGACGCTGGATTCGGTTGCCCGGTCTCTCAACGCGAAAATGTATCGCCGAAACCCGCATGTGTTTGGACCCGAGCGCGAGGATTTGAGCATTGAGGAGATTACGGCGCGGTGGGACCGCATCAAGTCGCAGGAGAAGCCGCGCCGTGCACTCGCCGAGGGGATTCCACTCGCCCTTCCCGCACTCCAGCGGGCGTTCAAGATCGCCGCGCGTGCGCAAGCTGCGGGGCGGGAGGAAGAGCTCAGGGCTGTCGTTGAGAACAGCGCGTCGAATGGGAGTATCGCCTCTCGAATAATGGCGATCGTGCTCGAGGCTGCAGCGCGTGATGAGGATCCCGAATCGGCTCTTCGCGCACTCGTGGCGAGGGTCGAGGCGCAATTGGCTCGCGACTGAGGTCCCACTCCGTGACCTGGGTCGCATTCGCCGCGCCGGGGGTGCGCAAAACCCTTCAGGTAGATCACACGATCCGCACTAGACTTGAGGGCGAAGGTCAAAGGCGACCCGCCACTTGAAAATCCTGACTAAGGAGGCCATCTCATGGCATTCATCTTCGACGTTCGCGGTCGCGAGATTCTTGATTCGCGCGGCAACCCCACCGTTGAGGTCGTTCTTACGACCGACGAGGGCTACCAGTTCCTCGGCCAGGTTCCTTCGGGCGCCTCGACCGGTGCATTTGAGGCCGTTGAGCGCCGTGATGGTGACAAGGGCCGTTACCTCGGCAAGGGCGTTTCGCAGGCTGCCGCCGCGGTTGCCGAAGAGCTCTCCGAAAAGATCGAGGGCATGGACGTGACCGACCAGCGCGCGATCGACCTCGCGATGATTGACGCGGACGGCACCGACAACAAGGGCAAGATCGGCGCGAACGCCATTCTCGGCGTGTCGATCGCTGTCGCGAAGGCTGCCGCTGCGGAAGCAGAGCTGCCCCTCTACCGCTACGTGGGCGGTCCGAACGCACACGTGCTTCCCGTCCCCATGATGAACATCCTCAACGGTGGCTCGCACGCGGATTCGAACGTGGACATCCAGGAGTTCATGATCGCCCCGATCGGTGCCCCGACCTTCGTCGAGGCCGTCCGTATGGGTGCCGAGGTTTACCACAACCTCAAGAAGGTTCTCCACGACCGTGGTCTCGCGACGGGTCTCGGTGACGAGGGTGGCTTCGCGCCGAACCTCGAGTCGAACCGCGCCGCTCTCGACCTCATCATCGAGGCCATCGAGAAGGCTGGCTACACCCCGGGCAAGGACGTCGCACTCGCTCTCGACGTTGCTGCGTCGGAGTTCTTCGAGGACGGCTCCTACCTCTTCGAAGGTGAAAAGAAGTCTGCCGAGGACATGATCGCCTACTACGGCGAGCTCGTTGAGTCCTACCCGCTCGTCTCGATTGAGGACCCGCTCGACGAGGAAGACTGGGACGGCTGGGTTGCCATCACCGAGAAGCTCGGCGAGAAGGTTCAGCTCGTTGGCGACGACCTCTTCGTGACGAACCCCGTGCGTCTCGGCCGCGGCATTGAGAATGGCGCTGCCAACGCTCTTCTCGTGAAGGTGAACCAGATTGGCACCCTCACCGAGACCTTTGACGCTGTGGATCTTGCCACCCGCAATGGTTTCTCGTCGATGATGTCGCACCGCTCCGGCGAGACCGAGGACACCACGATCGCCGACCTCGCTGTTGCGCTCGGTACGGGCCAGATCAAGACCGGTGCTCCTGCTCGCGGTGAGCGCGTCAACAAGTACAACCAGCTCATCCGTATCGAGGATGAGCTCGGCGACTCGGCCGTCTACGCGGGCGCTTCGGCATTCCCGCGCTTCAAGGCCTGAGCGGTTTACGATAGGGCTCATGCCTGATTCGCTAAAGCACCGAAGGGGCGCCCCGTCGAGACCGGCGGGGCGCTCCTCGGCGTCGCGGCGGCGTACTTCCGCAGCCGCTCCCTTCACGCCTACGATTCGCGCGAGTCGTCGCGGCACGAAGGCTGGTCACACCGCATCGGCGCGCACGGCAACTTCGGTAAGTGTGGATGCGCGCAAGGTGCTGGCCCCTATCGCGGGGCTCACGGGGCGCTCGCTCGTGCTGCTGGCGATTACGCTTCTCGCGCTCGTGGCGCTCGTTCCTACCGTGAACGGATACGTCATGCAGCAACAGCGCCTCAGCACCCTTCGTGCGCAGGTTGCCGAGCAAGAACGCGAGGTCAAAGGGCTCGAGGCTCAAGTCGCGCGGTGGGAAGATCCGACGTTTGTCTCCGCGCAAGCGCGCGAACGTTTGCTCTTTGCCTACCCCGGGGAAACGCAGTATCGCCTGACAGATTCGAGTGGCGCCGAGGTTCCCCAAACCACCCAGGCCGCGCAGGAGGAGCAGCGCGCGAAAACTGCGTGGTTTGGCACGATGTGGGATTCGCTCGTGGCCGCAAGTCAGGCCGCTCCTCCCGAGGACCCCGCCGATAAGCAAGGCCCCTGAGGCCGATAGTTGCCCGAAAGGTTGTAGTGCTCTATGCCAACACCGCTTGATCCACTTCCGTTCGAGAGCGAGGCAACCGAGGCGGATCTCGCCCTCATGGCTCGCCAGCTTGGTCGAACGATGCGTGGCGTGCATTCGATCGCACGTCGCTGCGCGTGCGGGGCTCCCGCCGTTGTGCGCACGGTGCCGCGTCTGAGCGATGGATCGCCGTTCCCCACGAGCCTTTACCTCACGCTTCCGTCGATGGTCGAGGCCTGCTCGCGACTCGAGGCGCGAGGGTTGCTTGCTGAGTGGACCGCCGAGCTGGAAGAGAACAGTGAGCTTCAGCAGAGCTATGCGCGCGCCCACGAGCGGTACCTGGAGCGGCGCTCCGAGCTCGGTAGTGCCGAAGAGATCGATGGGATCAGTGCAGGCGGGATGCCGCACCGCGTGAAGTGCCTCCATGCCGTGGTTGGCCAGGCCCTTGCCGAGGGGCCGGGCGTGAACCCGTTTGGTGACCGCGCCCTCGAACTGGCCTCTGATGACACGACGATCGATCGATGCCGATGCGACCTCACCCCCGCAATGCTTGAGGAGGAAGGCGCATGAGCCGCAGGGTCGCCGCGATCGACTGCGGCACTAATTCGATTCGTCTTCTCGTCGCGGAAGAAGCGCCCGACGGCTCCTTGCGCGATATCGCGCGGGAGATGAAAATTGTGCGTCTCGGTCACGGGGTGGACCGCACAGGGCGCCTCGACCCGGAAGCGATCGAGCGCACTCTTGAGGCCACTCGGCAGTATGCACGCGTGATCGAGCAGAAAGCTGTCGAAGGCGTGCGCTTTGCAGCGACGAGTGCAAGCCGCGACGCTGAAGACCGAGCGGAGTTCATCGACGGGGTTCGGGAGATTCTCGGTATTGAACCCGAGGTCATCGAAGGAACCGAAGAGGCGGTGCTGAGCTATCGCGGTGCCGTGGCGACTCTTCCCGATCCCGGACCCTCGCCTCGCCTGATCGTTGATATCGGTGGCGGTTCAACCGAACTGGTCTACGGCGAGGATGCGCCGCGAGCCGAGATCAGCCTCGACATGGGGTCTGTTCGCCTCACGGAGCGCCACTTGAGCGCCGACCGCGTGAGTGAGAGCGACATTGAGGCCGCTGTCCGCGATATCGACGCGCTTATTGATGAGGCTTCTCAGACGATCGATTTTTCCGCAGTTCGCGGCATCGTGGGAGTCGCGGGAACCGTCACGACTTTGACCGCCGTTGCCCTCGGCCTCGAGGAATACACGCCCGAGTTGAGCCACGGTGCAAGCATTGATGCCGAGGAATTCACGGCCCTTAGCTATCGAATTCTTCGATCGAGCGCGGCGGAGCTCTCGGCGCTCCCGGCGATCCACCCGGGACGGATAGACGTGATCGGCGCGGGCGCGCTTATTTGGGCGCGAATCCTCGAACGGGTTGCGAACGAAGGCACACTCGAGCGCGTCACGACGAGCGAACACGACATTCTCGATGGACTCGCGATGAGCGTGCTCGATTCACTCAGTTTGGAAGCGCCTCATCGTGGTTGAATTGCATCGTTAGCGATGTGGAAAGGCAAGTTCACACACATGAACATCAATTCAGGAAACAAGCCGCACGTTCTCGTTCTCGGCGGCGGAAGCGTTGGTATGAACGTCGCAGCTGAGCTGCGCAAGAAGGCCGGCAACAACGTTGCCATCACGGTCGTCGACACTCGTCCCTACCTCACCTATCAGCC
Source organism: Dermabacter sp. (assembly GCF_032550575.1). Classification (NCBI taxonomy): domain Bacteria; kingdom Bacillati; phylum Actinomycetota; class Actinomycetes; order Micrococcales; family Dermabacteraceae; genus Dermabacter; species Dermabacter sp. The sequence continues at coordinate 4,791 of NZ_JAWFZC010000002.1, read as the reverse complement.
ATTCCTCCCGGAAGTTGGCGCCGGTGCGATTGACCCGCGCAACGTGCTCGCGCCGTTGCGCAAGGTCCTGCAGGGCACCAAGGTCGTCACCGGATCGGTCGAGACCATCTCGCACGCGGATCGCGTCGTGACGGTCGCTCTCGAGGGCGATGAAACGATCGAGATCAGCTACGACTACCTCGTCGTGGGGCTCGGTTCCGTACCGCGCACGCTCCCGATCCCGGGCCTTGCTGAAAACGCTATTGGGTTCAAGTGGGTCGAGGAAGCCGTGGCCGTGCGCGACCGCATCCTCAGCAACCTCGCCGAGGCAGCTTCGACCAAGGATCCCGAAACCCGCAAGCGCCTGCTGACCTTCACCTTCGTCGGCGGTGGCTTCGCTGGCTCGGAAGCCATTGCCGAAGCTGAAGATATGGTCTCCGCAGCTCTGCGTTACTACCCCGATCTTCACCCCTCGGATGTCCGCTTCGTCATGATCGAAGCGATGGGTCGAATTCTTCCCGAGGTTGGCGAAGAGCTCGGAAAGTATGCTCTCAAGCAGTTCCGTGAGCGCGGCATCGAGGTCAAGCTCGAGACCTTCCTCAATTCGTGCGAGGACGGCATCGTCAAGACCTCCGACGGTGACGAGTTCGCCTCGGACCTCATCGTGTGGTGTGCCGGCATCAAGCCGAATCCCGTCCTCGAGAACTCGGATCTGCCGCTCAACCAGACCGGCCGCCTTGACTGCCTCGCCGACCTTCGCGTCAAGGGCGAGGACGGCCCCCTCGAGGGTGTCTTTGCTGCCGGCGATTGCACGACCGTTCCGGATCTCGCCTCGGGCGAGGGCAAGGTTTGCCCGCCGAATGCTCAGCACGCCGTGCGCCAGGCGAAGTGCCTCGCTGACAACGTTGCGCGCGCGATCGACTCGCGCCCGCTCGTGGACTACTACCACAAGAACCTCGGCACGATGGCAACCCTCGGCATGTTCAAGGGCGTCGGAACGCTGTTCATCGGCGACAAGAAGGTCGAGCTCAAGGGCATTCCCGCATGGCTCGGCGCTCGCGCCTACCACGTCTATGCCATGCCTACGCTTGGCCGTAAGGCCGGTGTCGTCGCGGGTTGGGTGAGCTCGCTGCTCGGCAACCGCGAGATTCTCGGTATCGCCCAGGCGACAGAACCCCGCAAGGCCTTTGAGCTTGCGGCGGCGTCGACGCCGAAGAAGAAGTAAGCCCCGTTTGGGGAAGCGGCGCGGAGCTTTCGCGCCAAAACGCAAGGCCCGGCACCTCGAGGTGCCGGGCCTTGCTGGTCTCTTCTCGAAGTACGTATGCTTGCAGGAGCATATGAGCGAGCCCACCATGGGCGTAAGCGGAGACCGGCCAGCGTCGGCCCTCCCGCGCCCCAGAACGAAGCCGGAGATGCCATGGAAATCTACATTCGCCCCACCGCCGACGACGCGAGCGTGGTCGTTGCCGATCACATCGAGGCTGCTATTCGCGAAGCAGATGGTGGCCCCGTCACTCTCGGCCTCGCGACGGGATCTTCGCCGATCGCGGCTTATGACGAACTCGCGCGGCGCCACCGTGACGAGGGCCTGAGCTTTGCGAATGTCACTGTCTTCATGCTCGACGAGTACGTGGGGCTTTCGCCCGAGCACCCCCAAAGCTACGCGCGTTTTATTCGCGAGCACCTTGTTGAAAAGGTGGATCTCGACACTGCGAAGGTGTTTTGCCCTCGCGGTGACACGGGGGATCCGGTTGCCGAAGCAGCCCGGTATGACGCCGCGATCAAGGATGCAGGCGGCGTTGATCTCCAGCTCCTCGGGGTCGGGGCGACCGGTCACATCGGCTTTAACGAACCGGGCACGTCGCTCGCTTCGCGCACGCACCTGGTGACGCTCACCCCCAAGACGATCGCTGACAACTCGCGTTTCTTCGATTCGAAAGATGACGTTCCCATCCACGCCATCAGCCAGGGAGTCGGCACAATCCGCGAGGCCAGGAAACTTCTCCTCATCGCAACGGGGGAGAACAAGGCTGAAGCCGTTCGCCAGACAATCGAGGGAGGGGTGAGTGCCCGCTGGACATCGACCGCGCTCCAGCTTCACGAGGACGCCACCATCGTTGTGGATAGCTCCGCGGCCTCGAAGCTCGACTACCTCGACTACTACCGCTTTATCGACGCTAATCGCCCCGAAAAGAAGTAAAACTCGAGTTCTTCGTCTCGCTGGCCCGGCCCAAAGCGTCGCTTTGGCCGGGCCTTTTCCTACAATGGGAGCCATGTCCCAAACCCACAGTGCTCCCTCAAAGGGTGCGGCTTTCTCGCGCCTCGATTCGTTTTTCTCGATCTCTAAACGCGGCTCGACGGTCGGCCGTGAAGTGCGTGGCGGCATGGTCACGTTCTTTGCGATGTGTTACATCGTTGTACTGAACCCGCTCATTATCGGCACCGTGCCGGATTCGACCGGCATGTACCTCGGCGGTGGAACCGAGCCGAATATGCCCGCTGTTGCTGCGGGAACGGCGCTGATTGCTGCCGTGTGTTCGATCTTCATGGGAGCGTGGGCGAATTTCCCGCTCGCGATGGCGGCGGGTCTCGGGCTCAACGCGTACCTCGCCTACGGCGTCGTATCACTGCCCGGCATGACCTGGGCCGGTGCGATGGGGCTCGTGCTCGTGGAAGGCATCATTATTCTTTTGCTCGTTCTCACGGGCTTTCGCAAGGCGGTATTCCTCGCGGTCCCGCAGTTCCTCAAGACCGCCATCGCTGTGGGCATGGGCTTGTTCATTGCGTTTATTGGGCTCATCAACGCCCGCTTCGTGACCACCGGTGGTGGCACCCCCGTGCAGCTCGGTAACTCAGGCTCGCTCATTGGCTGGCCTACAGCCGTGTTCGTCTTCGGGCTCATCCTCATGATCGTGCTGTGGGTGAGGAAGGTCCCCGGCGCGATTCTCATCGCGATTATTGCTGCGACAGTACTCGCCATTGTCATCGAGAACACCGTCGGAATCGGTCAGTTTGCTCCCGCAACCGACGCTGATGCGGGTAACCCTTACGGCTGGTCTATGAACGTGCCCGCCCTGAGCGGAAGCGCGTTCGCGCTGCCCGATTTCAGCACCCTGTTCCAGGTCGATCCGGTCGGTGGCCTGCGCGCCATCGGTATCGTCGGCGCCATCATCGTCGTGTTCTCCCTCCTCCTCGCAGACTTCTTCGACACAATGGGCACCATGGTTGCGGTTGGAACTGAGGCAGGGCTCGTCGACGACAACAGCGATGTCGAGAACAGCCAGCGGATCCTCATCGCCGACTCTGTCGGGGCGATCATGGGTGGCGTTGGTGGTGTCTCCTCCAACACGAGCTTCGTTGAAAGCGCGACCGGCGTCGGTGAAGGCGCCCGGACGGGCCTCGCGACCGTCGTCACTGGCCTGTGTTTTGTCGTCGCGATGTTCCTATCGCCGATCGTCGCTCTCGTGCCGTACGAGGCTGCGACCCCGGCCCTCGTCCTCGTCGGATTCCTCATGATGAGCCAGGTCGTGGACATTGACTTCAGCGACCTCACGAAGGCTATTCCCGCATTCCTCACGATCATCCTCATGCCGTTCGCGTACTCGATCACCGTGGGCATGGGGGCGGGCTTCATCCTGTACGTGGTCATCCAAATTGTCGTGGGCAACGCGAAAAAGGTGCATTGGCTCATGTATGTCGTGAGCGCACTGTTCGTGATGTACTTCCTCCGTGATGCACTCACGGGGCTCATCGGGCTCTGACGCGCCCATACCCCGCGTTGCGCGCACCGCGGCCTCGATCAGGCACAATAGACCCCATGACGCGAGCTGATCTCACCAAGAACCCCGCCGACGTCTCGACTATGTTTGACGGCGTCGCGGGGCGCTACGACCTCCTCAACACAGTCCTTGCCTTCGGTCAGGATCGAGGGTGGCGATCGGCGATGGTGGAAGCGCTCGATCTGCCGAAGGGGAGCGGAGCTCGCGTACTTGATGTGGCGGCCGGGACCGGTACCTCGAGCGCGGCGATCGCGCGTGCGGGTCACCGGGTTCTTGCGTCTGATTTTTCGGCTGGCATGATGGCGGAGGGGCGCAAGAGGCAGCCGCACATCCCCTTTGTGGGGGCCGACGCTACCAACCTCCCGTTCACGTCAGATTCATTCGATGCAGCCGTCATTAGCTTCGGTCTGCGCAATGTCGTTGAACCACGAAAAGCTCTCTCCGAAATGGCGCGCGTGGTGAAGCCGGGCGGGACCGTCGTCGTGTGCGAGTTTTCGACCCCGAACAATCGCGCGTTCCGCCACGTCTACTCGCGCTACATCATGGGGATGCTGCCGCACGTGGCATCGCAGGTATCGGCGAATGGTGCTGCTTACAGCTACCTCGCCGAGTCAATTCTTGCCTGGCCCGATCAGGAGGGCCTACGCGAGTGGTTCCTTGAGCTCGGGCTCGAACGAGCGCAGTATCGCAACCTCAGCGGCGGCATTGTCGCGCTCCACAGGGGCTACGTCCCGGGCGCCTAGGTCGGCCCGCGAGGTCGCGGTGACTTCGCGTCTTTGAATTGTCTCTGTCTGCAGTACGCAGCCAGGAACCCCTTACCGACGTCTCGCGCAAATACCTCGTCTCTTTCCGTGCAGGAGCGGAAAGAGACGGCAGCTTTTTTGGGTTGTTTTATGGTGTGGGCCACGAGTTGGGGTGTGTGGTTTGCGCAGGCGTGGTGTGGGGCGTAGTGTTTTTCCTCGTTGCCCCGGAGGAATGTGGCGGGTGCTTGCTGGTTGTTGCTGGTGGGTGCGTGTGGTGTTTCTTGGTTGTT